>NZ_SMOA01000063.1 GCF_004353985.1 Paracraurococcus ruber | reverse complement strand
CGCTGCCGTCGGCTCGCCAAGGACTGGGAGTGCCTGAACCGGTCAGGCCTGTGCTTCCTGCGCTGGGCCTCCGTCCGCCTCATGCTGCGAAGGCTCTGCCAAACCAGAACATGATCCCGGATGGACTCTAATCGGGCGAAGATGCTCGTCGATTCAAATGACTAGAGCGGTTGCCGTGAGCCATGGCAAACGAAAACCGCTCTAAAGCACAGACATCAGCGTCCCGCTCGCTCCTTAAGCGCAACGTGGAATTTCCGAGTTAAAGAAGTCATAGACCTCGCATATAATTTCAATAAGCGACCTAATGATTCGATTCCAAGTCGCATCGTCTTTTTCAACGGTTTGATGGATGGGACGAAAGTGTACGATTGCATTCCTTAGCTCATATATTGTGGCCGTCAATTTTGAAGAAATTCGATCTAGCGTCGGCGGATCACCATTTGAATCCGGCTCAATGATCACGCCCCAATCAATCATGGCTTGGCGAAGCAGTGCTTCACTACATTTGGCTACAAGGCTTTTCAATGCTTCATCTTCTCGCGGCCTCCATGATAAATGTGTCTCCAATAAAACAGCTATCCTTGTTTCTGGAGAGATAGGATTTTGAAAATACGGAACTAAATTTTTCACCCTTGGTATGAAATAAAGCCTTTCCAAGCAACGATAGAGATCCAGATAGAGCGAATGCCAAAAGATCGATAGGATGCCTTGAAGCACATTGCGATAAGGTATCTGAGAGTTGCCAGCCTCGAAAAGAGATCTCAAAGCCTGAAGAGTTGTGTCTTCAAGTGGTAGTACCCACCGGAATGTTGATTGGCAAAGAAAACTGCCAATTATTCGATTTAGATCAGCGCTAAATACGTGTGCAGTGTTCACTTCGTACGAAGTAACGGGTGGATAAAGGAAGGAAATCAACCCATGGTTGTATCCATCATACCCTGAAACACCTTGGTAGTAAGAGCCGATTGCTTCAACGATTGATGCGCCCGGAGCAACAGGATCAAGATTCATCTTCGAAATAGAAATCAAAAATAAGCCACCCGTAATCTCCTCTGCTTGAAAAACATCACTTTCATCCTCCAGGGCGGGAATATCTGAAATCAAAAATCTCCGAATATTCTGATGTTCAACCAAAAGTGCCCGAATCCTTCTCGTCAAAAACAAAGACTGAACAATTTTGGCCTTCGCAAGCAGTTCTGCGTCATCAAGATTATTTGTATTCACCCACCTCGGTCTGTCTTTATTCGGTACAGGAAAGCCGGACTCTTCGGCAATCGTGGACAATCTATCAAAAATATCACGATTCATGGCTTTTCGGTTCCGTGCCAAATCACGCTCTCCAGCAGGGCTCCATACTCGGCACACGAAACTTTTCTTCGAGCAACACACGGAAAGCCTTCTCGAAATACGCGCGCTCATGTCGGCCGTACTTACCCTGACGTCTGACGAGCTTCTCATTCAGAATACCAAAACAGAGGAAATCTTCTAAGGCGTCCGCATTGGCTCGTTGAACGCGTAAAATAAAATCGTTACAGCTAGACACAATGTTTTCAAAGGTGATTCGCGTTAGCGAGTCGTCTTTATCCATGCCCGGTCGCCCAAAAAGCTCGATGGCGATTGCAACTATAAATCCAATTCGCGCTGGCTGACTGTCAAAAAGATTTCTCCCCTTGACGAAGCGCCTTGGCATATCGTCATCTGAGTGTTCACTCGACTCAACATCTTCTTCTTCGGCTTTGTATTTAGAAAATGCACGATCCATATCTACCAGGAGCTGCAGTACCTTATAAAAATATTCATTATACTGACGCCTAGAAATCGCTTCGACGATATCGAGTCGCGAGAACTCATCGGCCAGCGCTTCTTGTGTGTCGACTTCAGTTCGCCGCAATCCGAATGCAATAAAGGTTTCAACGAGGTCATCGGCCCTGAACTCCCCACCTTTCGTGCGTCGTCCAGGGTTTTGTATGGTAATTAGTTTTTCGAGATTCACCCGGTGTTGTATTTCTGTGATGAGGGGAGCGTATACAACTTGAAGTTGGCGCTTAAGGTTCCAGGGTATCTGTCCGGTATTCAGGATGAGCATCCTGTAGATGAGGCTATCAGTATTTCTTGCGATCCAGCATTCTACGCGAATTTTGTGCTGTCCGGTCGTCGGTTCCTCATCGAAGGCTCGGCGAAGGGCAGTAGTTCGCTGCATTCCGTCAATGATAGAAGCCTCCTGCGACATCGCGGAAAGCACCAATGCTTCTATGTCACATGGTAGTGAGGAGTACAATTTTGAAAAGAAATCTTCGCTAACAACTAGGCCCAAAACAAGTGGAGGAAGGACTGTTCCTCTTTTGATGTCTTCTACCATCCGGTCTCGGATACGCTTGCCTGTTGTCGTCTTAAGTGCATCTCTTTGAAACTGCAGCGATCCCTTATTCTGATAGGCGCTGTCGACTAAAGCCAAATAACTTGCTACGCTTTGCGTCGTCATCAAGGAGAAGCATTGAACACGATTGTCGAAGAGCATAGCCTCCGAAAACGGTCTCGCCGACTCGGACATGAGTTCACACGCTCCCATCATTCATTTTTCGTAGGCGAAGAGAAAGGTATCCGATTGAATGAGGATATGCTAGCCGCCAACGGTATGGCCTTTATGCACTCACCTTCCTCCGGTTCCATACGCCTGGGCAAAGGCGCCCAAGCGAACGTCGCGCTTTGGTTTAGGTTTGGTCTGTAGACCCTCATGGTCACTGATCGGGTTTCTCACCTGAGAATGCAATAAATTCAATTTTGTCTCGTGAGCGGGGCTTTGTCTTGTCCGACTTGGGTAAGAATAGACTAACTCATGTCACTGCATATGCACTTGGTCTTTCCTCCACAATCCGCCCACCCATTTCCTTCGGGCATTGCGCTCCTCCGCCCGCTATGATCGAATTTGCTTACCTTCGAGGGTTCGGAAGGACTTTAAGGCTTTGGTGCGCCGATCTGAAGGGGCAGCGCCCCTCGAAGCTACGTCTCCATCCCCGCCTTGCCACGCCGCGCTTGCTTTCGTAGCTGCGAAAGCCCATATGACGGCCGCCGGGGCAGTCATGCCGCGGCGGTGCCCGGCCGCGTGAGCGGCCCGCGACGCGGCCCCGGGGCGATTCCCGAAGGGCCCCGCGGTTAAAAGCCGAACTGCCGGCGCACGCGAGAGCTTCCCACCGGACCGGCCCAGCCACGCGGGGTCTCCACCTGAAACCCGCGGCGCACCCCCCAAGCGGGCGCGTCCGGCGCCGCGCGACCGGAAATATCCTCACCCGTGACCCAATTCTCCGATCTCGGCCTCGCCGCGCCCCTGCTGCGCGCGCTCGACGATGCCGGGTACTCCACCCCCACGCCGATCCAGGCCCAGGCGATCCCCATCGTGCTCGAGGGGCGGGACCTGCTGGGCATCGCCCAGACCGGCACCGGCAAGACCGCCGCCTTCTCCCTGCCCATCCTGCACCGGCTGAACGAGAAGGGCGGCCGCCCGCCGCGCGGCGGCTGCCGCACCCTGGTGCTGTCGCCGACGCGCGAGCTCTGCTCGCAGATCGCCGACAATGTCCGCGCCTATGGCGCGCATCTCGGCCTCTCGGTCGCGGTGGTGTTCGGCGGCGTGCCGCATGGCCCGCAGCGCCGCGCCCTGTCGCAGGGCATCGACATCCTGGTCGCCACGCCGGGCCGGCTGCAGGACCACCTGGATGCCGGCGTCGCCCGGCTCGACCGCGTCGAGGTCCTGGTGCTGGATGAGGCCGACCAAATGCTGGACAAGGGCTTCCTGCCCGCCATCCGGCGCCTGGTGAAGGCCGTCCCCGCCCAGCGGCAGACCCTGTTCTTCTCGGCCACCATGCCGACCGAGATCGGCCGCCTGGCGGCCGAGATGCTGCGCGACCCCGCGCGGGTCGAGGTGGCGCCGGTGGCGACCACCGCCGAGCGGGTGGCGCAGCGCGTCATCCACCTGGAGCAGGGCAACAAGCGCCGCATCCTGGCCGACCTGCTGCGGGCCGAGGGCGTCGGGCGGACCCTGGTCTTCTCCCGCACCAAGCATGGCGCCGACCGGGTGGTGAAGCAGCTGGCGGCGGATGGCCTGCCGGCCAACGCCATTCATGGCAACAAGAGCCAGGGGCAGCGGGAACGCGCCCTGGCCGAGTTCAAGGACGGCACCGCGCCGATCCTGGTGGCGACCGACATCGCCGCCCGCGGCATCGATGTCGACAACGTCACCCATGTCGTCCAGTACGACCTGCCGGAGGTGCCGGAGACCTATGTCCACCGCATCGGCCGCACCGCCCGCGCGGGCGCGAGCGGCGAGGCGGTGGCGCTGGTCTCCTTCGAGGATCTGGACAAGCTCTGGGCGATCGAGAAGCTGATCCGCCAGGCGATCCCGGCCGAGGACCAGCGGGAGGACCGCACGAAGTCGCTGGCCAAGCCCGGCCTGCTGCAGCGCGCGCCGCAAGGGGCGAAGCCGAAGCAGAGCCAGGGGCATCGGGGCCAGGGTGGCCGCGGCCAGCCCGGCGCGCATGGCGGGCAGCGCAGCGGCCAGGGCGCGCCGCGCCAGGGGCAGGGGCATGGGCAGGGCGGCAAGCCGGCCCAGGGCGGCCGGCCCCAGGGGCATGGCGCCGGGCATGGCGCCGGGCAGGGTGCCGGCCATCCCAAGCCGCAGCAGCCGGGTGGTGAGGGCACCCGCCGCCGCGCCGCCGCCCCGGGCGGCGAGGGTGTGCGGCGCGACCGCGACGCCTTCCGCAACGGCGATTTCCGCGACAACGCCCCGGCCTTCCTGACCCGCGGGCGCTGAGCGGCCGCCCGGAGCCCGGCCGCCGCGCCGGCTCCCTCCGGGCACGGCGGAGCCGGCTTCGCCGCGACAGGGTCTGTGGCATCCTCCCCGGCAATGACCAGGCCGGGGAGGCTTCGCCCATGACCATCATCGCCCGCCGGGCCGCGCTCGGCCTGCCGCTCGCTCTCGCTGCCGGTGGCGCCGCGGCGCAGACCGGCGCCTGGCCGGACCGGCCCATCCGCCTCGTCGCGCCCTATCCGCCGGGCGGGCAGACCGACCTCGTGTCCCGCTGGCTGGCGGAGCAGTTGCGCCCCGTGCTGCCGCAGCCGGTGATCGTGGAGAACCGGCCCGGCGCCCAGGGGATGATCGGCACCCAGGCCGCGCTGGCGGCGCCGGCGGACGGGCACACGGTGCTCTACGTCAATGCCTCGCTGACGCTGATCAACCCGGTGATCCATGCCAGCCCGGGCTACGAGACGATGCGGGACATGGCGCCGGTGGTGCAGTTCGGCACCGCCGCGCTGGTGCTGACGGTGCGGCCGGACCGCGGCATCCGCACGCTGGCCGACCTGCTGGCGGAAGCGCGGCGGCGTCCCGGCGAGCTGAGCTATGCGAGCTTCGGCATCGGCTCCGCCAGCCATCTCTACGGCGCGATGCTGGAGCAGGTGGCGGATGTGCGGATGAGCCATGTGCCCTATCGCGGCAGCGCGCCGGCGGTGCTGGACGTGGTGGCGGGCAACGCCTTCCTGTCCATCAACGACGAGGCGGTGAGCGTGCCGCAGATCCGCGACGGCCGGCTGCTGCCGCTGGCGGTCACCGGCCCGACGCGCATCGACACGCTGCCGGAGGTGCCGACCTTCGTGGAACTCGGCTATCGCGGCGGGCTGGAGCTGCTGGGCTTCAACGGCCTGGTGACGCGCGCCGGCACGCCGGCGCCGGTGCTGGAGCGCTTCGCGCAGGCGGTGCTGGGCGTGATCCGCCCGCCGGAGGGACGGGCGAAGCTGCGCGAGTTGGGGCTGGTGCCGACCGCGCTCGGCCCGGCGGAATTCGCGGCGCAGATGCGGGCGGATGCGCCGGTCTGGGCCGCCGCGGCGCGGGCGAGCGGGGCGCGGGTGGAGTAGGGCGCGCCGTCACGGGCGAAGGGTGGCGGCGTCGATCTCGCGCCCGCGCCAATGGATCGTGAGGCCCCGCCTTCCGGCGAGGGGCGCGAGGTCGCTGACCTGGGTGTTGTCGAGCCGGAGGGTTTGCAGGCTGGCTAGTTTGGCGAGGGGCGCGAGGTCGCTGACCTGGGTGTTGCCGAGCGTGAGGGTTTGCAGGCTGGCGAGCCCGGCGAGGGGCGCGAGGTCGCTGACCTGGGTATTGTCGAGCCAGAGGGTTTGCAGGCTGGCGAGCCCGGCGAGGGGCGCGAGGTCGCTGACCTGGGTGCGGCCGATCCAGAGGGTTCGCAGGCTGGCGAGCCCGGCGAGGGGCGCCAGGTCGTCCAGCTTGGAGTGATCGAAGTCCAACACCTCGATGAACGGCACCCAGGCCTCGGGCGGGCGCGCGCCGGCCAGGATCATGCCTTCGACAATCTCCTGCAGGTCCGGCGGCGGCTCGGCGGGCCGTGGCTGTACGGGCAGCGTCGTGCCCGGCACCTCCGGCAAGTCACCCTCGCGCCGGGCGCGGTTCGCCGCGAACACATGGCGGATGGCCGCCCGCAGGTCCGCCGGCGCCTCCGCCAGCAGGGCGCCCGCCGCCTCCTCCGCCCGCGCGAGCGCGCCGCCCAGATGCTGCACCAGCGCCGAGCGCGTGGCGTAGTCCGAGGCGACGGCGCCCGACAGGAAGGCCGCCGTCACCGCCGCCGCCCGCGTGACCAGGGCGCGGGCATTGGCCAGGCCGCGATAGCCCGCCTTCTCGCCCTGCATCCCCGGCAGGTCGGCCGTGTCCAGCGGCAGGGCGGCGCGGGCCGCATCCTCGGCCGAGATCGCCCCTTCCGCCCGCGCCGCCTCCAGCACCTGCCGTGCCAGGGGCAGCGTCGCCCGCACCGGCTCGAACAATTCCGGCCGGGCCAGGAAATCCCGCCGCCCCGAATCCCATTGCAGCGCGCTGGGGAAGCTGCGCAGCCAGGGCGCCGCCACCGCCAGGCAATCCGCCAGCGCGCGGCGGATATCGGGGTCCAGCGCCGGGTCGAGGGCCGCCGGATCGGCCGCCAGCGCATCGTCCAGCGTGACGAAACCGCCCATGCTGACGATGTTGTCGTAGAGGTCCACCAGCACGTCCGGCAGCTCGGCCGTCGGCACCTCCGCCGCGGCCAGCGCCCGCCGCGCGGCGCGCGCCAGCCCCTTCCAGGCGCGCTGGTTGTCCAGCCGCTGGCCGATCGCCTCCACCAGATCCTGCAGCCGCTCCACCACGCCGCGGTGGCGCCTGGCCACCGCCGGATCGGCCGAAGCCGCCGCATCCGTCTCGGCGCCGGGCGCGATGGCCAGCCGGTCGCCATCCTCCACCCAGGTGACGGCATCGGGCTCAGGCGGCTCGGCCGCGATCCGCGCCGCCGCCTCGCCCATCCGGGGCCGCTCCCAGGCGGCGCGCAGCGCGATGCGGGCCTCGCCGCCATCCGCGCGCAGCGGGCCGAACAGCAGGCGGAGGATCGGCTCGATCTCCGCCGGCAGCGCGTGTCCCCGGCGCCAATTGGCGACGCTGCGGTCGGAGACGCCGGTGGTCGTGCCGCGGCCCGGCATGGCGCGGGCGAAGGCGGCGTTGCTCCAGGGTTCGCGGTGGTCGGGGTCGGGCCGCGTCCCGGCGCGGAGATGCCCGTCGAACAGCGCGGCGAATTCCGCGCGCCGCGGGTCAGGCGCCGGGTTGCGGGCCATTGCGGGCGGTTGCGGGGGAGGTTGCGGGCGAAGGCCGGGGCATTTCGGCCAGTGTCTGGTGAATCGCGGGTCGGTCAACCGGAAAGGGAATGCCGACCATGTCCATCCTCACCCATCTGCACCTGCCTGCCGATCCCTGGCTCGGTGCCGCGGTGCTCGGCCTGGCGCTGCTGGCCGTCGCGGCGCCGGCGGCCTACCTGCTGCTCGCCGGCCTGGACCTGGAGGAGGTGGTCGCCGCCCTCCGCGCCCGCCGGCCCTGCTGGCGCAAGCTGGTCAAGGCGGCGGCGCATGCGGTGCTGTTCCTGAAGCTGCTGCTGCTGTGACCGCCCCGCGAACCCGTCCCACCCGCCCGCGTTGCGCCCGGATGCGGGAAACGAAGCTGGAACGGGCGGGCGAGCGCCGCCTGATGCGCACCGATGATGCCGGCACGGTGCTGCTGGGCGCCGCCGGCCATGTGGTGGCCGAGCACGGCACCGACATGCACGAGGCGCTGCTGGCCGAGTTGCAGGACGAGGGCTGGGAGGTGCAGGCGGATGGCGACCGGCCGCCGCCCGGCGCCGCCGCGACGCCGCCCGGCGCCGTCGCCGGCGACAGCGGCGCCCCCGGGCTCAAGGCCACCGAGAACGACGCCGCCAGCGGCTGAGTCGGGTCCTGCAGTCGCCGCCGGCCGCGGCCCGCATCCGACCTGGAACGCCGCACCGCGGCAGCCACGGGTTCCCAGGGCGCGCGCATGCGCCGCGATCCGCTCTATCGCGGCGCCGGATCCAGCGGCTGGAACCAGACCTCGATCCGGCCGCGCGGCAGGTTGGGGAAGCGATCCCCGATGAACTGCACCTGCGCCTGCAGCGGCACCTGCGCCCTGGCGGCTGCGCCGCGCAACGCCTCGGCCAGGCTGCGCGCACGTTCCGCCTGGTCGGCGAAGTAGTAGCGGACCTGGGTGGCCGGGAGGTCGCGGATGCCGCGGATCAGCTCGACCCCGGCCTTCGGGAAGCCCGCGCCCTCCTGCGCGACGGCCTGTCCCAGCGCCGTCGCGAGGTCGCGGTCGCGGTCGCGGGTGACCTGGTAGAACACGGTCAGCGCCTCGGCCACGGTCGGTGCCGGGCTGGCCGGCCCGGGTATAGCGGGACCCGGCGTCGCGGGACCCGGCGCCGCCGGCTCGGGCCGCGGTGTCGGGCGGTCCGGCACCCCGGGCGGCGGGGTGCTGGCGTGGTCGATCGCCGCATAGGGCCGGCGTTCGCCGATGCAGCCATGGTCGGGGCTGAAGAGCAGGGCGTTGAGCGCGGTCAGCGCGCCCTCCACCACGCCGCTCCGCGCGTTCTGCGCGATCTCGCTCCGCAGCCTCTCCTGGGCGTCGCGCAGGATGCCGGTGACCGCCGGGATGGAGGCCGACTGCTCGAACGCGCGGAGGATGTTCAGCGCCGCCTCGGCCGGGAAGGTGGCGAGCACCGTGTTGATGACGGAGACCTGCCGCGCCGCATCGGTGCGGCCGAATTCCGCGACGCGGTCGAGGGCGAATTTCGCCGTCTCCAGCCCCGTCTCCAGGCATTTCCGGTCCTGCTCGCGGGCGCTGGCGCGGCGCTCGGACGCGCCGCCGGTGATCGCCAGCATGCCCTGGCTGACCGAGAAGATGCCGGCGGCGAGGGAGAGGACGACCGGCGCCTTGCGGGTCCAGAAGCCGCGTTCCTGCCGCAGCCTGGCGATCTCCTCGCGCAGCTTGTCGGCTTCCAGCGCGCGGAGGTCGTCGGCGGAGGGCGGGGCGGCGGTCGGTGGCGCGGCGCCGGATCGTCCATCCTCGGAACCGGCCATCGGATCGGACCACCCGGGTGCTCTGCGCGACGGCAACCTTGCGGTGCAGGAAAGAGGGGCGTCAAGCCGGGCGGGCGCCGCAGCGGCGGTGCGCGCGCGGAGCCGGGTGCCGCGGCGCCGCGGCCCGCTGTCGCCGGGGCGGGGTCACGCCATGCCGCTCTGCGACCCGAACGCCTCCCCCCAGGCTGCCATCAGCGCCGCATCCGCCTCCTCCATCGTCGCCGGGATGCCGAGGCGGTGCAGGCTGGTCACGCCATACTGGCTCAGCCCGCAGGGGACGATGCCGCCGAAATGCGACAGGTCCGGGTCGACGTTCAGGGCGATGCCGTGCCAGGTCACCCAGCGCGTGACGCGCACGCCGATGGCGCCGATCTTGTCCTCCGTCCCGCGCGCCCGGTCGGCCACCCAGATGCCGACCCGCCCATCCCGCCGCTCGCCCTTCACGTTGAAGCGGTCCAGCGCCCGGATCACCCACTCCTCCAGCGCCTGGACATAGGCGCGGACATCGCGGCCACGCCGCGCCAGGTCCAGCATCACGTAGGCGGTGCGCTGGCCCGGCCCGTGATAGGTCCATTGCCCGCCGCGCCCGGCCTGGAAGACCGGGAAGCGCGGGTCCAGCAGGTCCGCCGCGCCGGCCGAGGTGCCGGCGGTATAGGTCGGCGGGTGCTCGACCAGCCAGACCAGCTCCTCCGCCGTGCCGGCGCGGATGGCGGCGACGCGCGCCTCCATGGCGGCCAGCGCCTCCGGGTAGGGGGTCAGCCCGTCGGAGACGCGGAATTCCGGCCGCCCCGGCACCACCACCGCCTCGCCCAATGTTGCCCCCGCCATGGCCATGCTCTATAGGCCCGCCTCTACCCGGTCTGCGGTCGTGGCGGAATGGTAGACGCGCCAGCTTGAGGTGCTGGTGGGGGAAACCCCGTGGAAGTTCGACTCTTCTCGACCGCACCATCGTCGCGCGGACCCCGGCCGGGGCTGCCGCGCGGCCCGGTCGGGCCCCATGGCCCGGTCCCCGGCGCCCAGGCGGCGCTCCAAATCGGCGCCCTGCCACCCACGTCCCACCACCCCTGACGCCCCGCGCCCGGCCGCGCAGCCGCCAGGTTCACTCCCTGGACAGGTGCCTGCGATATCGATTTCCGACCTACGGTTCGGGAAAGACACGCGCGCGATGCGGATCAGGACACTCTTTACCGCGGCCATGGCCACCGTCGGCGTCATCGTGCTGGGCCTCACCGGCAGCCTGGCGCTCGACCAGTGGCAGCGCCGCGCCGCGGCCGAGAGCGCGGAGCGGCTCACCGCCGCCTCGGCCGCGCTGCTCCGCCTGACCGAGACCCTGGTCATCGAGCGCGGCAACCTCTTCGTCCGCGCCGGCGTCCCCGCCCCGATCGACGATCAGGTGGAGGCCCGCCTGCGCGCCGTGCTGGGCGCGACCGACGCGGCGCTGGACCAGGCCGCCCGGACCCTGGCAGCCGAGGCCAGCGGGCCGCTGGCGCGGCATGCTGGGCTGGTGGAGGGCATCCAGCCCCGCCTCGCCGCCCTGCGGGGCCGCCTGCTCGGCGCGGTCCGCCGCCCGGGGGCGGAGCGGCCGGCCGGGCTGCAGCAGACGGTCTTCGCCGATTACGGCCTGATGCTGGCCGCGGTGTCCGCCGCGCTCGACGACAGCCACGCCGCCATCGCCCAGGGGGCGCCGCGGCTGGAGCCGATGCTGCTGCTGGCGCGGATGACCTGGGACATGCGGGAGGCGGCGAGCCGCCGCCTGCTGCCGGTCAGCGCCGCGGTGAATGCCGGGCGGCCGGTCTCCGCCCAGGACCTGGAGATGTCGGCGGCGGGCAAGGGCGCGCTCGAGACGGTGTGGGAGCGGGTCTCGGGCATGGTCGCCCTGCTCGGCAACCCGCCGCGCGTCGCCGCCGCGGTGGCCGAGGTGAAGCGCCGTTACTTCGAGGATGCCGCCCCGCGGCTGGATGCGATGTACGCCGCCGGGCGCACCGGCGCCGCCTATCCGATGACGGTCGCCGAGTTCACCGCCTTCGCCACGCCGTCCATGCAGGTGCTGCTGCTGGTGCGCGACGCGGCGCTGGCGGAAGCCCAGGCCGGCGCGGCGGCGGATGCGGCGGCGGCGCGGCGGCACCTGCTGCTGGCCCTCGGCGGCATGCTGGCGGCCGGGCTGGCGACCATCGGCCTCGCCTGGCTGCTGGCCCGGCGCGTCGTCGCGCCCATCCTGCAGCTTACCGACTCGGTCGACCGGATCGCCCAGGGGGAGCTGGCGACCGCCGTGCCCTTCGCCGGCCGGCAGGACGAGATCGGCCGCATGGCGCGGGCGCTGGGCACCCTGCGGGCCACGGCGGCCGAGGCGGCGCGGCTGTCCGGCCTGGGGGAGGAGGAGCAGCGCCGCAAGGATGCCCGGGCCCGCCAGGTGGCCGCCGAGATCGCCGGCTTCGAGGGCGCGGTGGGCGAGGCGTTGGCGGCGCTCGGCACCGCGGCGGCCGACCTGCGCAGCGCGGCGGAGGAGATGGGCGGCAGCGCCGAGCGGACCACCCAGCGTTCCGGCATGGTGGCCAGCGCCGCCGACCAGGCGGCCGCCAATGTCCATTCCGTCGCCAGCGCGACCGAGCAAATGACCGCCTCGGTCGCCGAGATCACCCGCCGGGTGGCGGAGGGCGCGGGCATCGCCGCCGAGGCCGCCCGGGATGCCGAGCGGACGGACGACATGGTCCGCGGCCTGTCCGAGGCGGCGATGCGCATCGGCGACGTGGTACGGCTGATCAGCGACATCGCGGCGCAGACCAACCTGCTCGCGCTCAATGCCACCATCGAGGCGGCGCGGGCCGGGGAGGCGGGCAAGGGCTTCGCCGTCGTCGCCGGGGAGGTGAAGGCGCTGGCCGCCCAGACCGCCAAGGCGACCGAGGAGATCGGCGCGCAGATCCGCAGCATGCAGGATGCGGCGGGCCAGGCCGCCACGGCCATCGGCGGCATCGCCGCCACCATCGGCCAGGTGAACGACGTCTCCTCCAGCATCGCCGCGGCGGTGGAGGAGCAGGGCGCGGCGATGCGCGAGATCGCCCGCAACGTGCAGGAAGCGGCGGTCGGCACGACCGAGGTGTCGAACAACATCGCCGAGGTCAGCGACGCGGCCGCGGCGACGCGCGGCACCGCCGCCGGCGTGCAGCGCGCCGCCGCCGCGGTCACCCAGCAGGGCGATGCGCTGCGGGTGCGGGTGGACGGCTTCCTGGCCGGCATCCGGGCCGCCTGAGGGCGCGGCGGGCGGTCGACGCGCCGCCCGCCGCAAGCGCCGCCAGGGACGGGGAGGCGCGGCGGACCAGGCCCGGCCGTGCGGCCGCTGGTCCCTTGCCCCCGGTGCGTCGCCCCCGGTTCGTCACCGGCGGTTCGTCGCCCCCGGGGGGTCGCGCGGGCGCCGCTCCGCCCTGCAACCGCCCCGCACCCGCCGCCCCTTTCGGTAACGGCGGCGGCTGATCCCGGGACCGGCGCACGCGGTCCCGGCGGCCTTCCCGGCCAGGTCGACCCATCCGGGCCGGGATGCCCTGCCGCGATCCGCGCGACGGAGGCTGTCGGCCGGGATGGAGCGCCGCGCCGCCCCGGCGCGGTGGTGCCGCGGCGCTGCCACGCCGGCTGCGCTGCACGCCTGCCCGCGATGCGCCCAGGCACGGCAAGGATCGCCGCCTGCCGGCATCCGTCGCAGCCGGAGCCGCCAGCCACGGAAGGCGCGGCAGGGCTGGGCTGTTGGGCCGGGCGGGGGACCCGGCGGGCCCTGGTCAGGCCGCGCGGATCTGCCGGACCAGATTGTCCAGCGTCCGCCGCAACTCACCCACGCGGTCATGCACCCCGCCGGCCTGGCCGGTGATCCGGGTGGTCGCGCCATGCGTCGCCTCGGCCGTGCTGCGCACGCCGCCGATGCCGCCGGCGATCCCTTCCGTCCCGGCCGCCGCCTGCTGGATGCTGCGGGCGATCTCGGCCGTGGTCGCGCCCTGTTGCTCGACCGCGGCGGCGATGGCGCCCGCCACCTCGTTCAGCTGCTCGATGGTGCGTGCCACCGCCTCGATCGCGCCGGCCACCTGGGTGGTCGCGCCCTGCACCGCGTCGATGCGGCTGGTGATCTCCTCGGTCGCCTTGCCGGTCTGCGCGGCCAGCGCCTTCACCTCGCTCGCCACCACGGCGAATCCCTTGCCGGCCTCGCCGGCGCGGGCCGCCTCGATCGTCGCGTTCAGCGCCAGCAGGTTGGTCTGGCCGGCGATGTCGCTGATCAGCTTCACCACGTCGCCGATCTTCTGCACATCGGCGACCAGGGTGCGGACCACCCCCGTCGCCTCGCCGGCCTGGCCGGTGGCGGTGGCGGTGGCGCGGGTCGAGCGTTCGACCTGCGCGCTGATCTCGCGGATCGAGGCGGTGACCTGCTCGGTCGCCGCCGCCACGCTCTGGACGTTCTGCGCGGCCTGGCCGGCGGCGTCGAAGACCCGCCCGGCCTCCCCGATCGTCGCGCCGGCGGAGGCGTTCAGCTTTTCGGCATCGGACGCCATTTCCTCGGCCGCGCTGCCCAGGCTGGCGACTAGGCCGGCGATCTCCTGCTCGAACCGGCGGGCCATCGCCTCCAGGTCCTGCCGGCGGGCGGCTTCGGCCATCTTCGCATCGTGGATGTCCACCAGGGACCCGCAGGCACGGCGCGGCCGCCGGTTCCCGTCCAGGATGACCCCCCCGGTCGCACGAAACCAGCGGTAGCTGCCGTCCCGCACCTTCAGCCGGTAGGTGGTGTCGTAGCGGCTGCCGCTGGCCAGCGCGGCGCCGAAGGCGGCGAAGGTCTTGTCCTTGTCCTCCGGATGCAGGCGGTCGGACCAGGACTGGACGACATTCGGGAACTCGGCCTCGGCCGTGAAGCCCAGCAGACGCCGGAAATCGGCGGACCAGGTCCAGCGCGCCTGCGGGTGCATCGGGTCGCCCTCATGCAGGATGGCATCCCACAGCCCGATCCCGGCATAGCCCGACAGCACCTCCAGCCATTCCGCCTGCTCCCGCAGGGCGGCGGCCCGCGCGCTCCTGAAGACGTTCATGCTGGACAATTCCCCGCGCCGCGCAGCGGCCCGGTGCCGGCTGCGCGCGCGGATCCTGGCACAAGGGGCTTAGGGCTTGATGAAAGCCGAGGGGTTGGGGAGGGGAAGGCCGGTCCCGGGGCGTTCCGACGGTTGCGGCCCCGCGCCCGCCGCCGCATTGTCGGCCACTCGATACGGGGGCGGGGCATGGACGAGGATTTCCGCAAGGCGGCACTGGACTACCACCGTCTGCCGCGCCCCGGGAAACTCAGCGTCGAGCCGACCAAGCGCATGGCGACGCAGCGCGACCTCGGCCTCGCCTACAGCCCCGGCGTCGCCGCCGCCTGCGAGGAGATCGCCGCCAACCCCGACGCCGCCTGGGACTACACCGCCCGCGGCAACATGGTGGCCGTCATCTCCAACGGCACCGCCGTGCTCGGCCTCGGCGCCATCGGCGCGCTCGCCTCCAAGCCGGTGATGGAAGGCAAGGCCGTCCTCTTCAAGAAATTCGCCGGGATCGATTCGATCGACATCGAGGTGGAGGAGCGCGACCCGCAGAAGCTGATCGAGGTCGTCGCCGCGCTGGAGCCGAGCTTCGGCGCCATCAACCTCGAGGACATCAAGGCCCCCGAATGCTTCGAGGTGGAGCGGGTGCTGCGCGAGCGCATGCGGATCCCGGTCTTCCACGACGACCAGCACGGCACCGCCATCATCGTCGCCGCCGCCATCCGCAACGGCCTGCTGCTGCAGGGCAAGCGGATCGAGGACGTGAAGCTGGTGAACACCGGCGGCGGCGCCGCCGCGCTCGCCTGCCTCGACCTGCTGGTCGAGATGGGCCTGAAGCGGGAGAACGTGACGGTCTGCGACATCCATGGCGTGGTGTATGAGGGCCGGCCGGAGGGGATGGACCCCTACAAGGCGCGCTATGCCCGCCGCACCGATGCCCGCAGCCTGGAGGAGGTGCTGGACGGCGCCGACATCTTCCTCGGCCTGTCGGCGCCGCGGGTGCTGAAGGCGGAATGGCTGCCGAAGCTGGGCCCGAGGCCGCTGATCATGGCGCTGGCGAACCCCGAGCCGGAGATCCTGCCGGAAGCGGTGCGCGCCGTCCGCCCCGATGCCATCGTCGCCACCGGCCGGTCCGACTACCCGAACCAGGTCAACAACGTCCTCTGCTTCCCCTTCATCTTCCGCGGCGCCCTCGATGTCGGCGCCACCGCGATCAACGAGGCGATGAAGGTCGCCGCCGCCGACGCCATCGCCGCCCTGGCGCGGGTGGAGGCGTCCGAGGTCGTGGCGGCCGCCTATGGCGGCCATGCGCCGGTCTTCGGCGCGGACTACATCATCCCCAAGCCCTTCGACCCGCGGCTGATCCTGGAGATCGCGCCGGCCGTCGCCCGGGCGGCGATGGAAAGCGGCGTCGCCCGCAGGCCGATCGCCGATTTCGCGCATTACCGGCGGGAGCTGGAGCGCTTCGTCTTCCGCTCCGGCTACCTCATGCGGCCGCTCTTCGAGGCCGACCGCAAGGCGCCACGCCGCGTGGTCTATTCGGAGGGCGAGGACGAGCGCACGCTGCGGGCGGTGCAGACCGTGCTGGACGAGGGCATCGCCGAGCCGGTGCTGCTCGGCCGGCGGGAGGTGATCGAGGCGCGCGCCAAGGCCATGGGCCTGCGCATGGATTTCTCCGAATCGGTCGAGATCCTCGATCCCCTGGCCGACACCGCGCTGTTCGAGCCGCTGACGCGCATGTACCAGCTGCGCGTCGGCCGCCGCGGCGCCCCGCCCGAGGCCGCCGCGCGGCGGGTGACGACCCGCGCCACGGTCGCCGCCGCGCTGCTCCTGGAATCCGGGCATGTGGACGCGGCGCTGGTCGGCGGCAGCGGCAACTGGATGCGGCAATGGCATTATGCGTATGACGTCATCGGCAAGTCCGACGCCGTCTCCCGCGTCTATGCCCTGTCGGCCGTCATCATCCCGACCGGCACGCTGTTCTTCGTGGACACGCATCTGCTGGTCGAGCCCACGGCCGAGCAGATCGCCGAGATGACGCTGCTGGCGGCCGAGCAGGTGGAGGCCTTCGGCCTGACGCCGAAGGTCGCGCTGCTGTCGCATTCGTCCTTCGGCGGGTCCAACGCGCCCACCGCGCGCACCATGCGCGCCGCGCTGGCCCTGCTGCGGCAGAAGGCGCCGGGGCTGGAGGTGGATGGCGAGATGCATGCCGACGCCGCGCTGGTGCCGGCCATCCGCGCCCGGGCGGTGCCGGACAGCACGCTGACCGACACGGCGAACCTGCTGGCCTTCCCCAATCTCGACAGCGCCAATATCAGCTTCAACCTGCTGAAGGCGGCGGCCGACGGGCTGCAGGTCGGCCCCATCCTGCTCGGCATGCGCAAGCCGCTGCATGTGCTGGTGCCGAGCGTGACGGCGCGCGGCATCGTCAACCTGACCGCGGTGGCCGTCCATCAGGCGAATGCGCTGGCCGCCACCGCCGCAGAGGCGTGACGCCGCCCTGACGCGGATGCGCCGCCGCGCCCGGCGGCACCCCGCGGCGCGCCGCGGGCGCCATGGCCCCGGTCGCAGGGCTGAGTGACGCGGCCCGGCCGGCGCGCAACGGGCGCCCCCGCGCCGCGCCGGCACCGGGCCTGCCCGGTCGGGACGCCTGCCATCCCGGGCTTGGGCGGCGGGCGGCGGCCCCCCGGTGGTTCAGGCCACCACGCGCTTGTAGAGATGCCAGGTCGCGTGACCCAGCACCGGCATGGCCACCGCCAGGCCGATGAAGGCCGGCAGGCTGCCCACCAGCAGCGCCGCCGCGACGATCACGCCCCAGGCGGCCATGGCGCGCGGATTCTCCAGGCAGGCGCGGATCGAGGTCTGGATCGCGGTCCCGATTCCCACCGGCCGGTCGATCAGCATCGGCACGCTGATCACCGTCAGCATCAGCACGCCCAGGGCGAAGACGAAGCCGACCGCGTTGCCGATCAGCAGCAGCCGCCAGCCGGCGGCGGTGCCGAAGGTCTCCTGCCACAGCCCGCCCGCCTGCGGCGCCGGCAGGTGGCCCATGGTCATCATGTAGATGCCCTTCGCCACCGCGATCCAGGCGACGAAGATGGCCATGAGCATGATGCCGAGCATGGCGATCTGCGGCAGGTTCGGATGCCGCAGCACCTGGAAGGCGGTGAGCCAGGAGACCTTCTCCCCCGCCTCCCGCCGCCGGCTGATCTCGTACAGCCCGACCGCCGCGACGGGCCCGACCAGGCTGAGCCCGGCGATCAGCGGCCAGAGCAGCGGCAGCATCTCCCCGCCCGAGAAGGCGCGGGCCGCCACCAGCCCCACGATGGGATAGAGGACGCAGAGGAAGACGAGCTGGGTCGGGCAGCCGCGGAAATCCTCCCAGCCCGCCCGCAGCACCGCGCGCAGCTCGGACGGCGCGATCCGGCGGATCCCGGGTCGCGCTGCATCGGCCGCCAGGCGGCTTGTGGTCCAGACATCGGCCAAGACGAAACCCTCCCTCTTATCGGCCGCGCCATGCGCGGCCATGCCGCGATCCTGCGGGACCCGAGCGGGAAGGCGCCGGCCTTTGGGGGGCGGGAGCCGCCACTCGAGCCACGACCCGAATCATCTGGGGGCGGAGGCAGGCGAGGCGGCGTCACGAAACCGGGAGGCGTGATTTCCGATTGACGCCAATGTCCATCCTAATTGACAGTCTAGGCTGACAATCGGACCCGACAGTGGCTCGGGCCGGGGAGGCTCTCCATGGACGCCGTCAGCCGGATCGAACGGACCCTCGCCAATGCCGTCGCGCTGGCCCAGGGGCCCGGCTGCCCACCCAGCCTGGCACGGGCGATGCAGCATGCGGTCTTCCCGAAGGGGGCGCGGGTGCGGCCGCGGCTCTGCCTGGCGGTTGCCGGCGCCTGCGGCGACGACGCCCCGGCGCTGTCCGAGGCGGCGGCGGCGGCCATCGAACTGCTGCACTGCGCGTCCCTGGTGCATGACGACCTGCCCTGCTTCGACGATGCCGCGACCCGCCGCGGCCGGCCCAGCGTGCACCGCGCCCATGGGGAGCCGCTGGCGGTGCTGGCCGGCGATGCGCTGATCGTCCTGTCCTTCCAGATCCTGGCCCGCGCCGCGCCGGCCGCGCCCGCCCGCCTCGGCCCGCTGCTGCTGACCATCGGCGATTCGGTCGGCGTGCCGCGCGGCATCGTCGCGGGGCAGGGGTGGGAGAGCGAGCCGCGCTGCGACCTGGCGGAATACCAGCGGGAGAAGACCGGCAGCCTGTTCGCCGCCGCCACCGCCGCGGGCGCCGCCGCCGCCGGCGCGGATGCCGAGACCTGGCGGCTGCTGGGCGACCGGCTGGGCGAGGCCTACCAGGTGGCGGACGACCTGCGCGACGCCGTGGAGGACGAGGCCGAGATGGGCAAGCCCGCGGGCCAGGACGCGGCGCATGCCCGGCCCAGCGCGGTGCTGCAATTCGGCCTGTCGGGCGCCATCGCCCGGCTGGAGGATCTGGCGGCCGAGGCGGTCGCCTCGATCCCGCCCTGCCTGGGCGCCGAGGCGCTGCGCTCCGTCATCCTGTCGGAGACGCGGCGGCTGCTGCCACGCAAGCTTGCCGTCAGCGCCGCCTGACACGGGGGATTCATGTCGGGCCAGCTTGCGATGGCACCCCCGGGGTCGCGCCCGGGCCTGCCGGAGCGCCTCCGCGATACCTATGACCGGCTGCTGGCGAGCGCGCGGTTCCGCGCCTTCGCCACCCGCTTCCCGCTGACCCGGCCCTTCGCCCGGCGGCGGGTGCGGGCGCTGTTCGATCTCTGCGCCGGCTTCGTCTACACCCAGACCCTGCTCGCCTGCGTCCGGCTGCAGGTGTTCGACATGCTGCGCGACGGGCCGCAGCCGCACGACCGGCTGGCGGCCCGCATGGGGCTTTCGCCCGAGGCCGCGACCACCCTGCTGAACGCCGCCGAGTCGCTGCGCCTGGTGACGCGCCGCCGCGGCGGCCGCTGGGGCCTGGGCGAGCTGGGCGCCGCAATGGTGGACAACCCGGGCGTGACCGCGATGGTCGAGCACCATGCGCTGGTCTATCGCGACCTGGCGGATCCGGTGGCGCTGCTGCGGCGCGACCGCGGCGGCAACGGGCTTTCCGGCTACTGGCCCTATGCCGGCACCGAACGGCCGGATTCGCTGCCGGACGAGCATGTCGCCGACTACACGGCGCTGATGGCCGCATCCCAGCCCTTCATCGCGGCGGAGGTGCTGGCGGCCTACGACTTCTCCCGGCACCGCTGCCTGCTCGACCTCGGCGGCGGCGATGGCAGCTTCCTGCGGGCCGTGGGGGCGCGGCATGCGTCGCTGCAGCTTCGCCTGTTCGACCTGCCCGCCGTCGCCGAACGGGCGCGGGCGCGATTCGCGGCGGCGGGACTCGGCGACCGCGCCCAGGCCTGCGGCGGCGACTTCACCCGCGGGCCCTTCCCGGACGGCGCCGACATCGTCTCCCTGGTCCGCATCGTCCACGACCATGACGATGCGCGGGCGCTGGCGATCCTGCGCGCCGCGCGCAGCGCCCTGCCGCCGGGCGGCACGCTGCTGGTGGCCGAGCCGATGTCCGGCACCGCCGGCGCCGAGCCGATCACCGAGGCCTATTTCGGCTTCTACCTCCTTGCCATGGGCACCGGCCGGCCGCGGCGGCCGGAGGAGCTGGCGGCGCTGATCCGCCAGGCCGGCTTCGCCGATCCCGCGCTGCTGCCCACCCGCACGCCGCTGCTGGCGCGCGTCATGACCGCCCGCGCGGCCTGACCGACACATGTCAAACAAGCTTGACACTTTGATGCGTCATTCTATCCTGACAGCAAGAGGTTCGTGGGGAGTCCAAGGCATGGACACCATTGCCGTCCTGCTGCGGGCGCCGGAGGAGCTGGGCCTGGAAAGGCTCTCCCTCACGCCCCCCGGCGAGGAGGATGTGGTCGTCGACGTGGAATGGAGCGGCATCAGCACCGGCACCGAGCGCCTGCTCTGGTCCGGCCGGATGCCGAGCTTCCCCGGCATGGGCTACCCGCTGGTGCCCGGCTACGAGTCGGTGGGCCGCGTGACCCGGGCCGGCGCGACGACCGGACGGCGGGTGGGGGAGCGGGTCTTCGTTCCCGGCGCCCGCTGCTTCGGCACGCTGAAGGGGGAGCCGGTGCGCGGCCTGTTCGGCGGCGCCGCCTCCCGCCTCGTCGTCCCCGGCGCCAAGGTGGTGCCGATCTGGGAAGACCTGGGCGAGCAGGGCGTGCTGCTGGCGCTCGCGGCCACCGCCTACCACGCCTTCCCGCGCGGCGTGCCGCAGCCGGACCTGATCGTCGGCCATGGCGTCCTCGGGCGGCTGCTGGCGCGCCTCGCCCTCGCCGCCGGCGCCCCGGCGCCGATGGTGTGGGAGACGAATGCCGGCCGGCATGCCGGCGCCGAGGGCTACCCGGTGCTGGACCCGGCGGCGGATGACCGCCGCGACTATCGCTGCATCGCCGATGTCTCCGGCGACCCGACGCTGCTGGATGCGCTGATCGCCCGCCTGGCGCCGCGCGGCGAGGTGGTGCTGGCCGGCTTCTACGCCGAGCCGCTGAGCTTCAGCTTCCCGCCCGCCTTCATGCGGGAGGCGCGGATCCGCATCGCGGCGGAGTGGAAGACGCAGGACCTCGACGCCGTGCTGGCGCTGCTGGCCGATGGCCGGCTCTCGCTGGACGGGCTGATCACCCACACCAGGCATGTGGCGCATGCGCCGGATGCCTACCGCACCGCCTTCACCGATAGTGCCTGTCTGAAAATGGTCCTGGATTGGAGGGAGAGCGCATGAACGCGTCCGTTGGCAGGACCCCGTCCGATCCCCCAAAGGCGAGCATGACCGATGCGCTGCGCGCCGAGGCGGCGATCGGGCCGGACCCGGTGCATAGCGGCCCGGTGCGCAAGCAGGCGCAGGTCATCGCCATCTACGGCAAGGGCGGCATCGGCAAGTCCTTCACGCTCGCCAACCTCAGCTACATGATGGCGCAGCAGGGCAAGCGCGTGCTGCTCATCGGCTGCGACCCGAAGAGCGACACGACGAGCCTGCTGTTCGGCGGCAAGTCCTGCCCGACCATCATCGAGACCAGCAGCCGCAAGAAGGCGGCGGGCGAGCCGGTGCAGATCGGCGATGTCTGCTTCAAGCGCGACGGCGTCTTCGCCATGGAGCTGGGCGGGCCGGAGGTCGGCCGCGGCTGCGGCGGGCGCGGCATCATCCACGGCTTCGAGCTGCTGGAGAAGCTGGGCTTCCACCAGTGGGACTTCGACTACGTCCTGCTCGACTTCCTGGGCGACGTGGTCTGCGGCGGCTTCGGCCTGCCGATCGCCCGCGACATGTGCCAGAAGGTCATCGTCGTCGGCTCCAACGACCTGCAGAGCCTCTACGTCGCCAACAATGTCTGCTCGGCGGTGGAGTATTTCCGCAAGCTCGGCGGCAATGTCGGCGTCGCCGGCATGGTGGTGAACAAGGACGACGGCACGGGGGAGGCGGCGGCCTTCGCTGCGGCGACCGGCATCCCGGTGCTCGCCTCCATCCCGGCGCATGAGGACATCCGCCGCAAGTCGGCCAACTACGAGATCATCGGCAAGCCGGGCGGCGAATGGGCGTCGCTGTTCGAGGCGCTGGGCGAGCAGGTGGCCGAGGCGCCGCCGCTGCGCCCGACCCCGCTGACCCAGGACGGGCTGCTCGGCCTGTTCAAGGGCGAGACGGTGGGCCGCAACGTGGTGCTGCAGCCCGCGAGCATGGAGGACATGTGCGCGGCGGAGCTGCTGGTGAAGCCGACCCTCGAAGTCGTCTACGAGGGGAGCTGAGGGCATGGACGGGCTCCCGACCCTCGCCGAAAGCAGCGGCTGCCATGGCGGCCGGGAGACGATGCTGGCCGCCGCCCAGGCCGCCGGCAAGACCGAGGTCATGGCAAGGCTGATGGCGGACTATCCGCGCGGCCCGCACGACCAGCCGCAGAGCATGTGCCCGGCCTTCGGCTCGCTCCGCGTCGGGCTGCGGATGAAGCGGACGGCGACCATCCTCTCGGGCAGCGCCTGCTGCGTCTACGGCCTGACCTTCACCAGCCATTTCTACGGCGCCCGGCGGAGCGTGGGGTACGTGCCCTTCAACTCCGAGACGCTGGTCACCGGCAAGCTGTTCGAGGACATCCGCGACGCGGTGCGGGAGACGGCGAGGCCCGAGGACTACGACGCGGTCGTCGTCATCAACCTCTGCGTCCCGACCGCCTCCGGCGTGCCGCTGGACCTGCTGCCGAAGCAGATCGACGGCGTGCGCATCATCGGCATCGACGTGCCGGGCTTCGGCGTGCCCACGCATGCCGAGGCGAAGGACGTCCTCGCCGGCGCCATGCTGCGCTACGCGCGGCAGGAGGCCGAGGCGGGCCCGGTGGCGCGGCCGAAGAACCTGGTGGAAGGCGAGCCGACCATCGCCCTGATCGGCGAGCTGTTCCCGGCGGACCCCATGGGCATCGCCGCGCTGCTGCAGCCGATGGGCCTGTCGGTCGCGCCCCAGACCCCGTCGCGCGAATGGCGCGACCTCTATGCCGCGCTCGACTGCGTCGCGGCCGCCGCGGTGCATCCCTTCTACACCGCCAGCATCCGCGAGTTCCGCGCGGCCGGACGACCCATCGTCCCCTCCGGCCCCGTGGGCGTGGAGGGCACGTCGGCCTGGCTCGAGGCGATCGGGCGCGCTGCCAACCTCCCGGCCGCGCGCATCGATCTCGCCCGGTCGCGTGCCCTCCCAGCCATCCAGGGCGCGCTGGCGGCCAGCCCGATCGCGGCGCGCGTCACCGTCTCCGGCTACGAGGGGTCGGAGCTGCTGGTGGCGCGGCTGCTGATCGAGGCCGGGGCGGAGGTGCCCTATGCCGGCACCGCCTGCCCGCGCACCGAATGGTCGGAGCCCGACCGCGCCTGGCTGGAGGCGCATGGCTGCCACGTGCAGTACCGCGCCAGCCTGGAACAGGACGTCGCGGCGATGGAGCAGGTGCGGCCCGACCTCGCCATCGGCACCACGCCGCTGGTGCAGCGCGGGAAGGAGCTGGGCATCCCGTCGCTCTACTTCACCAACATGGTCTCGGCCCGGCCGCTCTTCGGCCCGGCCGGCGCCGCCAGCATGGCGGCGATCGTCGCGGCGCAGACCCGGGGGCGGGAGCGCTTCGGCCGCATGGTGAGCTTCTTCGAGGGCGTCGGGACGAAGGACGGCGCCGGCTACGGCTTCACCGGCAAGCCGGTGGACCCGCCGGGCTTCCGCGAGCGGCAGCGCAAGCTGCGCGCGGCGAAGGCCAAGGCCGAAGAAGCGGTGGGGACGTAACGCGATGCTCGTCCTCGACCACGATCGCGCCGGCGGCTACTGGGGTGCCGTCTATGCCTTCGCCGCGGTGCGCGGCCTGCGCGTCGTCATCGACGGGCCGGTGGGCTGCGAGAACCTGCCGGTCACGGCGGTGCTGCACTACACCGACGCGCTGCCGCCGCATGAGCTGCCGGTGGTGGTCACCGGCATCGACGAGGATGCGCTGTCGCAGAGCGGCACCGAATCCCTGATGAAGCGCGCCGCGGCGACGCAGGACCCGGATCTGCCGGCGGTGGTCGTCACCGGCTCCATCGCCGAGATGATCGGCGGCGGCGTGACGCCGGAAGGCAGCAACCTGCTGCGCTTCATCCCGCGAACCATCGACGAGGACCAGTGGCAGGCCGCCGACCGCGCCATCAACTGGCTCTGGTCCGAATTCGGCGCCAAGCGCGGCAAGCCGAAGCCCCGGGTTCGGAAGGACGGCGAGGCGCCGCGGGTCAACATCATCGGCCCGATCTACGGCACCTTCAACATGCCGTCCGACCTGGCCGAGGTGCGGCGGCTGGTCGAGGGCATCGGCTGCGAGATCAACCTGGTCTTCCCGCTCGGCTCGCATATCGACGACGTGGCGAAGCTGCCGAATGCCGACGTCAACATCTGCCTGTACCGGGAGTTCGGGCGGAAGCTGTGCGAGGAGCTGGACCGGCCCTACCTGCACGCGCCCTTCGGGGTCTTCGCCACCACGAATTTCCTCCGCAAGCTCGGCGAGCTGACCGGCCTCGACCCCGAGCCCTTCATCGAGCGCGAGAAGCACACGACCATCAAGCCGGTCTGGGATCTCTGGCGCAGCGTCACCCAGGACTTCTTCCCCACCGCCAGCTTCGCGGTCGTGGCGACCGAGACCTATGTGCGCGGCATGCGCCGCTTCCTCGAGGAGGAGATGGGCATTCCCTGCGCCTTCTCCTTCGCCCGGCGGCCGGGGATGAAGCCGGACAACGCCGCGGTGCGGGAGGCGATGCGGAAGACCCCGCCGCTGGTGCTCTACGGGTCGTACAACGAGCGGATGTACGCCGCCGAGGTGCGGGCGCGCTGCACCTACATCCCGGCCAGCTTCCCCGGCGCCATCGTGCGCCGCGCCACCGGCACGCCCTTCATGGGCTATGCCGGCGCGACCTACCTGCTGCAGGAATACTGCAACGCGCTGTTCGACGCGCTGTTCCACATCCTGCCGCTCGGCACCGACATGGACCGCGTCGAGCCGACGCCGGCCCGGCCGGCCGAGCGCTGGGAGCCCGCGGCGCAGGCGCTGCTGGAGCGGCACCTGGAGAGCGAGCCCTTCCTGCTGCGCATCTCCGCCGCCAAGCGGCTGCGCGAGCGCGCCGAGCAGGAGGCGCGCGCGGCGCAGGAGCCGCAGGTCACCGCCGCGCGCGTGGAGCGCATGCTGGCCGAGCTTGCCGCCGGAGTGCCCGCATGAGCGCGCCCGGCCGCCACCCCAAGGCCCAAGGGCCGACCCCATCGCGCGCGGCGGTTGCCGCTGCGCCGATCCCTGCCGCGCGGGATATGCGCGGTAACGGCCGAAAGGCCAGGTTGGAGGCCGCATGATGGCCGATACCAGGGGACCCTCCGGTTTGACGGAGGACGAGGCGCGGGAAGTCCACAACCTGCTGATCAAGGGTTGGGCTTTCTCCGTCTTCGCGTCGATGGGTGCGCACATCCTCGTCTGGCTGTGGCGCCCGCTCGTCTACGGCGGCCAGGCAGTGCCGCCGGACTGGCGCTTCTTCTGACTGGCCGTGGGCAGCCCGCGGGCTGCCCGCCGGCCGCATGCATGGGGAGAGAATCATGCTGAATATGCACAAGATGTGGATGCTGTTCGATCCACGTCGGTCCCTGGTGCTCGCGGCGATCGGCGTCGTCGCCATCGCGGCGGTCATCCACTTCGCCGTCCTGAGCTCGCCGCGCTACTGCGACCACCTCGGCTGGTGCGCGCCGACCGTGAACGCCCAGCCGGGCTCGGTCGCGGCCCGTCCGCCCGCGCGGTAGCGCGCCGGCGTCCGCTTCTCGACGGGGGCGGGACGGGCTGCGGCCCGCCCCAGCCCCTGTCGGAGGCATCCTGCGACGGCGTCGGCGCCGCCGCGCGGATGAGGGGATCTTGCGATGTCCATGCTGAGCTTTGAGCGGAAGTACCGGGTCCGCGGCGGCACCCTGGTCGGGGGCGACCTCTTCGACTACTGGATCGGGCCGTTCTGGGTCGGTTTCTTCGGCATCACCACGGCGTTCTTCACCGTGATCGGCACCGCGCTGATCCTCTATGGCGCGGCGATCGGTGGCACCTGGAACCCGTGGCTGATTAACATCGCGCCGCCGGACCTGAAATACGGTCTCGGGCTGGCGCCGATCCGGGAAGGCGGGCTGTGGCAGGCCATCACGGTCTGCGCCATCGGCGCCTTCGTGTCCTGGATCTTCCGGCAGGCGGAAATCTCCCGCAAGCTCGGCATGGGGTACCACATCCCCGTCGCCTACAGCTTCGCGGTCTTCGCCTACATCACCCTGGTGGTGATCCGGCCGGTGCTGATGGGCGCCTGGGGGCACGGCTTCCCCTACGGCATCTTCTCGCACCTCGATTGGGTGTCGAACGTCGGGTACCAGTACCTGCACTTCCACTACAATCCGGCGCACATGATCGCGGTGAGCTTTTTCTTCACCACGGTGCTGGCGCTGTCGCTGCACGGCGCGCTCGTGCTCTCGGCGCTCAACCCGCCGCGCGGCGAGACGGTCAAGACGTCCGAGCACGAGAACACCTTCTTCCGCGACTTCATCGGCTACTCGATCGGCACGCTGGGCATCCACCGCCTCGGCCTGTTCGTCGCGCTGTCCGCCGGGTTCTGGAGCGCGGTGTGCATCGTGATCAGCGGTCCCTTCTGGACCCGCGGCTGGCCGGAATGGTGGACCTGGTGGCTCAACCTGCCGATCTGGCGCTGAGCGGGGGAGGGACGAAACCATGGCTGAGTACCAGAACATCTTCACCCGCATCCAGGTGGTGGGGCCGGCTTATCCCGGCGTGCCGCTGCCGAAGGGCGACAACCCGCGGAAGTACACGCCCGGCCACTGGCACCTGCTGGGCCGGCTGGGCGATGCGCAGATCGGCCCGGTCTATCTCGGCTGGCTCGGGCTGCTGTCGATCTTCACCGGCTTCCTCGCCTTCGAGATCATCGGCCTGGTCATGCTCGACAGCGTGAACTGGGACATCCGGCAGTTCGTCCGGCAGCTCTTCTGGCTGGCGCTCGAGCCGCCGCCGCCGAAATACGGCCTGCGCTTCCCGCCGCTGAACGAGGGCGGCTGGTGGATCATCGCCGGCTTCCTGCTCTCGGTCTCCGTCGTGCTGTGGTGGCTGCGCACCTACCGCCGCGCCCGGGCGCTGGGGATGGGGACGCATGTCGCCTGGGCCTTCGCCGCCGCGCTCTGGCTCTACTTCGTCTGCGGCTTCTTCCGGCCGCTGCTGATGGGCAGCTGGTCCGAGGCGGTGCCCTTCGGCATCTTCCCGCACCTCGACTGGACCGCGGCGCTGTCGATCCGCTACGGCAACCTATTCTACAACCCGTTCCACGCGCTCAGCATCGTCTTCCTCTACGGCGCGACGCTGCTGTTCGCCATGCACGGCGCGACCATCCTCGCGCTCGGCCGCTTCGGCGGCGAACGTGAGATCGAGCTGGCGGTGGACCGCGGCACGGCGGCCGAGCGTGGCGGCCTGTTCTGGCGCTGGACCATGGGCTTCAACGCCAGCTTCGAGAGCATCCATCGCTGGGCCTGGTGGTTCGCCGTGCTCTGCCCGCTGACCGGCGGCATCGGCATCCTGCTGACCGGCACCGTGGTGGACAACTGGCACCAGTGGGCCATGCAGCACGCCTTCGCTCCGTCCTATCCGCCGGAGTCCTGGAACGCGCTGCCCGACCCGCTGACCCTGGCGCCCGGAGGTGCACGATGAGCTACGCAGTCAAGGCCGCCGCCGCGGTGGCGGCGGCGCTCGGCAGCTTCGCGCTGCTGTTCACCTTCGAACGGCCGCCGGTGGACACGGTGCAGACCGGCTACCGGGGCCTCGGCATCGAGCAGGTCTACAACCCGCGCACCGAAGCCGCGACGCTGGCCGCCAACCAGCTGCCGGAGGTGATCGCCCGGGTGCCGGCCGTCGGGCCGCGCGCCGGGCAGGTCTACCAGAACGTGCAGGTGCTGGGGGACATCACGGTCGCCCAGTTCGCCCGGACCATGGCGGCGCTGACCCAGTGGGTCTCGCCCGAGCAGGGGTGCAACTACTGCCACAACCCCAACAACATGGCGTCGGACGAGATCTACACGAAGGTCGTGGCGCGCCGGATGCTGCAGATGACGGCGCGCATCAACGCCGAGTGGAAGAGCCATGTGCAGGAGACTGGCGTCACCTGCTACACCTGCCACCGCGGCAACCCGGTGCCGGCCTATTCCTGGTACAACAACGACCGGCCGCCGCGCGCTGCCGGCCTGGCGGCCGGGCAGGCCGGGCAGAACCTGGCGGCGCCGACCGTCGGCTATGCCTCGCTGCCCAATGACCCCTTCACGCCCTATCTCGAGCAGGCATCGCTGATCCGGGTGCAGACCCCGGCGCCGCGGGTCATGCCGGTGAAGCCCGGCATCAAGGATGCCGAGTGGACCTATGGGCTGATGATGCACATGTCCACCTCGCTCGGGGTGAACTGCACCTACTGCCACAACTCCCGCGCCTGGTATTCGTGGGAGGAAAGCCCGCCGACGCGGACCAATGCCTGGCACGGCATCCGCATGGTGCGGGACGTGAACAACAACTTCATCACCCCGCTGCAGCCGGTCTGGGCGGCCAATCCCAACGGCCCGCCGACCGGCCCGGCGCAGTCCCGCGTCGGCATCCATGGCGACCCGCTGAAGGTCAACTGCGGCACCTGCCATCAGGGCAACTACAAGCCGCTGCTGGGCCAGTCCATGCTGCGGGACTACCCGGAGCTGAACGCGGTGACCAAGATCGACGCCCCGGAGCCGATCCGGCAATAGGGCGACGCCAGCCGCCGCGGGGCCCGGGACACCGGGGCCCGCGGCCGACCGGAAGGGCCGGCCCCCGCCTTGGGGGCCGGCCCTTGCCGTTTCAAGCCCGCCCGGCGCCCGCCGCGCGGCGGACGGGTTGCGGGGGCCGGCACTTGGGCTATATCGCGTGCGGGCCGCTTCGTGCCTTCCGGGCGCGGGCGGCGCGACCGTCACCAGGAGCAGATCGCCGGAGGACGGAAACGACCGGAGGCGTAAATCTGTTCTGAACCAAACCTGCTGGAGCATCCCCGCGCCGTCCGGTCGGCGCGCGGCTGGTCCGGCTGCCTCGCCGCCCTCTAGGGACGCCATCGCCGATGAACTCGCTTGAACTGAACAAGGCCTTCGCCGCGGTCCTTACGGCCGGCATCACCTTCATGCTGGCCGGCCAAGTGGGAAAGCTGCTGGTGCATGGCGAGGCACCGCATGAGAGCGCCATCAAGATTGGCGACGTGGCGGCCAACAACCCGGGCGCCGCCCCGGCCGCCGCGGCCCCGGCGATCGAGCCCGTCTCCGGCCTGCTGGCCAACGCGAATGTCGAGAACGGCAAGACGATCGTGCAGCGGCAATGCGCCGCCTGCCACAGCCTGAACGAGGGCGGGCGGAACGGCGTCGGCCCCAACCTCTACGGCATCGTCGGCGCGCCGCATGGCCATGCCGAAGGCTTCAACTACTCGGCCGTCCTGAAGGGCAAGCCCGGCCCCTGGAACTACGAGGAACTGAACCACTGGCTGTACAAGCCGGCGTCCTATGCCCCGGGCACCCGGATGGCCTATCCGGGCTTGGCCAACACCCAGCAGCGCGCCGACGTGATCGCCTATCTGCGCACCCTGGCCGCCAACCCGGCGCCCTTGCCGCCGGCCGGCCAGGCGCCGGCCCAGCCGGCCGCGGCC
>NZ_SMOA01000639.1 GCF_004353985.1 Paracraurococcus ruber | reverse complement strand
CGCGGGGCGGCAAGGCCCGGCGCCCGGCGCGGCGGCGCCAGGGCACCGGGACAGCCGGCGTCAGCCGCCGGCGCGCGGCGCCTCCGCCAGCAGCGCCTGCAGGTCCAGGCGGCGGTTGGTCATGCGCAGCCGTCCGGCCTCGTCGCGCGGCCATTCGATGCGCGGCCGGTCGCGATACAGTTCCACGCCGTTGCCGTCGGGATCGCGCAGGTAGATCGCCTCGGAGACGCCGTGGTCCGACGCCCCTTCCAGCTCCACCCCCGCCTGCAGCACGCGCAGCAGCGCGGCGGCCAGCGCCGGCCGGTCGGGATAGACCAGCGCGACATGGTACAGCCCGGTGGTGCCGCGCGGCGGCGGCGGGCCGCCCGCGCTTTCCCAGGTGTTGAGCGCGATGTGGTGATGGTAGCCGCCGGCGGCGAGGAAGGCGGCCTGGCCGGCCCAGCGCTCCTGCACCTCCAGCCCGATGACGTCGCGCCAGAAGGCCAGCGCGCGGTCGAGATCGGCGACCTTCAGATGCACATGGCCGATCCGCGCCTCCGGATGGATGCGGGCGGCGGGCGGCAGCGTGTCGGGCATGGCGGTTCTCCTTCGCGGCAGGATGCCGCCGGCGGCCCGGCGCGGCCAATGGCCGGTGGTGATGAGGCGCATCCGCCCGGGTGATGCGGGGGCCGGAGCCCGGACAGCGCCGGCGGCGCGGGCGCGGCGGGGCAGGTCCGCTGCCATGCGGCGTCCCGCGCCGTTCGCCGCCGGCGCGGCCCGCCTGCGGCGCGGTCGGGCCTCTGCAGGCAGGGG
>NZ_SMOA01000638.1 GCF_004353985.1 Paracraurococcus ruber | reverse complement strand
TGATGCTGCAGGACACCGAGGCGACGCTGGCGACGCTGCACCGGCTGAAGGCGCTCGGCGTGCGGATCGCCATGGATGATTTCGGCACGGGCTACAGCTCGCTCAGCTACCTGCAGCGCTTTCCCTTCGACAAGGTGAAGATCGACCGCTGCTTCACGCGCGAGCTGGACCGGTCGCGCCAGAGCAGCGCGATCGTGCAGGCCATCGTCGAGCTCTGCGCCGCGCTCGACATGACGACGACGGCAGAGGGCGTGGAGACCGAGGAGCAGTTCGCCGCGCTGGCGCACAAAGGCTGCACCGAGGCGCAGGGCTACCTGTTCAGCCGGCCGCAGCCAGCCAATCGCATCCGTGCCGCCTGACCCAGCTTGCTTTGAGCTTGAGGAAGGAAAGCGAGATGCTGGGATGCGTCGCACGGCGGAAGGGATCATCGGATCACGGGCATTGTAGGTCGCGGCGCAAAGCAGATCACTGCCTGCAGTCCGTCCGGTTCGAACCTGAGGATCACCCGTGCGCCAGGGCCAAGATCACGCACCAACGCACGTTCCAGTAGCCGGATACCGAAGCCGTGCTCAGCCGGTGGGCTCAGCACAGGCGGCCCGCCCACCTCACGCCATTCGACCGCTGCCGTGAGGCCTGCAAAATCAGATCGACAGGTGACTTCCACATACCCGCTAGGCACTGAGTGTCCATCCGGGAACATGGTGAGTCATCTGAATCGGTTGTGACTGGCGGGTTGCGGCGGGTGGTGCGCGATTTGGCGGGATGTGGACGCCGGAGAACCGCGGTCGGTATGACCGCA
>NZ_SMOA01000637.1 GCF_004353985.1 Paracraurococcus ruber | reverse complement strand
GCGCGGCGCTGCGACAGGCGCTGGTTGTACTGCGGCGTGCCGGACCGGTCGGCATGGCCCGCCACCTCGATCCGCGTCGAGGAGACGCGGCGCGCGTTCTGCGCCGCCTCGGTGATGATCTGCCGGGCGCGATCGGTCAGGTCAGCGCGATCCCAGTCGAAGAACACCAGGTAGGTGCGTGCGGCCGCCGGCGGCGCCACCGGAGCAACCGGGGCCACGGCCGGGGCCGGGCGCGGCGCGTTGAAGGCGTAGCGCAGACCGATCAGGACCGAGTGGTTGTAGTTCGTCGGCTCGGCCTTCGCGGAACCGATCACCGGGCCGTTCGCCGCGCTGCGACGGACGTCGACGTCCACCTTCGGGTCGAGCGTGCCGTAGAAGCGGTACTCGGCCGTCAGCGTCAGGCCCGGCACCATGGCGCCGAGGTTGTAGCCGACGCCCGCGATGCCCTGGTAGGCGAAGTTGCCCGCCGTGTCCTCGGACGTGATGACGGCGCCGTTCACCGGCCCGACGCGCACCTTCGTCGTCTCGAACCAGCCATAGCCGACGCCGACGCCGAGATACGGCGTGAAGGCGGTGCCGGTCTGGATGTCGTACAGCGCATTCACCATCGCGCCGTACTGCTGCACCTGACCGGCCGAGGCGACGCGGGCGCCGTTGAGACGGATCTTGTCGATCTCGTTGTAGCGGTAGTTGCCCTCGATCTCGGCGCGCAGGCCGTTGCCGAAGCCCCAGCCGATGCTGGCGACACCCGCGAAGCCCGGGTGCTTGTATTCCCAGCGCTGGCCTTCGGCGCGGGACTCCTGGTGGAA
>NZ_SMOA01000636.1 GCF_004353985.1 Paracraurococcus ruber | reverse complement strand
GGCGATCGCGCGACATTCTGCATCCTTTCCCTCAGAGACCTGGCAGCCGCATGGCGACATCTCTCTGATACCCTTGAAGATTCTTCGGCCGGCGCTCCTTCACGCGCCGTAGGCCGGCGATGACGGGCTCGGATGCCAGCGCCGCGGTGGGGATTTTCCATGGTGCGTACGGCATCGCCTGCTCGGCCGGCAGGGCGCCCTCCCGGATAAGCCTCAGGACCGAGGGGATGCAGATCCCGAACCGCCGAGCCACCTCCTGAACACCGACCGTCGGCGGGGCGGTATCCTGTGCCGCGAACGCTGGGATCCCGAGGCGCTCCCTGACGTCGCGTACGCTGACCGACGTCCAGTTCTCGCCGGCGGCGGTCCTGCAGCGCATCCTGTTCAGCGTCACGGCGATCTCGCGGTCGGGCCATTCCTGTGCCAGCCGGCGCACCACCTCGGTCGGGGAGCGGGCCGGCTCGGCCTGGCGCGGCTTGCATCTGACGCGCGCGATGCGGGCCTCGGTGTGCCGTCCACCCATCCAGTGGACGATCAGCACGACCTCATGCGTCGCGTCGTCGAGGTCGATGACCACTTCGCGGACCAGGATGTGGGTGAGGCGCTGGCGGGCGCGGTTGTCAGCCGTTGGTGCGTTCCACGCTGCGGGAAGGTCCTCAGCGAGCCGCAGCAGGGCATCGCGGTCGACCTGCGGCCGTGATGCTGCCGCGGCACGTGCGGCGGCGATCCGCCGTTCGAGCGCGCTCACCTTCTCCAGCGCCGTATTCCACCGCGCCTCCAACTCCCGCGCGACATGCCGCTTGGCCGGATCCACGAG
>NZ_SMOA01000635.1 GCF_004353985.1 Paracraurococcus ruber | reverse complement strand
ACCAGCAGGGCCGCGGCCTCCGCCGGCACCGCACCGGGCGCGACCACCGCCGGCTCGGCGCCGGCGAGCCCCGCGACCCGCTCGGCGATGCGGGCGGCCAGCCGCGCCTCGGCCGCATCGGCGGCGAGGATGGCGGCGCGGCCGGGATCGGGCAGGACGCGCAGCAGCGCGGTCCCCTCCTCCACCGCGCCGGGCAGCAGGGCATGGGCGCCGGGAACCGTCCCGGCGCGCACCGCCAGCATCGGGATGCGGGCGGCGGCGGCTGCGGCCAGCGCCGCGTCCTGCGCCTCCTCCGGCAGGCCGGAGACCAGGGCGAGCACGCCCGCCGCCTCCAGGGCGCGCACGGCCTCGGCCGGGTCGCCCTCCGGCACGGTCACCCGCTCCACCCGCCGGCCGAAGACGCCGATCGGCGCGGCGGCCTCGAGCGCGGCGGCGAAGGCGGCGGCGAAGGCCTCGCCGCGGCCGCCCGGCGGCAGCAGCAGGCCGAGCCGGATGCGGTCCTCCGACACGCCGGGCACCTGCCGCGCCTCCAGCGCCCGCAGCCAGGCGACCAGCGCCTGGCCGTCCTCCAGCGTCAGGGCATAGCGCGGCATGGCGCTGTCGAGCACGCGGCCGCCCGGCGCCAGCCCCTGGGCCACGGCGCGCAGCAGGCCGGCCTCGTCATAGGCCGGGCGGTCCGGCGTCGCGCGGGCGAGGGCGGGCCAGGCGATGGGCGGCGGCCGCACCCCGGCCTCGGCCCGGCCGCCGGCGCCGGTCGCGCCATGGCAGCCGGCGCAGGGCAGCGCGGTGGCGGGCAGCGCCGCGCCGCCGGCCGCCAGCGCCT
>NZ_SMOA01000634.1 GCF_004353985.1 Paracraurococcus ruber | reverse complement strand
GGCGGGACGGCCGCGCCGCATCACGCCGCCCGGCACCCGGGGGCAGCCGCCGCGGGCCGCGGCGCGGCGTGGCGGCCGCGGCGTCGGGTCAGGCTTCGGTGCCGTCCGTCTCGGTGAAGAATTTCCGCCCATCGGCGAAGATGTTGGGGCGGAGGAAGATGCCGAGGATCGTCGCCCCGTCCTTCCCCGCCCAGGCGATATGCGTGTTGCCCTCCGGCCGCCAGACGAACTGGCCGGGCAGGCACTCGCCTTCCTCGTCGATGAAATGCCCGGCGAGCACATAGGTCTGCTCGATCGCGGTGTGCTCGTGCAGCGGCACCTGGGCGCCGGGTTCGAGTTCCATGAGCAGCGTCGCCATGCCGCTCGGGTCGCTGTACAGCGTCTTGCACCTGATCCCGGCGAATTTGGTCTCCTCCCACGGCATGTTCGGCACGTCGAGGAAGACCGAGCGCGGCGAGGGCTCGTTCGCCGTCAGCCGGGTCCGCATGGGCTTCTGGGCACCGTCGGGCATGGACGCCTCCCTTGGTTCTTCGGGCGGCGCCAGCCTAGGCGGTCGCGGGGCGCAGGCGAAGCGGCGATTGGCCCCGGGCCGAAGGTTCGCCCGGCGGGCGGGATGCGAACCGGGGCCGGCCGGCGTCACCCGCGGCAGGCCGCGCCTGCGCCGGGACGCGCTGCGGCATCGCCCGCGGCCGTCGCGCCACGCTGTGGCCGCGGCAGGTCGTCCATGTGCCGGGACATGCCAGGGCATCGGCCGGGGCCGTGGCGCCCGGCGGTGGGCGGCCCGCCTCCGGATCGGCGCGGGCCCGGCATCGCCCGGTGCGGGGCGCTACGCCC
>NZ_SMOA01000633.1 GCF_004353985.1 Paracraurococcus ruber | reverse complement strand
GCAAGGGCAGGCCAGGGCCGGCGGCGGGGCTGGCGCGGCGGCGGACCGCCTGCGCCGGGGGGCGGCGGCTTCGCCCCAGGCCGGGGCGCAGGCGGGCGGTGTGCCGCCGGTGGTCAGGCGGCCTTGCGGCGCATCGCCAGGGACGCCGCGTTCAGTCGCGGCAGCAGCGCCGGCTCGGCGGCGATCCGCTCCGCCACGGCGATGGCGGCGGCGAGCTGCGCCTCGCTCAGGTGCCGCACCGCCGGGCGCCGCACCACCCGGTCCCAGCGTTGGCCCAGCGCCGCATCCAGGCAGACCCGCATGAAGCAATGGTCCAGGCGGATGGGCCAGCGATGGGCGGCCGCCAGGCCGGGCAGCACCTGCCGCGTCAGGTCCAGCCAGCGCCGCAGCAAGGCGGCGCGGCGGTCCGGGATGGCGGGCAGGGGCAGCATGGCGGGACAGATGGGCGCGGCGCGCCGCTCTCCCAGGGCGCGATGCCGACCGCCGACCCTCCCCGCATCGGCGCGCCGGCCCGTGCCGCCTGGCCGCCGGCCAACCATGCCCGCAGCGGCGGCGTCTGGCCGGCGATCGACCTGAAGGGCAGCGGCCGGCCGCATCCGCCGCCCGAGGACGCGCCGTGCTTCGGCCGGGTGGAGAGCCGGCCGGCGAACTGCGACCACCGTCGCTCCCGTCTGCCGGTCTCGCCATGTGAGCGCGGCAGCGCCGGGTTGGGCAGCAACAAGGACCGGATGGCCAGGCGGACCCGCGGCCGGGCTGGTGGCGCCCGCCGGGCTGGCGGCGGCGGCGCGGGCGAAGGCGGCTGGCAGCCGGGACCGGCTGGACGGCGCGGCGGCGCC
>NZ_SMOA01000632.1 GCF_004353985.1 Paracraurococcus ruber | reverse complement strand
TCGGGCGCCGGCCGGCGGCGCGGCCGCCTCCGCGGCTGCGGCCACGGCCTGGCCCCGGCGCCGCGGGCGATCGCGCGCGGGGCCGAAGGTCGCAGTGCTAAATCTTGCATGGTCACGGGGCATGGACCCGGGGCCGGCGCCGGGGTCCGGGCCGGGCGCGGCCGGCGGCGATTCGCGCGATGGCCCAGGCGTGACGCGAGGCCGGACCGCTGCCCCGCGTCGATCGCTGGGTGGAGTCGGGCCTCGGGCCGCCGGCCATCGGCGCGGGTCCTTGCCCGGATGGCGGCCGCACGCATGAAAAGGCGGCCGGGTTGCCCCGGCCGCCGCCAATCCCGCTGCTGGGATGCGGCGCCTGCGCGCCGCGCCGGCTACTTGATCTTGGCTTCGCGGAAGACGACGTGCTTGCGCGCCACCGGGTCGTACTTCTTCTTCTCGAGCTTGCCAGTCATGTTCCGGACGTTCTTCTTGGTGACGTAGAAGAAGCCGGTATCGGCGCTGCTGACGAGCTTGATCTGGATGGTATTGGCCTTGGCCATGGGGAAGCCTTCGCGGGTTCGGTCTGCCGGGCTGGCGGAAGCGGCGGGAGACTAGCGGCCGGGGCCGTCGCGTCAAGCGGAACCTGCCGCGCCGCCCCCGACGGCGCGGCGACCCTGGGCCGGCCCCGGACGCCCGGTTCAGCCTCCCGGCGGCGCCGCGGCAGGCCGGCTCAGCGGGCCATCGCCGCGCGGTAGGCTTCCGCCTGCTCGATCAGGGTCCGCGCCGCGGCCTGGTCGGCCGGGCGTCCCTCGGCCGGGGGGCAGGCGCCGCGCAGCGCCGCCACCTCGCTGGCGGGCACCGGCGCCCG
>NZ_SMOA01000631.1 GCF_004353985.1 Paracraurococcus ruber | reverse complement strand
CTAGGGTCTGTTAGCTCCTGAGCCAATCGAGGGTGGCGGCGAAGCAGAGGACGCCGAGGAAGGAACGGGCGGTCTTTTCGTAGCGGGTTGCCACCGCGCGCCATTCTTTCAGGCGTGCCCAGAGGTTCTCGACGAGGTGCCGATTGTTGTAGATCCACGATGGGCAGGCGACTGGGGCATCGGTGCGCTTCGGCGGGATGGCGGGACGGGCGCCGATGGTCCAGATCCGCTCGCGGAAGGCGTCGGAGGCGTAGCCGCGATCACCAACCACCCAGCCCGGCACGTCGGGCAGCTCGTCCAGCAGGTCCGGCGCCATCGGCAGTTCATGGGCCTGACCGGGTGCGAGCGTGAAGGCGGCGGCACGCCCGCGGCCATCTGCGATCACGCAGGCCTTGGTGCCGTAGCCGCCACGTGAGCGACCAAGTGCTTCACGGCGATCTCGCTCCTCGCTGTTGGCCCCCCTTTTTTGGCGCCTGCCGCCTTCTGGTGCGCCCGCAGGTTCGTGCCGTCGAGGAAGGCCATGCCGAGCGCGACGCGGCCCTCTTGCACGAGATCGAGCAGGCGTTCCCAAACGCCGAGCCGGCTCCAGCGAATGAAAGTCTGCGCCGCTTTCCACCAAGGCCCGAGTTCGCCGGGGATGGCCCGCCACTTGGCGCCGTTTTGGTGCCGCCAGAGGATGGCTTCGATGGTCTGCCGCAGGTTCTCGTGCGACACTTTGCAGTGCGGCCGCACCTCGTCGATCAGCGGCTCCAGCTCTGCCCACTGCTTGTCGCTCAGAACATGGATACCCGCATTCCCCGTCATCCACCCCAGATAGGAATGTACCTCAGGGCCTAACAGGCCCTA
>NZ_SMOA01000630.1 GCF_004353985.1 Paracraurococcus ruber | reverse complement strand
GCCCGACTTCCGGTCCCCACCCGCCCGCCCCATCGCCGGCCGGCCGCTGCTGATCGTGGAGGACGACGCGGCGCTGCGGGCGACGCTGGCGGAGCAGCTGGCGCAGGACGGGGAGTTCGAGCCGGCCGCCGCCGGGTCCGTCGCCGCGGCCGAGGCGATGCTGGGCGCCGCCGAGGACGGGTTCGACGCCATCCTGCTGGATGTCGGCCTGCCGGATGGCGACGGCCGGGAATTCTGCGCCCGGCTGCGGCGGCAGGGGCTGCGCGTGCCCATCCTGCTGCTGACCGGCCGGGATGCCGAGCAGGACGTGATCCGCGGGCTCGATGCCGGCGCGAACGACTATGTGCAGAAGCCCTTCCGCCGGGCCGAGCTGCTGGCCCGGGTGCGGGCGCAGCTGCGCGGCTTCGACGAGACCGAGCACGCCGCCTTCGCCATCGGCCCCTATTCCTTCCGCCCGGCGCAGCGGCTGCTGCAGGACCGCGGGCGGTCCCGCAAGATCCCGCTGACCGACAAGGAATGCCGGATCCTGCGGCGGCTGCTGCAGGCCAAGGGACAGGCGGTGTCGCGGCGGGCCTTGCTGGACGAGGTCTGGGGCTACAGCAGCAGCGTGACCACCCACACGCTGGAGACGCATGTCTACCGGCTGCGGCAGAAGATGGAGCCGAACCCGGCGCAGCTCCGCTTCCTACTGACCGAGCCGGGCGGCTACCGGCTGGAGACGCGGGCGCCCGCCGCGGTGGGATGAGCGCCCGGGCCACGCCGCGCCTGACGGCGTGGCGCGCCGCGGCCTTCGGGCACGCCCCCGCCCCGCGCGGGGGCGTGCCCGGCGTGGCGTTGCGGGCGGGGCG
>NZ_SMOA01000062.1 GCF_004353985.1 Paracraurococcus ruber | reverse complement strand
TCGGCTCGCCAAGGACTGGGAGTGCCTGAACCGGTCAGGCCTGTGCTTCCTGCGCTGGGCCTCCGTCCGCCTCATGCTGCGAAGGCTCTGCCAAACCAGAACATGATCCCGGACGGACTCTTACTCCGCGCGCCTGTTCGCACCCTTACTCCGCGCGCATGTTCGCGCGACGCACCACCGGTGCCCAGCGGGCCCGGTCCTCGGCGAAGAAGCGGGCGAATTCCGCCGGGCTTTCGCTCGGCATCACCTCGACGCCGCCTTCCAGCAGCCGCCGACGCACCTCCGGCTCCGCCAGCACCGCGTTCAACGCCCGGTGCAGGGTCGCCACGCGCTCGGGCGGCGTGCCGCCGGTCGCCAGCAGGCCGAACCAGGTCGCCGCCTCGATCTCGGGGAAGCCCTGCTCGGCGGTAGTCGGCAGGTCCGGCATGGCGGCGCTGCGGCCGCGGCCGGCGACGGCGATGGCGCGAAGCGTCCCCGCCTGCACATGCGGCTGCATCGGCGCCAGCGCATTGGTGAAGACCTGCACCCGCCCCGCCACCAGATCGTTCAGCGCCGGGCCGGTGCCGCGATAGGGGATGTGCTCCATCTCCACCCCGAGCGCCTGCAGGATCATGGCCCCCGCCGCATGCCCGGTGCTGCCCACGCCGGGGGAGGCATAGGCCAGCGCCGGCGACGCGGTGCGCGCCAGCGCCTGCAGCCCCCGCAGGTCGCGCACCGGCAGCGACGGATGCACCACGATGACATTCGGCCCCGCCCCCATCAGGCCGATCGGGGCGAAGGCGGTGGCGACGTCATAGGGCACCCGCGCATGCACCAGGGACGTGATGGTCAGGCTGCCGCTGCCGCCGAGCAGGATGGTGTGGCCATCGGGCGCCGCCTTGGCGACGACCTCGGCGCCCAGCATGCCGCCGGCGCCGCCGCGGTTCTCGATGACGAAGGGCTGGCCCAGGCGCTGCGCCATGCCCTCGGTCACCAGCCGCCCGACGATGTCGTTGGTGCCGCCGGGGGGGAAGGGGATCACCAGCCGCAGCGGCCGGTCGGGGAAGGGAACCTGCGCCCGCGCCGCCGGCGGCAGGAGAAGCGGCACAAGGGGCAGGAGCAGGCGCCGCAGGGCGGTCCGTCGGGGCATCGGCATGCCCCGCGCCTATCACCCCGCCGGTCGGCCGGCCAGGGCCGCGGCCACCGGCCGGCGCGGCGATTGGCACCGGCAGGCCGGCCAGGGTCCCGCCGGCCGCCACCGCGATCCCGGTCGATGGGTGTTTTCCCGCCCGCCCGGCCCCATATGGCGCGGCGCCGCAACGGTCCCCGCCGCAGGAGGGGCCGGGCGGGGGAGGCCGAACCAACCATGACCCGCCGCAAGATCCTCGGCGCCGCGACGGCGCTGCCCTTCCTGCCCGGCCTCGGCCGGGCGCAGCCCGCCTGGCCGGCGCGGCCCATCCGCATCGTCATCCCCTGGCCACCGGGCCAGTCCACCGATGTCCAGGCGCGGCTCATGGCCGGCTGGCTCTCGGAACGGCTGGGCCAGACCGTGGTGCCGGAGAACCGGCCCGGCGCCGGCGGGCAGATCGGCACCAATGCCGTGGCCAAGGCGGCGCCGGATGGCCATACGCTGCTCGCCGCCTCCATCGGGCCGATCAGCTTCCAGCCGCTGGTCGCCCGCACGCCCTACGACGTGGAGCGGGAACTGCTGCCCGTCTCCAACTACGGCATCGCGCCCTTCATGCTGCTGGTGCGGCCGGACTTCCCGGCGCGCGACCTGGCCAGCTTCATCGGGCTGCTCCGCGCCCATCCCGGCCGCTATACCCACAACTCCTCCGGCATCGGCGGCGCGCAGCACCTGCTGACCGCGCTGTTCAACGCCAAGGCGGGGATCGAGGCGCTGCACGTGCCCTTCCAGGGCAGCGCCCCGGCGCTGAACGCGCTGCTGGGCGGCCAGGTGGACTACGGCATCGACACGCCGGCGGCGGCCGGCAGGCTGGTGCAGGATGGGCAATTGCGGGCGCTCGGCCTCACCACCGCCAAGCCCTCGCCCCTGGTGCCGGGCGTGCCGCCCATCGCCGCCGCGGGCGGGCCGCCGGATTACGACATCGGCGGCTGGAACGGCATGATGGTGCCGGCGGGCACGCCGCAGCCCATCATCGACCGGCTGGTGGCGGAGATCCGCGCCGGCCTCGCCACCCCGGCGCTGCGCCGGCAGTTCGAGGCGATCGGCGTGGAGGTGGATCCGTTGGGGCCGGAGGCCTTCCAGCGCCTGCTGCGGGAGCTGTGGGGCACCTTCGGCGGGCTGATCCAGCGGCTGGGCATCCGCGCCGAGTAGCGGGCGGGGTGGGGCGTGGCAGGGCCCCGGGGTCAGTCGCCGCCGACCGGCTCCGGCGCCGGCTCCGGCGCGGTGTCGAGGCGCTGCAGCAGCGCGACGATCTCCTCGCCCGGGACCGGGGCGCCGAACAGGTAGCCCTGCGCTTCCTGGCAGCGGGCTGCGGCAAGGCTGCGGAACTGCCCCTCGGTCTCCACGCCCTCGGCGATCGTCGCCATGCCAAGCTCGGTCGACAGGCTGGCCACCGCGCGGACGATGGCGGCGTCGTCCGGCCGCGCCTCGATGTCGCGGACGAAGTCGCGGTCGATCTTCACCCGCTCGAACGGGAAGGAGCGAAGATAGGACAGCGAGGAATAGCCGGTGCCGAAATCGTCGAGCGCGAATCGGACGCCGAGGGCGCGCAGCTCATGCATGGTGGCGAAGACGAGGTCGGTGCCGAGCAGCATGACGCCCTCGGTCACCTCCAGCTCCAGCCGGTGCGGCGCCAGGCCGGTCTCGGCCAGGGCGGCGTGCACCGCCTGGGTCAGCCCCGGCGCCCGGAACTGCGCGGGGGAGAGGTTGACGGCGAGGCGCAGCGTCGGGTCGGGCCAGCGCATCGCCTCCCGGCAGGCGCGGCGCAGCACCCGCTCCCCCAGCGCCATGATCAGGTTCGCCTCCTCGGCGATCGGCACGAAGACCGCCGGGCTGACCAGCCCTTCCTGGCCCGGCCGCCGCCAGCGCACCAGCGCCTCGCAGGCGGTGGGCCGGCGCGTTGCCACCTCGACGATCGGCTGGAAATGGATCTCGAGGTCGCGGCCATCCTGTTCCAGCAGCATCCGCCGCAGGTCGAGTTCCATCGCCCGCCGCTCCCGCGCCGCGGCGTCCATGCTGCGATCGAAGAAGCAGTGACGGCCGCGGCCATCGGCCTTCGCGCGGTACAGCGCGAGGTCGGCGGCGCGCATCAGCTCGGCGGCGCTGCGCCCGTCCTCGGGGTACAGCGCGGTGCCGATGGTGGCGCCGATCTGCGCCTCCTGCCCGTCGAGCAGGAAGGGCTGGGACAGGGCGGCGACCAGCCGTTCCGCCACGCCGGCGGCGGTGGCGCGCGCGCCATCCACCCCCGCCGGTGCGCGCAGGAGGATGGCGAATTCGTCGCCGCCCAGCCGCGCAACGATGTCGCCGCCGCCGCGGCCGGTGCGCACGCCGTGCAGGATGCGGGATGCGGCGGCCCGCAGCAGCTCGTCGCCCGCCGGATGGCCGAGCGTGTCGTTCACCTGCTTGAAGCGGTCGAGGTCCATCAGCAGCACGGCGATGCGGTCCTCGCCCCCCGGATCGGCACGCAGCAGCGCCGCCTCCAGCCCCTCATGGAAATGCATGCGGTTCGGCAGGTTGGTCAGCGCATCGTGGCGGGCCAGGTGGCGCATCCGCGCCTCGGCCGCGTGCCGGTCGGTGGCGTCCTCGAAGGTCGCCATCCAGCCGCCATCCGGCATCGGCCGCACGCCGATGCCGATCACCCGCCCGTCGGGCAGGTGCAGCATCGATGCATCGGGCAGCCGCCGCCCGGCCAGCAGCGCCAGTTCCTGCACCAGGCAGCTCGCGGCGGGCCCGGCGGCCGCGGCCAGGTCGCGCAGCGTGGCGCCCGGGGTCAGCGCCGCGGGCGGCAGCCGCGTCACTTCGGGGCAGCGGGCATTGGCCAGCGCCAGCCGGCCATCGGCGCCGAAGCGGCAGACGCCCTGGGTCAGGGCCTCGATCACCTCGCGGAACTCGGCATGCCGCGCCGCCACTTCCGCCTGCAGCGCAATCTGCCGGTCGGCTGCCGCCGCTTCCAGCCGGATGCCGCGGATCGCCAGGCCGACCGCCGCCGCCAGCATGGTGAGCATGAGCAGGGCGCCGCCGGCGAGCCGCCAGGCGGTGACCCGCCAGGCCGCCAGCACCGCCGCGACCGGCTTGCTGACATGCACCCGCACCCCGTAATTGACCAGGTGGCGGGCGGAGATCACCCGTTCGGTGCCGTCGAGGCCGGTGGCGCGTACCGCCACGCCCTGCCGGTGCTGGAGGTTGGCGCCGACCTGATATTGCGGCGGGAAGGTCTGGCCCAGCGCCGCTTCGATCCGCGGGGTGCGGACCAGCAGCCGGTGATCGGCGAGGAAGAGCGTGATGGCGCTCTGCGGCGCCAGGGCCAGGCCGCCGAAGACGCCTTCGAAGTACCGCAGCTCGAGCACGCCGACGATGGCGCCGAGGAACTGCCCCTCGGCATCCTCCACCCGGAGGCCGAGATGGAAGGCCCATTCGCCATTGCCGCGGTTGCGCACCGCCGGGCCCAGCACCCGCTCCGCCCCGTCGCGCAGCGCCGTGAAATACTCGCGGTCGCTGGAATCGTTCGGCTCCAGCGGCCAGCCGCGGGAACTGGCGACCACCCGCCCCGTGGCATCCAGCAGGATCATGTTGCCGACCTGCGGGAGGATGCGGGCACGGTTGCGCAGGCGCTCATGCGCCTCCCGCGTCACGGCCCAGGCGAGGAAGGCATCGGGGGCGGTCAGGGCACCGGCGGCACGCGCGCGTTCCAGCACCGCGGCCATGGCCAGGTCGACGCCGTGCAGCGTCCGCTCGGTCTGGTCGGCGATGACGTAGGACAGGTTGCGGAGCTCCCGCCCCGCATCCTCCAGCATCCGTTCCCGCACCTTCAGCAGGATGAAGGTCGCGGCGACGACCACCGCCAGACCGATGCCGAGGCCGCCGGCCAGCAGCGGCACCATGATGCGCCGGCGGCGGAAACCGCCGGCCCTGTCGCCCTGCGCTGCCTTGCCGCTGCCTGCCATCGCCCGCCTTGCCGCCACACGCCGCCGGCGGCGGATGCGTCGGGCAGGGTTAGCCAGGGAGGATGAAGAAACCACGAACCGCACAGCGGCGGCGGCGCGGGCAGCGGGGGGTCGAGGGGCCCCCTACCGGGGCAGCCCCGGCGGGTCCGCGCGGCGCCGCGGGGCGGCGACGCGCGAGCCCGTCGCAGCCGTCAGCGGCGCAGCTCTTCCGGCACCCGGCCGCCATTCTGCGCCAGCTTCTGCATCACCTGCCGATGCAGCCAGACATTCATCCGCGCGCTGTCGCCGGCATCGCCGTCGTAGTGCAGTTCCTGCGCCAGTTCCCGCCGCGCCTCGAGGCTGCTGTCGAGCCCGAGCAGCTTCATCAGGTCGACGATGGAATGCTGCCAGTCCAGCCGCTGCGGCGCCTTCGCCGCCAGGCCGTTCAGCACGGCGGCGACATCCACCTCGCCCATCGCCGCCGCCTGGCCGGGCTGGGGCGCGTCGTCATGCGTGGCCGATGCCGGCGGGGCGCTGCCCTCGGTGCCCGGGGTGGCGGCAGGTTGCGTCGCGCGGGCATGGCCCGTGATGCTCTCGAGGATGCGGCCGAAAATGCTCATTGCAGGTCTCCCGGACCGCCGGATTGGTCCGGCTGTCCAACTCCCGGCGGCTTACCGGGTTCGCCCGCTCCCGCGACGGTGCCTCACGGCGTCCTGACGGCCAGGGACTGCGCATCCGATTGATCGGCCGGGCGCTGGCGCCGTGGCGCCGCGGGACGCACCCGCCGGCGGCCTTCGCGCCGCATCGCGCCGGGCCGTCGCCCAGGGCCATCACGCAGGGCCATCACGCAGGGTCATCGCCCAGGGCCATCCCCCAGGGGGCGCGGCTGCCTGCATGCCCGGCGCGGGACAGGCGGTGCCGGGATTCGCGCCTGCCGCTGGCGTCGGGGCCGCATCATGCGTCCGGTCGCGTCCGCCATGCGCGGACCCGCCCTAGAAGACCGGCGCGTCGTCCGGGGCCAGGGCCCGCTGCACGAAGCCATCGGCCAGCGGCGCGTACTCCTCCCACAGCGCGCGCAGCGCCGGCAGCGGCGCCGCCGCCTTGTCCACCCGCAGATCCACATAGGGAAAGGCCTCCCGCCACAGGACCAGCAGGCTGGCGGAGGTGACGTCGCCATGCTCGCCGCCCGCCGCCTCGCCCGCCTCGAGCGCCCGCAGCAGGCGCTCGGCGAGCGGCGCCGCCTCCGCCGCCAGGAAGCCGTCCAGCATCGCCTGCGGCACCTGGTCGGAGGCCAGGATGTTGCCGATGGCGACCACCCCCGGGCCATGCGCCGCCCCATGCGCCGGCTTCACCCGGGCGCCATGGTGGTGCGCGGTGCGGCCTGCGGCATCCAGCACCGCCAGTTGCCGCCAGCCGGCATCGGGGGTGGAGGCGACCAGGGCCGCCACCGTCTCCGCCGCCGTGCAGCCGCCGCGCAGCAGATCCAGCCCGCGCGGGCCGAGCCGCGGATCGGTCCGATGCTGCGTCAGGACCGCGCCGAGGCCGGGGGAGGCGAAGGCGCAGCGGCTGCCGACCGCGATGGAGGAGGTGGTGACGGCCGCCCCGACCTGACCGGTGCGGGGGCAGCGGGCGATCAGCGAGAAGGTCATGCCGGATCAAAGCGCGCCGCCGCCCTTGCGTCCAGCCGCCCCGCGCCGGAGGATCGCCAGGGAAACGACCGACAAGGGGGAAAGGCATGCGGCATGCTGCCTTGGCGCTGGCGCTCGGATGGCTGCTGGCCGCGCCGGCGGCGGCGCAGGAGCGGACGATCCGCATGGTCAGCGGCTATGCCGCCGGCGGCGCCTCCGACCTCGTCGCCCGCTTCGCGGCGGAGGCGATGGGGCCGCTGCTCGGCGCGCGGGTGGTGGTGGAAAACCGCACCGGCGCCAATGGCGTGATCGGCGCCGCCGAGGTGGCGCGCAGCGCGCCCGACGGCAACACCCTCTACCAGTGCCCGATGAGCCCGCTGGCCATCGCCCCGCAATTGCTCGGCGCCAGCCTGCCGCTCGACCCGGGGGAGGCGCTGGCCCCGGTCGCCAACCTCGCCCTGTCTTCCTACGGCTTCGTGGTGGCGGCGCGCGGGCCCTATGCGCGGGTGCAGGACGTGCTGGCGGCCGCCCGCGCCCGGCCCGGGCAGGTCATCTTCGGCAGCGCCGGCGTCGGGTCTGCGCAGCACCTCTCGGGCGAGTTGCTGAAGCAGAAGACCGGGCTCGAGATGCTGCACATTCCCTATCGCGGCGCGACGCCGGCGGTGGTGGACATCCTCGGCGGCCGGGTCGACTTCATGATCACCAACTTGGCCGATGTGGCGCGGCAGGTGCAGGACGGCACGCTGCGGCTGCTGGCGCTCGGCGATGCCGGCCGGTCGCCGGTCTTCCCGGACGCGCGGCCGCTGGCCGAGATCGTACCCGGTTTCGACGTCACCGGCTGGTTCGGCATCTGCGCCCCGCGCGGCCTGCCGCCCGAGGTCGCCGACCGGCTGGAGGCGGCGCTGCGGGAGGCGATGGCCGGCGAGGCGTTGCCGAAGCGGCTGGCCGAGAACGGCCTCACGCCGCTCTTTGAGGATGCGGCGGCGCTCGGCCGCCGGATCGAGGCCGATCGCCGCACCTGGCGGGAGGTGATCCGGGCCGTCGGGGTGCGCGCCGAATGACGGCCATCGCCACCGGGCCCTGCGCGCATCGCGCGGCCGGGCCGCCGGCTCCGCGCCGGGCGGGGCTGCCCGCGCAGGCAGGAAGCTTAGCCAGTTGAGCGATCCCCGACCGATCCGCTAGCGTGAAGGATTACGGGCACCAGGGGTGATCCGGCGGACGGGGCGCGTGCCTCCGTCCGGGAAGGGAGCACAGGGATGAGACTTTCCGATCGATTCTACCTGATCAACCAGAAGTTCGACCGCCTGCCGCTGCAGCAGCAATTCCTGGCCGCCTTCTGGTCGGCGCAGGGCGGGCTGCTGGTGCTGCTCATGCTGTGCTTCTTCGCCGGCTTCCCCTTCCTGTTCACCAGCATCGTCGTCTTCATCCTGGTGATGGGGCCGCGGCTGATGTTCAAGTTCGACATGCTGGACATCTCGCCCGGCCTGCCGCCGCGCGATGCCGGCGGGCCGACGGCGATCGCGGTGCGCGGCCCCGCCTGGGCCTATGGCCTGAACGCCTGGTTCGACGCGAAGGCGGAGCATGCCCGCATCCTGATCGTGGCCTTCGCCACGCTCGGGATCTTCGTGCTCAACCTGGCGCTCCATGCCCTGTTCGGCCTGCCCGTCGGGCTCCTCGTCATGCTCGCCCTGCTGGTGCTGGGCTGGGCCCGGGTGCTGCACGTGAACGGCTGGCTCGCGCCGCAGCACGGCTGACCGCCGGCCGGCCCGGCTACAGCGCCGGGCCGGGGGCCGCCGCCGCTGCGGCCTGCTGCTGCGGCGCCCGGTCCTCGGCATGCACGCCGAGGAATTTCAGCTTCCGGTGCAGCGCGCTGCGCTCCATCCCGACGAAATTCGCCGTCCGGCTGATGTTGCCGCCGAAGCGCAGCAGCTGCGCCTCCAGGTATTGCCGCTCGAACAGCTCGCGCGCCTCGCGCAGCGGCAGGGTCATGATCTCGCTGCTGCGGTCGAGCTTGAGCATGGCCGGCGCCGCCGAGCCCACCTCGGGCGGCAGCATCTCGGCGCGGATGGGCTCGCGCGCCTCGCCCGGCGCCATGATCAGCAGCCAGTCCACCAGGTTGCGCAGCTGCCGCACATTGCCCGGCCAGTCATAGGCCTGCAGCGCCGCCAGCGTGTCCTCCGCCAGGTCCCGCGCCGCCATGCCGGACTGCTCGGCGGACCGGCCCATGAAGTGGCGGGCCAGCGCCGGCACGTCCTCCCGCCGCTCCCGCAGGGATGGGATCTTCAGCGGCACCACGGCCAGGCGGTAGTAGAGATCCTCGCGGAACCGCCCGGCCGCGATCTCCGCCTGCAGGTCGCGGTTGGTGGTCGCCAGCACCCGCACATCGACCTTCACGCGGGTCGCGCCGCCGACCCGCTCGAACCCCTGTTCCTGCAGCGCGCGGACGATCTTGCCCTGGGTCTCCAGCGGCATGTCCGCCACCTCGTCCAGCAGCAGCGTGCCGCCATGCGCGCGTTCCAGCACGCCGGCGCGGCGCGGCGCGGCGGAGGGATCGGTGCCGGCCTCCAGCCCGAACAGCTCCTCCTCGAACCGGCCCGGGTTCAGCGTCGCGCAGTTCAGCGCGACGAAGGGGCCGTCGGCGCGGCGGCTGCGGGCATGGATCATCCGCGCCGCCACCTCCTTCCCCGACCCCGCCGGGCCGCTGATCAGCACGCGCGACCCGGTAGGGGCCACCCGCTCGATGGCGGTGCGGAGCTGGCCGATGCCCTGGGAGACGCCGACCAGCTCCGTCTCCGGCCCGGCCCGCAGCTTCAGCTCGGAATTCTCCCGCCGCAGCCGCGCCGCCTCCAGCGCCCGGGACACCACCAGCAGCAGCCGGTCGGAGTTGAACGGCTTCTCGATGAAGTCGTAGGCGCCCTGCTGGATCGCCCGCACCGCGGTCTCGATCGTCCCGTGGCCGGAGATCATCACCACGGGAACCTGCGGTTCCTCCCGGTGCAGGGCCGCCAGGATGCCGAGCCCGTCGAGCTTCGAATTCTGCAGCCAGATGTCGAGGACCACGAGCGAGGGGCGGCGCTGCTTGAAGGCGGCCAGCGCCGTGTCGCTGTTGTGGGCCTGCCGCGTCTCGTAGCCCTCATCCGCCAGGATGCCCTCGATCAGGGCGCGGATATCAGGCTCGTCGTCGACGATCAGGATCTCATGCGCCATGCGCGCGCCTCATGCTCCCGTCCGGACGGTCGTTGTCGCCTGCCATGCTGCGGTCCTGCGCCGGCCGCCAGGGCAAGGTCAAGACGGCGCGGGCGCCGGCGGGCGCATCGCCCGCCCCTGGATCCGCGCCCGGATCGGCCCCGGGGCCCGTCCCCGGGCCCGCCGCCGGGCTTCCCGCCGGGCCTTCCCCTGGGGCACGGGACCGGTCCTCCAGCCCCAGCCTGCCGCCATGGTCTTCCATGATCTTCTTCACGATGGCGAGGCCGAGGCCGGTCCCCTTCGCCTTGTGGGTCACATAGGGCTCGGCAAGCCGCTCCCGCTCGTCGCCCTGCGGCAGGCCGACTCCGTCATCCTCCACGGCTATCGCCACCATGTCCTCGCCCGGCTCGATGCGCACGCTGATGTGTCCCACGATATCCCCCGATGCCCGGCCGACGGCGCCGGCGGGGGCATCCAGCGCCTCCGCCTGCACCCGCATGGATACGGCATCCGCGGCGTTCTGCAGCAGATTCGTCAGCGCCTGGCCCAGCAGCCGGCGATCGCAGGGCACCATGGGCGCAGCTTCCGGCAGGTCGATCCGGTACTCGATCTCGGGATGCGCGTCGCGCTGCAGCACCAGCGCCTCCCGCACCACCTGCGCCAGGTCCTCCGGCCGGATCACCGGCTGCGGCATGCGGGCGAAGGCGCTGAACTCGTCCACCATGCGCCCGATATCGCCGACTTGGCGGACGATGGTGTCGGTGCAGGCCTTGAAGGTCTCGGGGTCGGACTGGATCTCCTTCAGGTAGCGTCGCTTCAGCCGCTCGGCCGAAAGCTGGATCGGGGTAAGCGGGTTCTTGATCTCATGCGCGATCCGCCGCGCGACATCGGCCCAGGCCGCCTTCCGCTGGGCCGAGAGCAGCTCGGTGATGTCGTCGAAGGTGACGACATAGCCGGCGACCCCGGCCGCGGCGCCTTCCGGCCCCGGCTGCAATTCCGCCCCCACCTGGGCCAGCAGCGTCCGCCGGTTGGAAGGCGGGCCGATGCGCACCTCGGCGGTCATCCCGCGGTCAGGCAGCGCGCCGGCCTCGACGCCCACCTGCAGCAGCAGCGGCGCGAATTCCGGCACCACGGCACCCAGCGGCAGGCCGATGGCGGCGTCGAGGTCGAGGCCGAGCAGCTCGCTCGCCCGCCGGTTCGGCAGGTTGATGCGGCCATCCGGCTCCAGCCCCACCACCCCGGCGGAGACGCCGGCGAGCACGGCTTCGGTGAAGCGGCGCCGGTCGTCGATCTGGCGATAGGCCTGCATTAGCTCCGAGCGCTGCGCCGCGAGCTGGTTGGTCATGCGGTTGAAGGCGCGGGTCAGGCTCGACAGTTCCTCGTCCGCCGCCGCTTCCTCGACGCGCGTGGCAAGATCGCCGGCGCGGACGCGCTCGGCGGCCACGATCAGCCGGCCGATCGGGCGGGCGATCTGGTTGGCGATGACCAGGCCGATCAGCACCGCCGCCAGCAGCACCAGCAGCGCGGCGATGGCGAAGATCATCACGAAGGTGACCTGTAGCCCGTAGCGGTTGCGGTCCAGCTGCTCGTACTGCTCCACCTCCCGCTCGGCGCGCTGCTGGTTGTTCACCACCTCCGGGTCCACCGGGCGGCCGATCAGCAGCATCAGCAGCGGCCGGCTGTCGAGCGCGACGACGGCGCGGACCCGGCCCGACTGCTCGTCCGGCAGCACCGCGACCTCGCCCTGGCGGGCCATGTCGATCGCCCAGTCGGGCGGCGGGTCCAGCTCGAAATTCGCGGTCGGGCCGTATTGCGCCATGGGGCGGCGCAGGGTGGGGTCGAAGACCACCGCTTCCGTCAAGCCGCGCAGCAGCGTATGCGTGGCCAGCACCTGGGCGAAGGTCCGGCCCTGGTCGGTCAGCAGCAGGCTGCCGGCGCGATTCAGGTCGTTCGCCATGGCCAGCGCGTCGCCCCGGATATTGTTCCGGTGCTCCTCCAGATAGGCCTGGGCGACCTGCCGGCTGGCCTCCAGCGCGGTCCGCACCCGGTCGCCGAACCAGGCCTGGATGCCGAGGTTGAAGAAGGCGGCGGCGAAGCCCGCCACCAGGATCGCCGGCACCACCGAGACGACGCCGAACAGCAGCACCAGCCGCACATGCAGCCGCGCCCCGGCCGAGCCCCGCCGCCGCTCCGCCCAGACCCGCACCAGCCTGCCGGCGAGGGAGGCGCCGAGCAGCGCGATGACCAGCACGCTGACCAGCATCAGGCCGAGCTCGACCCCCGGCCGGGTCGGGCCGAAGGGGCTGGCATTCGACAGCACGGCGAAGGTGGCGATGCCGAGGAGCAGCGCGCCGACCGCGAGGCCGAGGGTCATGCCCCGGCCGAGCAGCGCATCGGCGATGCGCCGCCCCAGCCGCCGCCGGTCCGACATCGGCCCTTGCGCGCCCCCCTGGGCACCCCCCTGGGCCGCCCCGCCTCCCGCCATCCGCGGGATGCGCATCAGCCGAGCCCGCGCACCACGGGCAGCTCGAGCTCGCGGATCTTCTTGCGCAGGGTGTTGCGGTTCAGGCCGAGCATGGCGGCCGCCTTGATCTGGTTGCCCCGGGTCGCGCCGAGAACGAGGCGGAGCAGCGGCCGTTCCACCTCGGCCAGCACGCGGTCATACAGGTCGCGCACCGGCAGCCCGTCCTTCTGGGCGGAGACGAAGGCCTTCAGGTGCCGCTCCACCGCCTGTTCCAGCGTCTCCGGCCCGCGGGCGCCGGCCTCGGCGGGCGGCTCCGCCTCCTGCAGCTCGGAGGTCACGGCATCGGCGTCGATCGTCTCCTGCGGGTAGAGCGCGGCGAGGCGGCGCATGAGGTTTTCCAGCTCGCGCGCATTGCCCGGCCAGGCATGGCCCTTCAGCCGCTCCACCGCCTCCAGGCTCAGCTGCTTCATCGGCAGGCCCGAGGATTTCGCGCGGTCGAGGAAGTGCCGCGCCAGCAGCGGGATGTCCTCCAGCCGCTCGCGCAGCGGCGGCAGGCGGATCGGCACCACGTTCAGGCGGTAGAACAGGTCCTCGCGGAACAGGCCCTGGCGGATCGACTGGCGCAGGTCGCGATGCGTGGCGGCGACGATGCGGACATTGGCCTTGATCGGGTTGCGGCCGCCGACCGTGGTGAACTCGCCCTCCTGCAGCACGCGCAGCAGGCGGGTCTGCGCCTCGGGCGGCATGTCGCCGATCTCGTCGAGGAAGAGCGTGCCGCCGGCCGCCTGCTCGAACCGGCCGATGCCGCGGTTCAGCGCGCCGGTGAAGGCGCCGCGCTCATGCCCGAACAGCTCGCTCTCGATCAGCTCGCGCGGGATGGCCGCCATGTTGATGGCGACGAAGGGCCCACCGCGGCGGCGGCCATAGTCGTGCAGGGCGCGCGCCACCAGCTCCTTGCCGGTGCCCGACTCGCCGGTGATCATCACCGTCAGGTCGGTGGTCGTGAGCCGGGCGACGGTCCGGTAGATCTCCTGCATGGCCGGGCTGCGGCCGACCAGCGGCAGGCGCTCGTTCCCGTCCTCGCCGGTGTCCTCGGCCGGCTGCGGCGCCTGGGGCGCGGCCAGCGCCCGCTCCACCACCGCCATCAACTCCTTCAGGTCGAAGGGTTTCGGGAGATATTCGAAGGCGCCCCTTTGCGCCGCCTTCAGGGCGGTCATGAAGGTGGACTGCGCCGACATGACCACCACGCGCAATTCCGGGCGGACGCGCTTGATGCGCGGGACGAGGTCGAGGCCGTTCTCGTCCGGCATCACCACATCGGTGATGACCAAGTCGCCCTCGCCATCCTCCACCCAGCGCCAGAGCGTGCTGGCCGAGGAGGTGGCCCGCACCTGGTAGCCGGACCGGCCGAGCGCCTGGCTGAGCACGGTGCGGATGGCGCGGTCGTCATCGGCGACCAGGATGGTGCGGCTGTCGCTCATGCTCGATCCCTGGAACGGAGGCCCGGCGTGGCCCCCCCGGTCCGCCGGGGCGGCGGGGGCGGCATGGCGAGCGAGAGGCGGAAGACCGTGCGGCCGGGGCGGCTGTCGCATTCGATCAGCCCGCCCTGGTCGGCGACCAGCTTGGCGACGAGGGCGAGGCCGAGCCCCTGGCCGCCGCGCTTGGTGGTCACGAAGGGCTCGAACAACGTCGCGCGCACCGCATCCGGGATGCCCGGGCCGTTGTCCCGCACGCTGACCTGCAGCGGCAGGTGCACCCTCTCGCGGCTGCCCGGCACGGCGATGCGGACGCCGTGGTGGTAGGCGGTGGAGAGCACGATCTCGCCCCCCGCCGGATCGACCGCCTCGGCGGCGTTCTTCACCAGGTTCAGCAGCACCTGCACCAGCTGGTCGCGGTTGCCCCAGACCTGCGGCAGGGAGGGATCGTAGTCCTCGGTCACCCGCAGATGCGCGGCGAAGCCGGTCTGCGCCACCCGCCGGACATGGTCCAGCACCTGGTGGATGTTCACCGCCGCCAGCTCCACCGGCCGGTCGGAGAACATGTCCATCCGGTCGACCAGGTTGCGGATCCGGTCGGCCTCGTCCTGGATGAGCTGGCACAGCTCCCGGTCGCCGTCGTCGGCGGCCGCCTGCTCGAGCAGCTGCGCCGCGCCGCGGATGCCGGAGAGCGGGTTCTTCACCTCGTGGGCGAGCATCTCCGCCATGGCCGAGGCGCCGCGCGCCGCGCCGAGGAAGTTCAGCTGCCGGTTCATCATCTGCGCGGTGGAGCCGTCCTGCAGCGTCAGCACCACGCCGCCCGGCATCTCCGGCAGCGGGCCGCCATGGGCGGAGACGCCGCGGCGGTGCAGCCGTGGGCTTTCCAGCGTCAGGTCATGGTCGGAGACCGGCGCCTCATGCTGGCGCACCTGGGCGAGCAGGGCGAAGAGCCGGCTGTCCTCCGGCAGCAGGTCACCGAGCCGGAGCGTGGCGAGCGAGGGGAAGGAGAGCTGGAAGAACAGCTCCGCCGCCGGGTTGACGTAGCGGAAGCGGTTCTCCGCATCCAGCACCACCGCCGGCATGGGCAGGGCGGAGAGGATGGCGGCGGCCTCGGGCAGCGGCAGGCTGCGGGCCGGCTTTGCGGGATGCGGCCGCAGCCTGGAGAAGAGCACGTCGCTCATGCCGCCAGCCGGCTGGACTCGTCGTCGGCATGGCCGCGCGCATGGAAGGCGGCGCGCACCGCTTCCAGCCCCTGGTCGAGCAGCGGCTGGTAGTAGGCATGGATCAGCGCCTCGACCTGCGCCGGCGTGTCCACCTGGTTGACCTTCGCGCGGAACTCGGCCGAACCCGGCAGGCCCTTCGAGTACCAGGCGATGTGCTTGCGGGCGAGCCGCACGCCGGTCTGCGTGCCGTGATGCGACAGCATGTCGCGGTAGTGGCCGAGCAGGATCTCCAGCTGCTCCGCGAGCGGAGGCTCGGCCGGGCGCTGCCCGGTGGCGAGGTAGTCGGCCACCTGGCGCGGGAACCAGGGGCGACCATAGCAGCCGCGGCCGATCATCACGCCATCGGCGCCCGACTGCCGCAGCGCCTCGGCGGCGTCCTCCGGCGTCAGGATGTCGCCATTGACCAGCACCGGAATGCCGACCGCGTCCTTCACCCGCCGCACGAAGGCCCAGTCGGCCGTGCCGGTGTAGAGCATCTGCCGGGTGCGGCCATGGATGGTGACGAGGCGGATGCCGCAGGCCTCGGCGATCTGCGCCAGGCGCGGGGCGTTCAGCGACTGGTGGTCCCAGCCCATGCGCATCTTGAGGGTGACGGGGACGGAGACCGCCTTCACCGTCGCCTCCAGGATGGCGGCGGCGCGGACCTCGTCGCGCATCAGCGCGCTGCCGGCCTGCTGGCCGACCGCCACCTTCTTCACCGGGCAGCCGAAATTGATGTCGACGATGGCCGCGCCGCGATCGACCGCGAGCCGCGCCGCCTCGGCCATCACCGCCGGCTCGCAGCCCGCGAGCTGCACGGCTGACGGCGCGCCGAAGCCGTCCACCTCGGCCATCTTCAGGGTCTGCCGGTTCTCCCGCACCATGGCCTGGGAGGCGATCATCTCGCTGACCACCATCCCGGTGCCCTGGGCGCGGGCCAGCCGGCGGAAGGGCAGGTCGGTCACGCCGGACATCGGCGCCAGGTACACCGGCGTTTCGATCCGCAGGCCGCCGACGGAAAGCGACCGCAATGCGGGCACCTGGGCGGTCCGGTCGGCACCGGCGGGGGGGGTGATGCTCATGATTTGAGCAAGGTAGGTGAAGTGATGCCAGCCGGCAACGCGTCCACGGCCCGACCAAGGCGCTTTTCCGTCGATGCTCGGCGGACCCGTCTCGCCGGCGCTGCGGTTTCCGTCCGCCGGCGATCGGCGCTAGGGTCCGGCACGATGACGATCGCCGCTTTGCTGATGGCCGCCGGGCAGGGCACCCGATTCGGCGCCGACCAGCCGAAACAATACCTGCCGCTGCTCGGCCGCCCGGTGCTGCGCCATGCCGCCGAGGCGCTGCTGGCCGCGGGCGGCGTCGGCCTCCTCCAGCCGGTCTGCGCCGCGGGGGAGGAGGAGCGGGTCGCCGGCCTCCTCGCCGGCCTGCCCGCCCTGCCGCCGGTGCCGGGCGGCGCGACCCGCCAGGACAGCGTGCGCGCGGGGCTGGAGGCGCTGGCGCGCCGGCCGGAGCCGCCCGCCATCGTGCTGGTGCACGACGCCGCCCGTCCGGTGATCCCGCCCGGCACCATCCCGGCCCTGCTGCTGGCGCTGGAGCGCGTGCCGGGTGCCATCCCGGCCCAGCCGGTGGCCGATACCCTGAAGCGCGGCGAGTCGGGGCTGATCCGGGAGACGGTGCCGCGCGCCGGCCTCTACCGCGCCCAGACGCCGCAGGCCTTCCGCTTCCCGGACCTGCTGGCGGCGCATCGCGCCGCCGGCGCCGAGGCGACCGACGACGCCCAGCTGCTGGAACGCGCCGGCGCGCGCGTCGCGCTGGTGCCCGGCGCCGAGACCAATGTGAAGATCACCTTCCCCGAGGACCTCGACCGCGTGGAGGCTCTGCTGATGCCCCGCCTGCTGCCGCGCATCGGCACCGGCTTCGACGTCCACCGCACCGAGGCCGGGCGGCCCATGGTGCTGTGCGGCGTGACCATCCCCTGCGAATTCGGCCTGGAAGGCCATTCCGACGCCGATGTCGGCATCCACGCGCTGTGCGACGCCATCTATGGCGCGCTGGCGGAGGGCGATATCGGTCGCTGGTTCCCGCCCTCCGAGATGCGGTGGAAGGGCGCCGACAGCGCGCAATTCCTGCAGCACGCGGCGGCGCGGATCGCGGCGCGCGGCGGCATGCTGGCCAATGCCGACGTCACCATCCTCTGCGAGCGGCCGAGGATCGGGCCGCACCGGGACGCCATGCAGGCGCGGCTGGCGGAATTGCTGGGGGTCGAGCCCGGCCGCATCGGCGTGAAGGCGACCACCACCGAACGCCTGGGCTTCACCGGCCGCGGCGAGGGGATCGCCGCCCAGGCCGCGGCCATGCTGCTGCTGCCGGCCTGACAGCGGCGGCCGCCGGTCGCGTCCGATCGACGCCGCCTCGGCCGCAGGGCCCCGGCGCCCGCCCGGGTGCCGGGAAGGACGGGCACAGGCCCGCCGCATGGGCAGGCAGGCGCCGTCACGCCGGTTCCCAGTCGCGCCGCAGCCGCGTCCGGCCGCCGCAGAGCGCCTGCATGGACCGCAGCAGCCGGAACAGCCAGCGCGGCGGCCGCCAGGCCGGCTGCGCCAGCAGGCGATCGGCCACCCGCAGGAAGATGGGCCGGTAGAGTTCGGACAGTTCGGGGTCCGGCAGCCATGGCGACGGCGCCGGCAGGGCGCTGAACAGCCGCAGCCGCCGCGCCAGGACCACCGCCCGCAGCCCCATGATGCGGATGCCGCGCCGCACCGCGCAGCAGACCCGCCAGGTCAGCGCCCTGAGCGCCGCCGGCGCGCCGGGCTGCGCCACCGCCCAGAGCAGCGCCAGCCACAATTCCCGGTGCGCCCAGCGGCGATAGCTGCGGGACACGGTGTCGGCCGGGCCGAATGCCGCCGGCAGGGCGGCCCAGGCGGCGCGGCCGCCGCCCCCATGCCCGCCCGGGGCCGTCGGCCGCTTCAGGGTGACGGCGCGGAAGATGGCATCCAGCCGGGCCCGCGGATCGGCCATCCGCTCCCCCGCGCGCCCGGGCAAGGCCAGGCCGCAGCCGAGGGCGCGGAGATAGGGCGCGACCGCCGTCCATTCCGCATCGGTCATCGGCGCCCAGCCATGCGCCGGCGTCAGGCAGGTGAGGGGGTCGAGGTAGAGCCGCCGCCAGAGGTCGTGCCGGGCGACGAAATCCGGCGGCACGAGGCCTGGGGGGAGGGACGCGGCGGCGGGTGGGCGGCGGGGCATCGGACGGGCCTCCGGCACGGGACGGCTGGACCCGCAACGGAAGCAGAAAATAGGAATAAATTCAAGAACAATCCTTGCCCTGGGTGACGCTCCGGCGGCCCGGCGCGGGTCAGCCTCCCCCGCGGCGGCCGCTCACCCGATCGGCGCCACCTGCAGCCGCACCCAGGTCAGGAATTCGGGATCGCCCTGGGTGATGGGCAGGGCGACGATGGCCGGCGTCTCGTAGCTGTGCAGGGCGCGGATGCGCGCGCACAGCGCGTCGAAGCGCGCGGCCGTGGTCTTGGCGACGAACCCCACCTCCTCCGTTTCCTGCAGCGTGCCCTCCCAGCGGAAGATGGCGGTATGGGCGGGCAGGATGTTGACGCAGGCCGCCAGGTGCTCGCGCACCAGGGCGCGGGCGATGGTCCGCGCCTCCTCGGCGTCCGAAGCGGTCGCATAGACCCAGAGCACGTCGTAGTTCATGGGGTTGCCCGAGGGTTCCAGGGGCCTTCCGGCCCCTGGCGGATGGGGTCCGGGGAAGGCGGCGCCTTCCCCGGGATCATGCCCGTTCCAGGATGGAGACGTAGTTGGCGACGGCGGCGCCGCCCATGTTGAAGATGCCGCCGATATCGGCCTTCGGCAGCTGCATCGCGCCGGCCGTGCCGGTCAGCTGCATGGCGGTCAGCACATGCATGGAGATGCCGGTCGCGCCGATCGGGTGGCCCTTCGACTTTAGGCCGCCGGAGCGGTTCACCGGCAGCTTCCCATCCGCCGCGGTCCAGCCGTCCAGCACGGCCCTGGCGCCCTGGCCTTCCTTCGCCAGGCCCATCGCCTCGTATTCCAGCAGCTCGGCGATGGTGAAGCAGTCATGCGTCTCGACGAAGGAGAGGTCGGTGACCGCGCCGAGCCCCGCCTGGTCCAGCGCGCGGGACCAGGCCTCGCGCGGGCCCTCGAAGCGGATGACGTCGCGCGACGCGATGGGGAGGAAGTCGTTCACCTGCACCGCGGCGCGGAAGCGCACCGCCTTCTGCATGGCCTTCGCCGTCTCGGCATCGGTCAGGATCAGCGCCGCGGCGCCGTCGGAGACGAGCGAGCAGTCGGTGCGCTTCAGCGGCGGGGCGACGAAGGGGTTCTTCTCGCTCTCGGCGCGGCAGAAGGCGAAGCCCAGGTCCTTGCGCATCTGCGCCCAGGGGTTGTCCACGCCGTTCCTGTGGTTCTTCGCGGCGATGGCGGCCAGCGCGTCGGACTGGTCGCCATGGCGCTGGAAATAGGCCTCGGCGATGCGGGCGAAGACGCCGGCGAAGCCGCCCTGGATGTCCTGCTCGGTCTTGCGGTAGCTGGCGTTCAGCAGGATCTCTCCCACTTGCGCGCCCGGCGTGGCCGTCATCTTTTCCGCCCCGAGCACCAGCGCGAAGCGGCCGCGCTTCGCCGCCAGGAAGTCCAGCGCGCCATGGATGGCGGCGGTGCCGGTGGCGCAGGCATTCTCGTAGCGCGTGATAGGCTTGAAGCGCAGCTCCGGCACGCTCTGCAGGACCAGCGAGGAGGGGAAGCCCTGGTTGGTGAATCCCTCGCCGAAGACGCCGACGAAGCCGGCATCCACCTCGGCCGGGGTGATCCCGGCATCCTCGATGGCGGCGCGGCCGACCTGGGCGAGCAGGGTCTCGAGGTCGGGTGCCTCCGACCGGCCGAAGGGCGTGTGCGCCCAGCCGATGATGCAGGCCTCCGGCGCGGCGATGCTGGGGGCGGCCATGGGGATTCCTCCGTGCGGTTGGGCGGAACATAGGGGCGGGGCGGCGCGGCCGCCACCGTCCCGCACGGGGGAAGGCCGCCGGCGGCTACCCCCCGGCCGGCCCGCGTGCTGCAATCCCGGGCAAGCAAGGGAGCGGGACGGCATGACCTGGCAGCCGGAACTGGACGAGCTGGCGCGGCGGCAGGCGCTGGCCGAGGCGATGGGCGGGCCGGAGAAGGTCAAGCGCCAGCATGACGGCGGCCGCCTGACGGTGCGGGAGAGGATCGGCGCGCTGCTCGACCCCGGCAGCTTCCAGGAGGTGGGCGCGATCGCCGGCAAGGGCGAGTACGGGCCGGACGGGACGCTGGCGGGCTTCACCCCCTCCAACTGCGTCATGGGGCGCGGGCAGGTGGAAGGCCGGCCGGTGGTGGTGGTCGGCGACGACTTCACGGTGCGCGGCGGCAGCGCCGACGCCACCATCCGCGAGAAGCCGATCATGGCGGAACGCATGGCCGCCGACCTGCGGCTGCCGATCATCCGGGTGATCGAGGGCTCGGGCGGCGGCGGGTCGGTGAAGACCATCGAGACGACCGGGCGGGCCAACCTGCCGGGCGGCATCGGCGGCAACTGGCTGTACCACCATACCGGCGACAACCTGGCGCGGGTGCCGGTGGTGGGGCTGGGGCTGGGCTCGGTCGCCGGGCTGGGCGCGGCGCGGCTGGCGGCGACGCATTTCAGCGTCATGACCAGGGAGACCAGCGCCATGTTCGTCGCCGGCCCGCCGGTGGTGAACGCGCTGGGCGGCACGCCGCTGAGCAAGGCGGAGCTCGGCGGCTGGGAGATCCAATGCCGCGCCGGATCGGTGGACCATGCGGTGGACACCGAGGAGGAGGCGTTCGAGGCCGCCCGGCGCTTCCTGAGCTACCTGCCCGCCAATGTCTGGGAGGTGCCGAGGCGCCTGCCGGGCGAGGACGACCCGCGACGGACGGAGGAGGACTGGCTCTCGGTCATTCCGCGCAACCTGCGAAAACCCTACCGCATGCGGCCGCTGATCGAGGGGCTGATGGACCGCGGCTCGGTCTTCGAGATGGGGCGCTGGTTCGGCCGGTCCGTCATCACCTGCCTGGCGCGGCTCGATGGGCTGCCGGTGGCGGTGATGGCCGGCGACCCCATGCACTATGCCGGGTCCTGGACCGCCGATGCCTGCGCCAAGGTGATCCGCTTCGTGGACCTGGCGGAGACCTTCCACCTGCCGGTGGTCTACCTGATGGACTGCCCGGGCTTCATGATCGGGCTGGAGGCGGAGCAGCGCGGCACCATCCGCTGGGGCGTGCGCGCCATGGCGGCGGTGAACCAGACGACCGTGCCCTGGTGCACCATCATCGTCCGCAACGCCTTCGGCGTCGCCGGCGTGGTCCACCAGCCGGCCAGCCGTTACTCCGTCCGCTATGCCTGGCCCTCGGCGCGCTGGGGCAGCCTGCCGCTGGAAGGCGGGATCGAGGCGGCCTATCGCGCCGACCTCGACGCCGCCGGGGACCGCGGGGCGAAGCTGGCGGAGATCGAGGCGCGCTTGCAGCAATTGCGGTCCCCGCTGCGGACGGCGGAGGCCTTCTGGGTGGAGGAGATCATCGACCCCAGGCAGACGCGCAGGCTGCTGTGCGAGTTTTCCGGGCTGGCGGAGCGGCTGCTGGAGCCCGGGCAGCGGGCGCATGGCATGCGGCCATAGCCAGGATCGGGGAGGAAAAGGCATGTCCTCCCCGAACCCCACCTTTGCCTTCCGTGGGTTCGCCGCCGACCGGCACACCGAGGATTGCCCATGATCACCATCCGCGAGGACGACCTCTCCGGCGAGCAGACGCGGGCGCTGCTGGCGCTGCACTTGCAGGGCATGCATGCCAACTCGCCGCCCGGCAGCGTCTTCGCCCTCGACCTCTCCGGCCTCCAGGCGCCCGGCGTCACGGTGTGGTCGGCCTGGGAGGAGGGCGAGCGCATCGCCGGCATCGGCGCGCTCAAGGACCTGGGCGACGGGACGGGGGAGGTGAAGTCCATGCGCACCCACCCCGACCACCTGCGCAAGGGCGTCGCGGCGCAGGTGCTGGAACGCATCATCGGGGAGGCCAGGGCGCGGGGTCTCCGCCGGCTCAGCCTGGAGACCGGCAGCGGCCCGGCCTTCGACCCGGCCCTCGCCCTCTACCGCCGCCGCGGCTTCCGCGACGGCGAGGCCTTCGCCGACTATGTCCGCAGCCCCTTCAACCAGTTCCTGCACCTGGACCTGTAGGGCCGCGCGGGCGCCTTCCCAACCGCCCCGATCCCCGCCACAACCGCGGGACGCCACGCCGCCGGGACCCCGCATGTCGCGCATCGCCTATGTGAACGGCCGCTACCTCGACCAGCGCCTGGCCGAGGTGAACATCGAGGACCGCGGCTACCAGTTCGGCGACGGCATCTACGAGGTGGTGCACCTGTTCCAGGGCCGCTTCGTGGACGAGGACCGGCACCTCGCCCGGCTGGAACGCTCCCTCGCCGAGATCCGCCTGCCCATGCCGATGCCGCGCGCCGCCCTGCGGCATGTGCTGCTGGAGGTGGCGCGGCGGAACCGGGTGACGGAGGGCCTGCTCTACATGCAGGTCACCCGCGGGGTCGCCCGGCGCGACCACGCCTTCCCGGCGCGGCCGGTGCCGCCGGCCCTCGTCGTCACCATCCGCCGCATCCCGCCCTATCCGCGCGACATCGACCGCTGGGCGATCGCCTGCATCTCTCATCCCGACCTGCGCTGGGCCCGCCGCGACATCAAGAGCGTGAACCTGCTGCCCAATGTCCTGGCCCGCCAGGCGGCGCGGGAGCAGGGGGCGGCGGAGGCGATCCTCTACGAGGAGGCAACCGGCCTGGTGACCGAGGGCGCCGCCACCACCTTCTGGATCGTCGACGAGCACGGCGTGATCCGCACCCGCCACCTCGACCACGCCATCCTGCCCGGCTGCACCCGCGGCGCCCTGGTCGCCGAGCTGCGGGATGCCGGGATCGGCTTCGTGGAGCGGGAATTCTCGCTGGCGGAGATGCGCCGCGCGCGGGAGGCCTTCATCACCTCCGCCACCTCCTTCGTGAAGCCGGTGACGCGCATCGACGGGACGCCGGTCGGGGATGGACGGGTCGGCCCGGTGACGCGGCGGCTGTTCGACCTGTTCGCCCGGCATGTGAAGGGCAATGCCGGATGACCCTGCCGGCGCCGCGCGCGATCCTCTGGGACTGGGACAACACGCTGGTGGATGGCTGGGCGGCGATCGCCGCCGGGCTGAACGCCGCCTTCCGCGCGCATGGCCTGCCGGAATGGACGCTGGAGGAGGTGCGCGGCCGCGTCCGCCGCTCGCTGCGCGAGACCTTCCCCGAGATGTTCGGCGCCGCCTGGGAACAGGCCCGCGACACCTTCTATGCCGAGGTCCGGGCGCGCCACCTGGCGGTGCTGCGGCCGATGCCCGGCGCCGCCGGGGCGATCGCGGCGGTCGCCGCCCGGGGCCTGCCGCAGGGCGTCATCAGCAACAAGCAGGGGCCGCTGCTGCGGGCGGAGGCGGCGCATCTCGGCTGGGACCGGCATTTCGGCGCGCTGCTCGGCGCCGGCGATGCCGCCGCCGACAAGCCCGACCCGGCGCCCTTCCGCCTGGCGCTGGCGGCGCTGGGGCAGGCGGCCGGCCCGGCGGTCTGGTATGTCGGCGACACCGCGCTCGACATGCAGGCCGCCCGGGCGGCGGGCTGCACGGCGGTGCTGCTCGGCGATGCGGCGCATGACGGCGGCATCGCCCAGGCGGCGCCGGACCATGCCTTCGCGGATGGCGCGGCGCTGGCGGCTTGGCTGCGCGGGGCGGCGGGCTGAGGGGTTCCCCGGGACCGCCCGCCGGCGCCCGGGCCGGGTGACGCGGCCGCGCCGCCGCCCGGGGCCTGCCGTCGCGGCGCCGCTGCCTTCAGCCGCTGCCTTCACATGCTCTCCGGCATGGCCGCGCGGCGCTTGCGCCGCCCCGCCGGCGCGTCCGACCATCCCGCCGCGCCCATCCGCGCCGCGCACGGCCTGCCCGTAAGGTCGAACACGCCACCCGCCGCCCGGCGATCCGCCCTGGCCCCGGGACCCGAAGCGGCGCTGCGGTCCGCATCGCGGCCGCCGGTCCCGCCGAACCCGTCCCGGCCCCCGGCCGGGCCTCGACTGGAGCTGGGCGCATGCGGCTTGCCTTCGACGACCCCGAGCGGGACGACCAGCTGCAGCGGACCGCCGCCGCCGCCTATGCCGGCGCCGCCGACCTCGGCGAGATGCTGGTCGCCGTCGCGGCGGTCACGCGCGGCGATCCGCGCGGCTGGTACGGCGCCTGGTCGGCGGCGGCGGAGCGGGCGGAGGCGCTGGCCGGGCAGGGCGGCGATCGCCGCAGCATCGCCAATGCCTGGCTCCGCGCCTCGGAATACTGGCGGCAGGCCTTCGTCTTCCACCGCGACGACCTCGGCGATGCGCGGCTGCAGACCGGCTGGCGGCGCCACCGCGACGCCTTCCGCGCGGCGCTGCCGCTGCTCTCGCTGGTCCCCAGCCTGGCGGAGATCCCCTTCGGCACCGGCCGCCTGACCGGCTACCTGCTGCGCCCGGCCGGCGCGGTCCTGGCCCGGCCGACGGTCATCCTGCCGGCGGGCTACGATTCCACCGCCGAGTCCGCCTATGCCGAGACCGCCTGGATGGCGCTGGACCGCGGCATGAACGCCTTCTGCCTGGAAGGGCCGGGGCAGGGCGGCACGCTCTACCGGGACGGGATCCCGATGCGGCCGGACTACGAGGCGGTGCTGGCGCCGGCGCTGGACTGGCTGCTCGGCCAGCCGGGCGTCGACCCGGACCGGCTCGTGCTGCTCGGCCGCAGCCTCGCCGGCTACCTGGCGCCGCGCGCCGCGGCGCGGGAAACCCGGCTGGCCGCCCTGGTCTGCGATCCCGGGCAGGTCGAATTCGCCAGCCGCATCCAGGCGATGCTCGCCCGCGCGGTCCCCGGCGACGCGGCGGCGACCTGGGCCGGCATCCTCGCCGCCGATCCCGCGCAGGACGCAAGGCTGCAAGGCCTGCTCGACCAGCCGGCGATGCGCGCCATGCTGGCGCCGCGCATGGCGACCCTGGGCGCGGCGACGGTCGGCGATTTCCTCCGCCGCCAGGCAGAGTTCACGCTGGAGGGCCTCGCCGACCGCATCCGCTGCCCCACCCTGGTGGTGGAGTGCGAGGGCGACTTCGCGTCGCAATCCGACCGGCTCTTCGCGGCGCTGGCCTGCAGCAAGGTACTGGTCCGGCTGGGCACGGGGAGCGGCGCGGGCGGCCATTGCGGCGGCCTGGGCCAGCAGGCCTGGGCGGGGGCGGTGTTCCCCTGGATCGCCGCGACGCTCGGCTGGCCGGGGTGACCACCACCGGTCCCGGCCGGTGCGCCGCCCGCCGGACGACCCGGCCGCCGGCGCCGGGAGGGGCGGCCCCGCACCGGACAACCGGGCCCGGCCGCGACGCCGCCGCGCCCATGCCGGTGCGGACCGGCCCGCCCACCCGCCATGCCGGGCCCGCAATGCTGCATCGCAGCAAAATTGTTCACGCGCCCGGCAAGCTTCCCTTGCAACCCGCCCGGCGGTGTCGGATGTTCTGGACACCTGCTTCCCCGGGACAATCCCCCTTGGGGGAAGCCCGCCCAGGCATGCCGCGCCGCGCGGCTGCCAAGAACAAGAAGGACCGCGCCGTGGCCGCCGAGAAGTCCCAGAACGTACAGGACGTCTTCCTGAACCACGTTCGCAAGAGCAAGACCCCCGTAACGATTTTCCTCGTCAACGGCGTCAAGCTGCAGGGCATCATCACCTGGTTCGACAACTTCTCGGTGCTGCTGCGGCGGGACGGGCATACCCAGCTCGTCTACAAGCACGCGATCAGCACGGTGATGCCCGGGGCGCCGATCCAGCTCTTCGACCCCACCGCCCCGCGCGAAGGGGCGGCCGTGCGCACCGAGGGCACGACGTTGACGATGACCAGAGAGGCCAATCCTGTCGGTTCGTGAGAAGACCGGGCTGCCTGCGCCCGCCAATGACCGCGGTGAGGGCACGGATGAGGGTCCGACCCGCGCCGCGGTGATCCTGCCCTATGACCGCCCCGGCCGCGCCGCGCAGGGGCTTGTCCCCGGCGGCATCCCGGACGGCACCGCCCGCGCCGCCGAGGCGCGGCTGGCCGAGGCGGTGGGCCTCGCCGCCAGCATCGGCGTGACCATCGTCCACCAGGCCGTCTTCCCGCTGCGCGACCGCCGCCCCAGCACCCTGCTGGGCGAAGGCCAGGTGCAGACGGCCGGGGAGGCGATCGCGCTGCACCGCGTCGGCGTCGCGGTGGTGGATGCCGCCCTCAGCCCGGTGCAGCAGCGCAACCTGGAGCGCGAGTGGCGCTGCAAGGTCATCGACCGCACCGGCCTGATCCTGGAGATCTTCGGCGAGCGCGCCCGCACCAAGGAGGGCGCGCTGCAGGTCGAACTGGCGCATCTCGACTACCAGCGCACCCGCCTGGTCCGGTCCTGGACCCACCTGGAGCGGCAGCGGGGCGGCTTCGGCTTCCTCGGCGGCCCCGGCGAGTCGCAGATCGAGCTCGACCGGCGGCTGATCACCGACCGCATGGTGAAGCTGAAGAAGGAGCTGGAGCAGGTCCGCCGCACCCGCGGCCTGCACCGCAAGGCGCGGGAGAAGGTGCCCTACCCGGTCATCGCCCTGGTCGGCTACACCAATGCCGGCAAGTCGACCCTGTTCAACGCGCTGACCGGCGCCGGCGTCTATGCCCAGGACCAGCTCTTCGCCACGCTCGACCCCACCATGCGCGGCATCCGCCTGCCCTCCGGCCGGCGGGCCATCCTGTCCGACACCGTCGGCTTCATCTCCGACCTGCCGACCCAGCTGGTGGAAGCCTTCCGCGCGACGCTCGAGGAGGTGGCGGCGGCCGACATCATCCTGCATGTCCGCGACGTCGCGCATCCCGATACCGGGGCGCAGCGGGCCGATGTGCTGGGGGTGCTGGAGGAAATGGCGGCCGGCGCCGACGCCGCGCTGGACGAGGGCTGGGAGGCCCGGGTGGTCGAGGTGCTGAACAAGGCCGACCTGCTGGGCGGCACCGGCGCCGTCCCAGGCGGCGGCGGCGAGCGGTCGGTCGCCGTCTCCGCCCTGACCGGGGAGGGGCTGGACGCGCTGCGCGCCCTGCTGGATGCGCGGCTCTCGGCCGGGATGGAAACGGTGGACTATGCCATCCCGGCGGCCGACGGCGCCCGGCTCGCCTGGCTCTACCGGCATGGCGAGGTGCTGGCCCGCGACGATGCCGAGGGCGATGTGCGGGTGACCGTGCGGCTGTCCCCGGCCGACCGGGCGCGGTTCGAGCAGCCGCCGGCGTGACCCCGCGACTCGACCTGGCGGCGGTCACCGGCGTGACCGCGCTGCTGCGCGAGGCCGCGCGCGCGGAGATCCTGCCGCGCTTCCGGCGGCTGGCCGCCGGCCAGGTGCGGACCAAGTCGGGCCCGCTCGACCTCGTCACCGATGCCGATGAGGCAGCCGAGCGGGTGATCGCCGCCGGGCTCGCCGCGCGCTTCCCCGGCTGCGTCGTGGTGGGGGAGGAGGCGGCGGCCGGGGATCCGGCGCTGCTCGGGCGGCTGGCCGGGGCGGACCTAGCCTTCGTGGTCGACCCGGTGGACGGCACGGCGAATTTCGCCGCCGGCCTGCCGGTCTTCGGCTGCATGGCCGCCGCCGTCGTGCGGGGCGAGATCGTCGCCGGCTGGATCCATGACCCGCTGGGCGACGACACCGCCATCGCGCTGCGCGGGGAGGGCGCCTGGGTCGAGTCGCCGGACGGCCACCGGCATGACCTGCGCGTGGCGGCGCCGGCGCCGGTCGCCGAGATGGTGGGCGCCGTCTCCTGGGCCTATCTGGCCGAGCCGCTGCGCAGCCGCGTCGCCGCCCGCCTGCCGCGGCTGCGCGCCGTGGTCGGGTATCGCTGCGCCGCGCATGAATACCGGATGGCCGCCGGCGGGCATGCGCATGCGCTGCTCTACAACCGGCTGATGCCGTGGGACCATGCCCCGGGCTGGCTGCTGCACCGGGAAGCGGGCGGCTATTCTGCGCGCTTCGACGGCAGCGCCTATGGCCCGCTGGTCACCGGCGGCGGGCTGATCGCCGCGCCCGACCGGGACTGCTGGCAGGCGCTGCACGACGCGCTGGTGGCGGAGTAGCGGCCTCCCGGCGCACCGGCGGGGGTTGTGCCGCCCCTGCCGGGCTCTGTCCGCCACCGGGTCCAGGCGATCCGCCGGATCCCGGCCCGGGCGTGACGCCCGGCCGAGCCCCCGCCTGTCGTCCGGCCCGACGGGTCCGGGGGCCCCTCGGCCCCTGGTGGCGGGAGGTCGAGCGGGCGCGCGCCCTCTCATGCGGGGAGAGGTCGAGGCGGGCGGCGCCCCCCGCGATGCCGCCGGATTGCACGCCGCTGCCCCGCCTGCCTATTGTTCCGGCATGGAACCGGACAGCGCCCCGCCCGGACGCCCGCGCTGGCATGCCGCCCTCGCGGCGGGCCTCGTGCTGGCGGGCGGCGCCGCGGCGATCCTGCTGCTGGTCCGGCCCTTCGAGGCGCCGCCGCCGCCGATCGAGACCGTGGACGTCGCCACCGCCTGGGCCGACAGCATCGCCCGGCTGGGGATCGAGCCTGTCTTCCCGCCCACCGAGGATCTGCAGGTGGGCGATCTCTGGGCCGTGGCCGATGCCGGTGGCAGGTCGCCGCTGCTCAGCCGGGCGGTGCGGCTGGCCCGGCTGGATCTGCGGCCGGACATCCTGGCGGCGCAGCGCGGCGCCCCGGTCTTCGCCGCGACCGCGCCGGGCAGGCCGGAGGAGCCGGCCCGCGGGCTGGACCGGTTCGAGGCCGAGGTGCCGCCTGGCGAGCGGATCGCGCTGCGCATCGCCGCCTTTCCCGGCATCAGCATCCGCCACAGCGTGAAGGCGGCCGCCCGGGCGGGCGCGGCGGGCGGCCTGCTGGATGGCAGCCGGACCGGCGCGGCGACCGAGGAGATCACCATCCGCACCGCCGAGACCTATGGCGTGGATGCCGGCGAGGGCTATGGCCGCCTGGTCGCCTTCTGTGCCGAGCCGCGCACCGCGCTCTATTGCGACGAGGGCTTCGCCCGGCAGGTGCTGGAGGCGGTGTTCGGCCCGCAGATCGTCGCCGCGGCCAGCATCCGGCTGACGCTGGTGGTCCGGGTCTTCCTGACGCGGGAGCTGACGCAGCGCCGCGGCACGGAGGATGAGCGCGGCGCCACGGCCACGCTGCAGCCCGGCGCGCCGGCGGGCGGCGAGGCGCCGGCGGCGCCCCCCGGCGGCAGCCTGGCCTATGCGGCGGCCACCAGCAGCGGCCTGGCGCTGAGCCGGGTGTTCGAGCGCCCGGTCGCCTTCGGCTTCCGCTCGGTCGGCGTTGCGCCGGCGAAGAACTGACCCGGTCCCAGGAAGGGAGAGGCCGATGCGCCCGTTGATCCTCGCCGCCATCGCCGCCGGCCTGCTGTCCGGGCTGCCCGGGCCGGGTACCCCGCCGGCGGCGGCGCAGCCGCGCTGCGACTGCCAGCCCCAGCCGGCCTGCTTCGCCCGCTGCCCGGGGGCGCCGATGCCGGCGGCCCGATCGAGCATCCTCGGCTTGGCCGGGTCCTCCCCCGGCTTCGCCATGGAGGCGCTGACCACCGAGGAGGCCGAGCGGAATGCCGGGCCGGCACCGCCGGCGGCGGCCCCGGCCCCGGCCCCGGCCCGGCCGGAGGGCGAGGGCAAGCGGCCCTGACGCCGGTCGGGCCGGCGGGCGACGGGACAGCCATCCGCCAGGTGTGGGACGGCCTCCGGGCCGGCGCGCGACGGCGGGCCCGGCCGAGGCAGCCACCGGGGTTGCGGGGGGCTGGCGGCCCAGGCCGGCACCGGCTCGCCGGCCGCG
>NZ_SMOA01000629.1 GCF_004353985.1 Paracraurococcus ruber | reverse complement strand
CGAGGCGAGGGCCGACCCCGGCGGCCGCCCAGGCATGGCCGGCGCCCATCCGGCCGCGCAGCCCCTGGCCGGCGGCGCCGCGGCTGGCGCCCTGGCCCCGAGGCGGGAGATGCCGCGCGAAACCGGGCGCGACCTGGGCCAGGAAGCCTATGGCCGCATCCGCGCCGCCATCCGCGACGGCACCCTGCCGCCCGGCCTTCGGCTGACCGAGACCGACCTCGCCGCCCGCTTCGGCGTCTCCCGCACCCCGGTCCGCGGCGCCATCGCCCGGCTGGAGGCGGAGGGGCTGCTGACGCATGCGCCGCGCCGCGGCCTGACCGTCACCCGGCCCGACCATGCCGGGGTGATGGAGCTGTACGTGATGCGGGAGATCCTGGAGGGCGCGGCGGCCCGCCTCGCGGCGCAGCACGCGACCGAGGCGGAGCTGGCCGCCATGGCCGGGATCGTCGCCGACGAGCCCGCCGCCTTCGCCGATCCCGCCTGCCTTGCCGAGGTGAACCAGCGGCTGCACGGCCTGCTCTACCTGGCCGCGCATAATCGCTACCTGCTTCGCAGCCTGGAGCAGCTTTCCGCCACCATGGCGTTGCTGCCCTCGCTGCTCACCCGCGGCGGCCGGGCGGCGGCGGCGCATGCCGAGCACCGCGCCATCCTCGCCGCGCTGGAGCGGCGCGACGGCGAGGCGGCGGAAGCGGCGGCGCGCGCCCATGCCCGGTCCGCCCTGCGGCACCGCCTGGCCTGGCTGCTGAGCACCGGCGACCTGCCCCAGGCGACGCCGGGCGGGCGATAGGGCAGGGCGCGGGGACCGGGAGGCGAGGCGCCGCCCCCCGGCCGGGCACCTCGGCGGGTCGCCGCT
>NZ_SMOA01000628.1 GCF_004353985.1 Paracraurococcus ruber | reverse complement strand
CGGCGCCGCCACCGCCAGGGCGACGAAGGCGGCCAGCGTCGCCTGGCTGACCGCCGCCGCCCAGGCGACCAGCGGATGCTCCGGCCGCAGCGCGCCCGCCATCAGCAGCCCCGCCGCCCGCAGCAGCAGCATGGCCAGCGCGGCAAGGCCCAGCGCCAGGTCAGCCGTTGCCACGCCGCCCCAGAGGAAGGCCAGCGTCCCGCCCAGCAGCCCCGCCGCCAGCAGCCCCCAGGCCGGCGGCAGCAGCCAGGCCACCGGCGCCGCCGCCACCCCGGCCAGCACCGCCCGCCGCGGCCCGGCCAGGCGCAGGTCGGCCGCCAGCAGCAGGGCGAAATAGAGCGGGTTGGCGAAGAGCAGCGCCGCCAGCAGCGGCGGGTCCAGCCAGGGCGCCGCCAGCCCGCCCAGCAGCGTCGCCAGCCCGGCCACCAGCCAGGAGGCCAGGGCGAAGCCGAGGAACCAGGGCAGCCGCGCCGCCGCATCCAGCCCGGGCAGCACGCGCATCGCCGCCGCCCAGGGCGTGATGGCAATGAAGGGCAGCGCCAGCCAGCGCCGCCAGCCCGGCGGCCCCAGCCACGGGGCGAGCGCCAGCGCCATGGGAAGGAAGCGCGCATTCGCCGCGGTCGCGCCCAGCGCCGCCGCCACCGCCCCGGCGGGGGCCGCCTGCAGCAGCACCAGTTGTCCGGCCATGCCATAGACCAGCAGCGACGACCCCAGCGCCCAGCCGGGCCCGAACCCTGCGGCCGCCACCGCCGCCCCGAAGGCCAGGAAGCTGACCGCCATGGCCAGCGCCGGGGCGCCGAGCGCCGCGGCGGCGCCGGCGCGGAAGGGCGCGGTCATGCGGCGCGCCGCATCGCC
>NZ_SMOA01000627.1 GCF_004353985.1 Paracraurococcus ruber | reverse complement strand
CCGCGGTCATCGCGCGCGGGGGTGGCGCGGCGGCGGCGCGCGGCGCGCCGTCGCCATGCCTGCGGCTCGGCCTGACCCGTTCCGCGGCCTGGCCGGTCCGGGGGTGACGGCGGCGCCATCTCTGGCATGCTGCCCGGCATGACCATGCCGCTGGACCCCGAGCTGCTCGCCGCCTTCCTGCCGGAATGGCAGGCCATGGCCGCGCGTCTGGGCGAGGCGAAGGATGCCGCCGCGGCGCAGCCGGTGCTGGACGGGCTGCGCGCCATGGCCGAGGCGATGGAGCTCGCCTCGCTGAAGGCCATGCTCGACGGCGCGGTGCTGGACCCCTTCGACCCCGCGCAGGCGGCGGGCCTGGCCGGCGCCCTCGCCCGGCGCGCGGCGGCGATCGCCGCGGCCGGCGCCGATGCGCCCGCAGCGGAGGCGGCGCCGCCGGCGGGGCCGGAAACGCCGGCCGCCTCGCGCGTGCGCACGCTTGTGGTGGACGACAGCGGCATCATGCGCCGGCTGCTGCGCGACATCCTGGCCAGCGACCCGGATTTCGAGGTGGTGGGGGAGGCGGCGGATGGCGAGATGGGCCTGGCCGCCATGCACCGGCTGACCCCCGACCTCACGCTGCTCGACATCGAGATGCCGGTGCTGGACGGCATGGGTGCGCTGCGGCGCTGGGCGCTGGAAGGCAGCGGCGCGGTGGTCATCGTCTCCTCCGCCGCGCGCCCTGGCTCGCCCACCGCGCTGGAGGCGCGCCGGCTGGGCGCCGCCGCCATCGTCGGCAAGCCCTCCGGCGCCCTCAGCCTCGACATCGCCGAGCGAGGGGCGCTGCTGCTGCGGGCGGCGCGCCGCGCCGCCGGCCTGCCGGCG
>NZ_SMOA01000626.1 GCF_004353985.1 Paracraurococcus ruber | reverse complement strand
AAGGCAAGCCGCGCCTGGCGGCCGCGCGGAACGGCGCGCCGGCGCTGGCCGGGGCGGCCGGCAGCCGCCGGCTGCCCCGGCAGGCCTCAGGCCGCGTCGCCGGTGTCGGCCCGCAGCCCCGCCGCCTCGATGCCGGCGATGGCGCAGACCTCGTCCTGGGCGGAGACGTCGCCGCTGATGCCGACCGCGCCCAGGATCATGCCCTCGGCATCGCAGGCCAGGACGCCGCCCGGCACCGGCACGGCACGCCCGCCCGCCAGGTCGGACAGGGAGTTCATGAAGCCCTGCATGGCCTGCGCCCGCCGGGCGAGTTCCCGTCCGCCCAGCCCCAACGCCAGCGCGCCATAGGCCTTGCCGAGCGCGATCTCCGGCCGGAGGAGGGAGGACCCGTCCTCCCGCTGCATCGCCTTCACCTGGCCGCCGGCATCCAGCACCACCACGGTCAGCGGCAGCAGGGCCAGCTCCCGCCCCTTGGCGCGAGCGGCGGCGAGGATGGCATTGGCCTGGTCGAGGCTGAGGCCATTGGTGGGGTAGCGGGCCATGCGAGGGTCTCCTGGATGTCGGATGGGGCGGTGATGTGCCCCGGCGGGGCGGATCGGGCCAGGGCCGATCCGCGGCGGCGCGGTGCCGTGACCGCCGCCGGCCGGTTTGGGCGGCGCCCGGCGACATGGCAGGATGCCGCCATGGCCGAGGAGTCCCGCCCGCCCCGCAAGCCCCGCGAGCGGCCCCGCCGCGTCCCGCGCCCGGCCGGACCGCCGCCCGGGGAGGCGGCGCTGCGGGAGGCGGCGCTGGCGCATCTCGCCCGCTTCGCCGCGACCGAGGCCGGGCTCACCCGCGTGTTGCGGCGCCGGGTGGACCGCTGGGCCC
>NZ_SMOA01000625.1 GCF_004353985.1 Paracraurococcus ruber | reverse complement strand
CCGGTCGCCGGCACCGCCCGGCGGGCGGCCCGGCTTCGCGGCATGCGGCGCGGCGCCCATCCGGGCGCCCGGCCCGCTGCGCGGGCCGCGGGGCGGCGCGGCGACGGAGGATCACGGGCTCTCTCCCCGATGCCGCTCGAGGAAGCCGGTATCGACCGTGTCGAAGCGCTCGCGGATCTGGAAGACGAAGACGCCGCCCACCACCAGCAGCATCATCACCAGCGCGGCGGTCGAGAGTTCCACCACCAGCGGCATGCCGGTGACCCCCACCGCCGCCAGGATCAGCCCGTTCTCCAGCGTCATCAGCCCGACCACCTGCAGGATGGCGTTGCGCCGGGTGATCATCATCAGCATCCCCAGCAGCACGACGGAAAGGGCGAGCGCCAGGTCCTCCCGCGCGATCGCCCTGCTGCCGGCGGTGATCGGCAGCACGACGAGGATGGCGAGCGCGACCAGCGCCACGCCGGCGATCAGGCTGGGCCCGATGCCCATCGCCGTCTCCACCCTGCGGTCCAGGTCGAAGCGCCGCAGCAGGGTGCGCAGCGCCAGCGGGATCAGCACCGCCTTGGCGCCGAGCGCGATCAGCGCCGTCAGGTAGAGCTGCGGCGCGGACTGCACGAAGCCCTGCCAGGCCGCGGCGCCGGCCAGCACCGCGCCCTGCGTCGCCAGCGCGTTGATCACGGCGCCGACGCGGCGCTGGTACAGCAGCACGAAGGACAGCAGCAGCATGGCGCCGCCCAGCAGATGCGCGACGTCGTAGGGAAGCTGGCCGAAGGTCATGGCTGCCTGTCCTCGGCCGCGTCTGGCCGAAGGCGCGCCGGCGGCGCGGCACGGCCGCGCCCGGCTGCCCATCGCCGCGGCGGGTGCGGCGGTGCAGGG
>NZ_SMOA01000624.1 GCF_004353985.1 Paracraurococcus ruber | reverse complement strand
CGCTGCTGGCCAGCCTGCCGCAGGGCGCGCCGGTCGGGCCGGAGGCGGCGACGCCCGCCGTCATCCGTGCCGCGGCCGGGGAGGAGGCGCTGGCCGAACGCGCCGCCGCTTCCCGCGCCGCCGCCGCGGTGACGCCGAAGCCGGCGGCGGTGGCCGATGCGCCGGCCAAGGCGCCGGCGGCCGATGCGGCACGCCCGGCGACCGAGGTCGCCACCAAAGCCTTCGCTGCCGTCGAGACCGCCCCGGCGAAGGCGGCGCTGGAGCCGGCCTCCCGCCCTGCCGCGGTGCGGGCCGAGGCCGATGACCAGCCGGCCTATGCCGCAAAGGCGGACAACGCCAGCCCGGCGACCAAGGCGGCCGACCTTGTGGTCGCGGTCACCGGCACGGCCCTGCCGAAGGCAAGCGAGCCGTCCTCCGTCGTCCTTGCCGATGCCGCCCCGCGCCTCGGCGACACGGCGCCGGCCGAGACGGTGTCCAAGGCGGCTGCCGCGACCGTGACGCGCGCCGAGAAGGCCTCGGCGGCGGACCCCGCGGCGACCTCCTCGGGCCATGCGGCGCCCGCGGCCGCCGATGCGCTGTCCACGGCGACGGGCCCGGCGAAGGCGGCCGCCGTCGTCACGGCCTCGGCCGCCGACCTGGTGTCAGCCGCGACGGGCCCGGCCAAGGCGGCCGTCGCCACGGCGACCGCCGGCCTCGACCTGACGACGGGCGCCGCCGGCGCGGCCAAGGCCGCAAACGGGGCCATGACCGGCACCGATTCGGCGATTGCCGGGACGGGCACCGCAGCGGCCGGCAGCGGCACCCTGGCCGGCGCGACGCCGCCGGCCAAGGCCGCGGCCGGCACCGATCCGGCGACCGCCGGCACGGGCACCGCGCCGGCCG
>NZ_SMOA01000623.1 GCF_004353985.1 Paracraurococcus ruber | reverse complement strand
GCGCGGCGCGAGTCCACCCCGCACCGCGCCCCGCTGCCGGAGGCGCCCGCCGCCAGCGCGACGCCCGGCGCGCGGCCGCGGCCGCAGGCGCTCTCGCTGCTCGACATCGCCGTCTGAAGGGAAGCCGCACCATGACGACCACCGCCGCAACGACAGCCGCGACCACCGCCACGGCCGCCACCAGCAGCCAGTCGACCGCCGGGAAGTCCACCGGCATCGGCGGCGACTTCAACACCTTCCTCACGCTGCTGACGACGCAGCTGAAGAACCAGGACCCCACCAAGGCCATGGACACGGAAACCATGACCCAGCAGCTGGTGCAGTTCGCCTCGGTCGAGCAGCAGATCAGCATGAACGGCAACCTGGAGAAGCTGATCAACCTGCAGCAGGCGTCGCAACTGACCGCCGCGGCGCCGCTGATGGGGAAGATGGTGGAGGTGGACAGCGACAGGCTGACCGTGCAGGGCGGCGTCGGGTCCCTGCACCTGCCGGCGGCCGGCACCGCGACGCGCGCGACGGTGACCATCCTCGACAATGCCGGCCGCACCCTGCGGACGCAGGAGGTGAGGCTGGGCAGCGCGGCGCAGACCTGGAACTGGGACGGCAAGGACGCGGCCGGACGGCAGCTTCCGGACGGCGCCTATCGCTTCGCGGTGGCCGGGCGGGACGAGAGCGGCGCGAAGCAGACGGTCGCCGCCACGGTGCTCGGCCGCGCCACCGCGGCGGAGCGGCAGAATGGCGACCTGCGGCTGGCGCTCGGCGGCCTGTCGGTCGGCTTCGACTCGGTCCGCCGGCTGGACGGGCAATAGGCCGGGCTGGCGGCGGCGCGCGGCCCGGGCCGGCCCTGGGCGCCACGGGTCGGGCTCCGGCGGGGCCGGCACGCCGC
>NZ_SMOA01000622.1 GCF_004353985.1 Paracraurococcus ruber | reverse complement strand
TGCTTTGTTGAAAGGCTTATGCGGCCTCTGCGAGGATCATGAGGTTGTGGGTGAGGACGCGGAGGACGAGTTCGCGGGCCTGGGACGCGTCGCCGCGCGCGGTCAGGGCTGATCCGAGGCGGCGCTTGTGCTGGCTGAACCCGCTCTCGGCGTGCCAGCGCTGATTGTAGAGCACCTTCGGGAAGCGACGTCGCATCGCGCGCCGATAGGGCGTCTTGGGCCAGCGGCGACCGGTGTTGCGTTGGTTGAGGCGGATGACTGTCTGCCGGACGCCAAGGTCTTCGCGACACAGGCGGTGATTGTGCTCCGCATCGTAGCCCGCGTCACCGAGGGCGGTGTCGATCCGAATGAGCGCCGCAGCCTGCCGCATAGCCGGGGTGAAGTCGGGCGAGTCCTGGCTCGGGCCGACGCCCGGCACCGCGCCCAGGATGAGGTGGGAGTGGGCATGGACGACGGCGGTGAGCTTCGGCCAGGCGCGCTGGCGATGTCCTTCGCTGCCGCGCCGCAGGCCGAAGTAGGCACTGACGTGCCGCGTCTCGAGCCCTGTCGCGTCGACCGCCGCTACAGGAGCGGCGTCGATCAGGTCGTGCTGGCGGGCGCGCCGGACCACCACGGCCTGAGCCCCGCGAAAGGCCCCCCAGCCTCGGCGTCCGCGAGGATCCGTCGGGAGGCATGGGCGAGCGTCGAGTAGTGCGGCACCTTCGAGAGGCCGAGGGCGCGGCGCACCTCGGCCCACTCAGCGACGAGCGCCACCACGCCACGGTAATCGGTCCGGAGGAACTGCCGCAGCACGAGAAGGGCGAAGAGCTGAGCCTGCGTGTAGTCCCGACGCGAGAACCGGCTGCCATACTCGGGCAGGGCGGCCCGACCCGCCGCCAGCGCCTCCCGGG
>NZ_SMOA01000621.1 GCF_004353985.1 Paracraurococcus ruber | reverse complement strand
GCTCGCCCGCCGGCCCGCCCAGGCGGACGCGCACCGCCTGGGCGGCGCCCGCCGGCAGGGCGCGGTCGGCCGGCAGCGCCAGCTCCACCTGCATGCGGCGGGCGAGCGGCAGCCGCTCCCCGCCCTCCAGCTCGACCTCGAAGCAGTGCAGGAAGCCGCCGCCCTGCTGCATCACCGGCAGCACCCAGCGCCCGCCGGCGGGAAAGATCGCCTGTGCCTCGTAGCGGCCCGGCGCCACCTCCCGCAGGCCGCGGTCGATCGGCGTCATGGCGAGCGGCCGGATCTGCTGCGGGATGCGCAGCGCGCCGCGCGGCGCCGCCATCCCTTCCATGTAGACATGCACCATGCCGTCATCCGGCGCGGCGATCAGCATGGCGCCGTCGCCGGGGGCGGTGGCGATGGTCGCGCCCAGCGCATCGGCGGCGGCGAGCCCGCCCTCCCCGGCGGCGATGGTGGCGATGGCGGGCTGCGCCCCCTCCACCAGGCTGTTCAGGGCGATCAGCGAGACGCGCCCGCCCTCGGCATGCGGCGCATAGGCCTGGCCGCGGCTGAAGCCGATGCGGTCCGGCGCGCCCTCCAGCGCCACCCGGTGGGCGACCACGCCGCGCGCCAGGTCGATGACCGTGACGCGCCGCTCGTCCGGCTCCGGCACCAGCAGCAGCCGGCCGGAGGGGTCGGGGAACAACCCGGCGGCGCCGGGCGCGACGGCCCAGGACGCCACCGGCCGGCCATCGGGCCGCGCCGCGACCACCTTGCCGGCGGTCCGGTCGAGCAGCAGGGCAAGCTCGGCCAGCGGCGACCAGGCGGCGGCGGCGAAGCCGTCGCCGAGCCCGGGCAGCGGCTGCGCCCCGGCCGGCCGCAGCAGCGTGGCGCCGGCGGGGGAGGCGGCGATGGCGAGGCCCTCGC
>NZ_SMOA01000620.1 GCF_004353985.1 Paracraurococcus ruber | reverse complement strand
GGCGGCCCGGGCGGCGCGCCGCCCTGGCCGCGGATCGCGGCGTGGCGCCGCGCCGCGCGGCAGGGGCCGGCAACCGGTGGCCCGCAGCGGCCGGCCTGATCCGTTGACCACGCCCGCCCGTCCCGGCCGGCGGTCCCGCGTGACTGCCGGCTCGCCTGGCGATGGGCTCCCGCGAGCCGCATCCGCCCCGGGGTCTCGGCGTGGATCGGCGCATCGCGGCGCCCACGCCTCGCCCTGACGATGCCGACCGGCCGCCGCCGGCCTGCGGCTCGTCCAGCGGCGCCGGCCTCTGCGCCATCGCCTGCTCTGGCACACCCGACGCCCGGCCTCAGGCCCGCACCGTCACGCCGGACCAGAGCGCCAGGAAGGCCCGCGCCTGCTCCCGCGTCGGCGCGAATTCCGGCATGCCGGCTTCCTGCTGCGACCAGCGCGCGGCCTCGATCGCGTCCCGCACCTCGGGCGCCGCGCCGGGCGCCAGCGACCCGCCGGCGGCATAGCGTTCCAGCGCCGCGCGGTCGGCATGCGCCAGCACGCCGAGCCCGACCACGGTCGCGCCGTCCAGCCGCGCCGCGCCGCTCTCCGGCACCGCCGCGACGAAGCGCAGCCGGTTGAGGAAGCGCTTCATCGCCCGCGGCGAAGGCCTGGCGAGGAAGGCCGCATGCGCCCAGTGGTCCAGGGCGCGGGCGAAGTCCGGCGCATCCTCCACCACCACCGCTTCCCGCCGCCTTGCCTGGTACAGCACCGCGCCGCCGGCCAGCAGGACCAGGATCGCCCCCATGCCCAGCAGCAGGCGCGCCGACCAGGGCGGCTCGGCCAGGCGCGGCGGCATCGGCGCCTCCTCGGCCGGCGCCGATGCCGGGGCGGGCGCCGCCGGCGCGGATCCGGACGGGCGGGTCGCCGGCGCGGCG
>NZ_SMOA01000061.1 GCF_004353985.1 Paracraurococcus ruber | reverse complement strand
GCCGCGGCGGCGGGGCGGGCGACGGGGCACGTGGCAGGGCGCGCGGCGGGGCGGGGTGCTTCGCGGCGCGGCGCCGGACCGGCGCCGATGGCCGCAGGGGGGACCGAGTGCCGGCCAGGTGGCCGGCCCGACGGGCCAAGGGGATGGACCCGGGCGGGATCCCGGGGGACGTGTTGCAGCAGGGGGATGCGTTCATGGCGCAGGTGATCGTCGTCACATCGGGCAAGGGGGGCGTGGGCAAGACCACGACCAGCGCCGCCTTCGCCACCGGCCTCGCCCAGCGCGGGAAGAAGACGGTGGTGATCGATTTCGATGTGGGCCTGCGCAACCTCGACCTCATCATGGGCGTCGAGCGGCGCGTGGTCTTCGACATCGTCAACGTCATCCAGGGCGAGGCGCGGCTGAACCAGGCGCTGATCCGCGACAAGCGGGTGGAGACGCTGTCGATCCTCCCCGCCTCCCAGACCCGGGACAAGGATGCGCTGACCAAGGATGGCGTGGCCGAGATCATCGAGGAGCTGTCGAAGGACCACGACTACATCGTCTGCGACAGCCCGGCCGGGATCGAGAAGGGCGCGCTGCTGGCGCTGTATTTCGCCGACCAGGCGGTGGTGGTGACCAACCCCGAGGTGTCCTCGGTGCGGGACAGCGACCGCATCCTCGGCGTCCTGCAGTCGAAGTCGAAGCGGGCGGAGGACAAGCGGGACAAGGTGAAGGAGCACCTGCTGGTCACCCGCTACGACCCCAACCGGGTCGAGCGCGGCGAGATGCTCAAGCTCGACGACATCCGGGAGATCCTGGCGATCCCGCTGCTCGGCGTGATCCCGGAGAATGAAAGCGTGCTGCGGGCGTCCAACACCGGCATGCCGGTGATCATGGATGCAGAGAGCGTCGCCGGGCAGGCCTACAAGGATGCGGTGGGGCGCTTCCTGGGCGAGGACCTGCCGCACCGCTTCCTGGAGCCGGAACGCAAGCCGGGGCTGCTGCGCCGGCTGTTCGGAGGGAGGGCTGCCTGAGATGAGCTGGCTCGACTTCTTCAAACAGAACCGCAAGCCGGAGCCGAACAGCGCCGGCGTGGCCAAGGAACGGCTGCAGATCGTCCTGGCGCATGAGCGGATCGGCCGGGCGCGGGAGGATTTCCTGCCGCGGCTCCAGCAGGACCTGGTCGCGGTCGTGGCGCGCTACATCGCCATCGACCCCGGCAAGGTGAACGTGAACCTCGACCGCGGCGGCGACATCTCGACCCTGGCGATCGAGATCGAGCTGCCGGGCGCCAAGCCGGCGCCGGCCGAGGCGCGGGCCTGACGCGGCGGGCGCCGGCCTAGGGCGGCCGCGCGCGAGGGCCGGCCGCTGGCCCGTTGCGTCACCGGTCCGGCGGCTGCCGGGCCGCAGCCTCCATGGCCGCGGCGATCCTGGTTTCCATGGCGCGGTCCATCGCCTCCGGCGACGGGTCGACCTCCGCGTCCGTCACCCGCAGCCGCTCCTCCCGCAGCGTCACGGACGCGCCGCCGGCCAGCGTCGGGCAGGCATAGCGCAGCACCAGCCAGTGCAGCCCGCCATCGCGGCCCGGCGTGCCGGTGACGCGCATCAGCCGGTCCCCGTCCAGCAGCCGCAGATGGCAGGCCTGCCGCGGTCCGTCGCCGGCGACCGGTTCCTCCGGCAGGGCCAGGTGGAAGGCCGGCCCGGCATGCAGCGCGGCGGCCGCCTGGCCGGCCGCGGCCATGGCGGCGGATCGGCCGGCCGGCCCCCAGGCGAGCAGGCGGCGCATCCGCGTCGGCCCGTCTTCCGGGTCGAGCGCGTCGACGCCCGTGGTCAGGCGCGGCGCCACCAGGCGTCTCGCCGGCTCGACCGTCAGCGTCACCGTCAGCTCCAGCACCGGGCTGTCGGCCAGGACGGCATAGTCGTAGCGCAGCCGGGCGAAGGGGTGGCGGCGGCCCAGCAGCCCCTCGCGCCGCGCGAAGCGGCTCTCATGGAACAGCACCACGCGGCCCGGCAGGCGGCGCAGCCCGTAGTCGACGATATGCGCCTCGACATCCAGGGCGACCTTCCGGCCGCGATGGCGGAACTCCAGCAGGTTGCCGGAATGGCAGATCGGCGCGCCGGGCCGCCCGGCCGGGCCGCGGATGGCCTGCAGCACCAGGCCCTGCGACAGGTCGCCGCTGTATTCGTGCCAGGGGGTGGTGACGATGAAGCGCCGGGGATCGCGCGATTCGAGCCGCAATTCCGGCCGCGCCGCGCGCGCATGCAGCATCCCGCCGGCGGAGACGGCGAGCGCGGCGTCGAGCATGGCCTCCGCCGCCGTCACGGCGGGCAGGGCGGGGGCTGCGCCCGCGCCCTCCGTCCCGGTGCCGGACATCCTCCCACCGTCGTCCATGCGCCCTTCCCGTGCCGACCCCGCCGGCGATCCCGTCCGCCGCGGCCGCGCCCCGCGCGGCGCCAGGCCAGCGGACAGGGCGCGGGGCGGCCGGGCGGGTCATTCCACCCTGCGGCGATCCGCTCTACAGCGCTTTGCGTTGCCCTGGGAACGCCTCTTCGCCGCGGCCCGGGCGTTTCCCGGCGGTCGTCCGAAGCCGCAGGGCGACAGGCAACGGGATGACGGCGGGGCAGGGGACGGGACGCATGGGCATGGGGCAGGACGGCATGGCGCCGCATTCCGCGGCTGCGACGGCGGCGGGCTTCGAGGCCGAGGCGCTGGCGGCGGCGGTGCGCTTCGCCCTGGACCACGAATCGCCCTGGCCGCGCGACATCCGCGCGCATCTCGAGGCCGGGTTCTTCGAGCCGCCGCCGGACAACGCCATCCTCGGCCCGGTGCGGCCGCGCGGGGCGCCGAACGGGCTGATCCTGCGGCGGGGCCGGCCGGCGGCGCGCTGGGGCGACACGCGGCAGGTCGACATGACCTTCAGCGTGGCGAAATCCTATCTGGCGCTGCTGGCCGGCATCGCCGTGGCCGACGGGCTGGTCCCCGACCTGGACGCGCCGGTGCGCGACCTGGTCGATGACGGCGGGTTCGAGGGGAAGCAGAACGGCGCCGTCACCTGGCGGCAGCTGCTGCAGAACACCTCGGAATGGGAAGGCACGCTCTTCGGCAAGTCCGACGTGATCGATCGCGGCCGCAACCTGACGGTGGAAGGCCAGGGCCGGAAGGGGCTGCCGCGGCCGCTGCACCCGCCGGGCCAGTACTGGGAATACAACGACGTACGGGTGAACCGCCTCTCGCTCGCGCTGCTGCGCCGCTTCGGCCGGCCGCTGCCGGAGGTCTTCGCCGAGCGGATCATGCGGCCGATCGGCGCCTCCGCCGATTGGGAATGGCATGGCTACGAGACGAGCTGGGTGGAGCAGGACGGGCGGCGGCTGCACAGCGTGCCGGGCGGCGGGCACTGGGGCGGCGGCGTCTTCATCCATGCCGAGGACCAGGCGCTGGTGGGCCGGCTGGCCCTGCAGGACGGCGTCTGGGACGGGCGGCGCCTGCTGCCGGCGGGCTGGGTGGCGGCCTGCCGCACGCCCTGCGCGCTGAACCCGCATTACGGGCTGCTGTGGTGGCTGAACACCGGGCGGACCCGCTGGCCCTCCGCCAGCGCGTCCTCCTTCTGCTTCTCCGGCGCCGGCGGCAACATCACCTGGGTGGATCCGGAGCAGGACCTGGTCGCGGTGCTGCGCTGGGTGGATGCGACCCGGCTGGACGGCTTCATGGCCATGGTGGGGGCGGCGCTGCGGGGCTGACCGCCGCGGCACGCCCGCCGGCTACATCGCCAGCACCGCGCCGGAATGGTGCCGCAGGGTGAAGTCGCCGAACTCGCCCGTCAGGAAGCGGAGCGGCGTCTGCCGGTTCGGCACCGCCAGGGCGACCAGCGCCGTCATCCCCTGCGGCACCCGCAGCCGGTAGAGCGTGCCGGGCGCGATCACCGCCAGGTCGGTCTCGCCGAGCAGGACGGTGTCGAGCGAGGCGCCGGCGGCCGAGGCAAGCGCCAGGCTGGCGGCGCTGCCCGCCAGCCAGCGGGATTCGCCGGCCGGGGTGAATTCCGGCAGCGCATGGCTGTCGCGGACGATGTCGAGCAGCAGCCGGCCTTCCCCGACCGGCGCGACCAGCGCGGCGCATTCGGTGGGGGATGGCAGCGGCTCGGCCGTGCTCGGCTGGGCGAAGCCGGTGACGCCGCGCGCCAGCTCCGCCCGGCAGACCAGCGGCTGGTCGTCGAAGGCGCCGCGCAGCAGGCCGAGGGCGGCGTCGCGGAACAGCAGCGCCGGCAGGGCGCCCAGCACGTCGCCCTCGTCCAGGCTGCCGCGCGGCGACAGCGGGCCTTCCGGAAGCCGCGCCACCGCCTCGGCGGCGCGGGCCTCCAGCCCCACCGGCGCCAGCGCGCCGCGCAGCAGCACATGCCCGGCCTCGATCAGGCGCCCGAGCGGTTCCGCCGTCTCGACGCCGACGGCGCCGATGGCGACGCGGCCGGCGAGGCGGCGGCGGGCATCCGCCCGGTCGGTCCAGAGGCCGCCATGGATGCTGCGCGTCCAGCCGACGCCCGGATGCCGGGCGCGCAGCGCGCGGAAGGCGTCGACATAGCCGGTCAGGTTGGTGCGCGGCAGCTCGACGTCGCCGCGGTCGGGCTTCACCGAGACGAAGGCGAGCTGGCCGGGATCGACCGGCGCGCCGAACTCGATGCGGAAGCCGCAGCGGCCGTCGCCGAGGCCGGCGGCGGCGAGGTCGGGGCGGCTGGCATCGGCGATCGCCTCCCCCACCACCGCGCCGTTGACCATGGCCTGCACCAGCAGCGGCTCCGCCGCGCGGTCGTCATGCGCCCAGCCGGCGGCGAAGAGCGGCGTGATCTCGTCGATGGATCCGCGGATGGTCATGCGGCCTGCTCCCTGGCATCGGCGCGCGCGGCGCGCAGCGTGGTCTCGTAGAGGTCGAGCATGGCGGCGCCGGTCTCCGCGATGGTCGGCGGCACCGCCATGGTGTCCTGCAGCGCCAGCAGCCGCTGCGGCTCGGCCGCCAGGCCGCGCAGCAGCATCGCCAGCGAGTAGGCGCTGCCCGCCTGGAAGTGGAAGCCGTCCTGGCCGTAGCGCACCTTCTCCGCCATGCCGCCGATGTCGGAACAGATGAGCGGGCGGCGGTTCAGCAGCGCCTCCTGGATCACCAGGGGCGAGTTCTCCCACCAGATGGAGGGGACGAGCACGGCATGGACCGAGCGCATGAGCGCATCCACCCGGCGGTTCTCGTAGGGGCCACGGAAGGAGAAATTCGGCGGCGCCTTGGCCAGCTTCGCCTCGAAATCGCGGCGGAACGGCTCGGGCTGGCCGGAATGGTCGCCATGGACGTCGATGCGGACGTTCTTCACGCCCTGCTCGTCCAGCATGCGCGCCGCCTCGATCAGGACATTGATGCCCTTGAGCGCGGAGATCTGCCCGAAGAAGCCGACCATCAGCCCGTTGGCGAAGTCCGGGTAGCGGTTCGGCCGGGCGCTGGCCGGCCGGATCGGCATGCCGTTCTCGATCATCGACAGCTGCTCGGCCGGCAGGCCCCAGCGGACATAGCGGTCGATCAGGAAGTGGCTGGGCGAGACGAAGTGGTCCACCAGCCGGAAGAACCGCTTCATGAAGAGCTCGCGCAGGAAGAAGTCCTGCTCGGAGATCTCCGGGAAGCATTTGTGGCAGTCGCGCGGGCTGGACCGGTCGCAGAGCGCGAAGCTGGGCCGCTTCACCATCTGGCCGAAGTGGTTGCAGATGCCGAGATACTCGTGCAGCGTGACGACGATCCGCACATCCGGCAGGGCGCGGCGGATCTGCAGCAGCGCCTCCATCCCGAAATTCGTGTAGTGGTGCAGATGCACCAGGTCCGGCTTCAGGTCCTGCAGCAGGGTCATGAACTCGGGCGGGAATTCCGGGTCCGAGTTCGAGTGGATGAAGTGGTCGAAGCCGTGCCCGACATAGGCATAGTCGTCCGGCCCGAAGGGCTGGATGAGGCGGACGCCGAGCCTTTCCCCGATCTTCCCCGGCGCGGCGGCGAGGAACCAGGTGGTCACGCCGGGCTGCGCCTTCAGGTATTCGTACATCTGGAAGGCGGCGATCTCCGCCCCGCCGCGGGAGACGCGCGGGTCCATGTGCGACATCACCAGCACGCGCATCGGCCGGCGGTCCGCCGGCCGCGGCGGCGGCGCCACGGGGCGGGCGGGTGGCGGTTCGGGCAGCCGGGCGAAGCTGCGCAGCGGGACGCGGAACATGCCGGTGCCCTTTCGGTCGGTGGTGCGGGTCATGCCAGGCGCAGCACGGCCGGCTCGGCCGCTGCCTCCGGGAACAGGTGGCCCCAGCGGCGGGCGAAGCTCCAGCCATTCACCAGGGTCAGGTTGTGGCGCCAGAAATTGCCCGGCGTGCCCTGCGACTGGCGCTCCAGGTGCCAGAGCACGGCATCCTCATGCACCGCGCAGTCGAGGCCCTTCGCCCGGATGCGGAAGCAGAGATCGGCATCCTCGAAATCGCCGACGACATAGGCCTCGTCGAAGCCGCCGAGTTCCTGCGCGAGGTCGCGCCGCAGCACCATGCAGGCGCCGGTCACCGCCTCGGCCCGCTGCAGCCCGCGGCTGGGCGGGCGGATGCGGCCCTTCCCGGGATGCATCGCATAGGGGAAGTTGCCGAGCTGCGGCAGGCGCTTGAAGGTCATGCCGGCATGCTGGATCGTGCCGTCCTCGAAGGTCAGCATGCCGCCGACGATGCCGAGCGTCGGGTCCTGCTCCAGTGCGCCGACCATCAGGTCCAGCCAGCGCGGCTCCTGCGGCATGACGTCCGAGTTGAGGTAGCAGACATACTCGCCGCGGCACTGCGCCAGGCCGGCATTGTTGGCCGGGGCGTAGCCGAGATTCTCCGGCAGCAGCACCAGCCGCATCGGGATGCCGAAGCGCCGCCAGGCCGATTGCGCCAGGTCGAGCACCGCCTGCTTCTTCGGCGGGTCGTCCAGCACATAGACCAGCTCGTCCGCCGGCAGCCCGTGCTCGGACAGCAGGGCGCACTGGTACATCAGGTAGTCGATGCGGCCATAGAGCGGGATGATGACGGAGCAGCGCGGCCGCGCCGGCAGGTCGCCGACCTCGGCGATGCTCGGCCGGCCGGCGGCCGCCAGGCGCTGGCGGTTCAGCGCGACGACCGGCGGGCCGATCACGCGGTCGCAGCGGTCCACCACCTCGTCCGGTGCCAGCTGGATGCTGCCCAGCATGCGGCGGATCGCCTGCACGCCGGCGGCGGCGGGCGCGGGCAGCGGCTTGAAGCCGGTCTCGCCGGTCGCCAGCTCGATCTCGAGATGCGCGCGCTGCGGGTCGAGCTCGGGCGCCTCGACATAGGCGACGAAGCCGTGCTTCGCATGCTCCAGCGGGTATTTCGCCTCGAAGCCCTCGCGGATGTCGTTGCGCTCGGTGCCGATCCAGCGCTCGGCCAGCGGGGCGGACAGCCAGTTGCCCATGCGCAGCCGGATGCCGGCGATGGCCTGAGTGGGGTCCAGCCACCAGCCGGTCAGCACCGCGCCGGCACCCGGCGCGATGAAGAGCGAGTCGATCTCGACATGCACCGGTGCCGAGAGCTTCGGCAGCGTGTCCTCGCCCTCGTAGACCGGCTGGCTCAGCACCTTCAGCAGCGGCGTGCGCGGCTTGCGCGACGCGGCGCCGAGCAGGTTGCGCACCAGCGGCAGCAGCTCCTTCTCCGGCATCCGGCCGGTGCCGAGGCTGGGGGCGAGCCGCCGCGGGCCCTCGAGATCGAGGTCGAGCGCCTGCAGCAGCCCCGGATCGCCCTGCAGGCTGGGCACATAGGCGATGTAGCCGAGGCCGAGCCCCTCCACGTCGCTGCGCGGATAGGCGCTGACCGCGGCCTCGACCTCGAGGGTCGCATCCTCGAAACGGGCCAGGGCGCGGCAGGTCTCGACCCCGCGGATCTGCTCGCCGCGCAGCCAGCCGCCGAAGAACCAGCCGCCGAGTCCCTTGGCATAGCCGTGCCAGTCGACATAGCCGTCCGGCTCGGGCCGCGCCGGCGCGGGCTTGGCGAGGGTGGGCAGGGCGGTCGGCAGGTCGAGGGCGGCGGGCGTGCCGCCGCGGCGCAGCAGCCGCGCGGGGCGGGCGACGCTGCCCTGCAGGCTGCCGATGCGGTGGCCGCCGGCAAGCAGCTCATAGGCATGCTCGCCTTCCAGCAGCGTGCGCGGCTGGCCGGCGGCGGCCATCAGCCGCGCCACGTCGCGCAGGCCCAGCTCGAAGCCGAGCGGGCGTCCGGCGGCGGCGGCGGTATAGGGCAGGTCCGGCCGGGCGGTGTTGCGCGGCAGGGCGATGCGCACCTCGCCATCCACCACCAGTTCCAGCAGCCCCTCATTCTCCGGCCCATGCCATTGCGCGGGATCGAAGGCCCAGCCGGCGAGGCGTTCCGGCGCGACATGGTCCAGGTGGCCGCGCGGGCGGAAGGTGCGCGGCAGCAGGTCGGCGACCGGCTGCGTCAGCAGGTCCCGCGCGCCGGCGCTCAGCGTCAGGGCCAGCGCCGCGGCATCCTCGTCGGGACGCGGGATGTCCAGCAGGAAGCCGCAGGGCTTGCTGGCGATGCCGCGTTCCGCCAGGTCCCGCCGGCGGAGGAAGCGGGTGACGGCGAAGCGCGTGCCGTCGGGCAGGCCGAGGGCGATGGGCTCGCTCGGCGTGCTGCCCTCCGGCCCCGCGACCCAGCCGCTGACGAGGAGGAAGCGGGTGCCGATCTCCACCGCTTCGATGCGGCCGTAATGGCCGGGCACATGGGCGGCGCGCGACAGCGCCTCGGCCTCGGCGGCGCTCATCGGCCGGCGGTCCCGGCCGGGCACGGGCGGCGCGCGGGAAGCTGGGGGAAGGTCACGTGGATCGGGACTCCGCAAGCAGGGGCCGGTCGGATCGCGGCGCGCCGGATCCGGGAAGGCCGTGATGCGTGGCGCGGGGCGGTGGAGGCCCGCCCTCGATGCCGGCACCCTGCTGGCCGGTAGTGACCCGTTTCTGAACCACCCGCCATGCGTGCATGGCGGATCACGGGTCACGCCACCGGCCTGTTGCGGGCGATCAGCCGTGCAGGAAGGCGGGCGGCAGCAAGCCGATGGCTGCCGCGACCTGCGGCCGCATCGTCCAGGGAAAATCGCCGTCCCGCTGACCGTCGGGGCCCTGCACGGGCGAAGCGGTCGAGGTCGGCGCTCCGTCAGGCCGCTTCGGCAATATCATGCCGAGATCGTCGGCAATCGCCTGGCCGAGCAGGCCGAATTGCAGGTTCGCGGTGGTGTCGTTCGGATAGCCCGCAGCCGCGGCCAGTTGCGTGGCGGTGAGCGTTCGGCCCGGTGCCTCGTACAGCGCGCGCAGCATCCTGCGCCGCCCGGGACCGATGGCGGCGTCCAACCGCCTGAAGGCTGCGGCATAGTCCGCGGGCATGGGGATCCGGTTCTCCGGATCGCGGCCGGCGGCCGCCTCGCGCTCGTCGAGAAGCGCCCGGAGGCGCGCCACGACCTCGGCTTCCGTCGGTGCCGTGGCGTCGAACAGGATGACGCCGGCCCGCATGGCACGGCCGCGGTAGCGACCGCCCTTCGCCGGGTGGGTGCGGACCAGATACGGCCCGTGCCGATGCTCGCCGGTCCGCATGCTCACGCCGCCAGGCGGTCGATGCGGTCGCGCAGCTTGTACCACTCGCCGATGAAGGGCAGGACCCAGTTAGGGTTGCCGCTGTAGAAGGGCCGCGTCGGGAAGGGCAGGCCATCCAGCGCGAAGCGTGCATTGGCGGCGCCGGCCAGCTTCAGCGCCACATTGTGCCCCAGCCAGGTCGCCATGGCGACGCCGCTGCCCTGGCAGCCCGCGGCGTAGTGGATGCCACGCTCCACGCCGATATGCGGCAGGTGGTCGAAGGTGAAGGCGACATGCCCGGTCCAGGCATGGGTGATCCTCGTGTCCTTCAGCTCGGGGAAGCAGGCCGTCATGTAGGCGTGCAGCGCGGGCGCGGTGTCCTCGGCGGTCGCGGCGCGGAAGCTGGCGCGGCCGCCCCACAGAACGCGCTTCCCGTCCGGCGAGGGACGGAAATAGTTCAGCACGCGCTTGCTGTCGGCCACCATGCGCCGGCCGGGGAACAAGCGCTCGATGACATCCTCGCCCAGTTCCTCCGTGGCGATGATGTAGCTGTTGAGCGGCACGAGCCGGCGCGCCAGCCAGGGCAGGGCGGTGCCGCGCTGGTCCAGCGAATAGCCATTGGTGGTGACCAGGACGGCATCGGCGCGCAGTTCGCCCTTGTCGGTCGCGACGCGGAAGCCGCTGCCCTGTTCGCGGATGCCCTGCACCCGCACGCCATCCACCAGCCGGGCGCCCGCGCGTTCCGCCGCCGCGGCCAGGCCGCGGGCATATTTCCCGGGATGCAGGCTGCCGGTCGCCGCCACCAGCATGCCGCCATGGTAGTGGTCGCTGCCGAGCGCCTCCCGCTGCCTCTCCTTCGGCAGCATGGTCACCGGCAGGCCGGTGATCTCGGCCAGCCCCTCGGCGCGGCGCGCCATGGCGTCGTAATGGCCGCGTGACCAGGCGGCGGCGTAGCGGCCGCAGCGGACATAGTCGCAGTCGATCCCCTCCCGCGCGATGGTCTCCTCGATGAAGGGGAAGCTGGCGGCGGCGGCGCCGGTGATGGCGCGCGCCTGGTCCTTGCCGAAGCTCTTCTCGAGCCCCGTGCCGGCCACCTTCAGCCCGCCCGAGACCATGCCGCCATTGCGGGAGGAGGCGCCCCAGCCGATCCTCTCGGCATCCAGCACCACCGCCTGCCGCCCCAGGCGCTGCAGGGTCAGCGCGGCGGACAGCCCGGCATAGCCGCCGCCCACGATGGCGATGGGCGCATGGTCCGGCAGGCTGGCGTCGCGCTGCGGCGGCTCGGCGGCTTCCCACCACCAGGGGCGCGTCGTGAAGCCGGGGGCGAGCAGCGGATGGGCCATCAGGGGATTCCCGCAAGGGCTGGAATGGGGTTTGCTAGCCCCGAGGGTCGAGCGAGTGGCGGATTGCCGCAAGAGGGGACCGGGCATGCAAAGCTTCCACCAGGATTGCGTCGCGCTGGCGGGCGAGTTGCACGCGCGCGGCCGCCTTTCCCGCCGTGGCCTGGGGCGGGCGCTGGCCGCGCTGGGCCTGGCCGGCGCGGCGGGCGACGCGGCGGCCCAGGCGGAACGGCAACTGGTGATGGTGAACTGGGGCGGCCTGGCCAATGAGGGCTTCGGCCGTTTCTACGGCGCCCCCTTCGCCGCCGAGACCCCTGGCTGGCGGGTGGTGCAGGACAGCACCGGCCCGGCCACCGGCCGCATCCGCAGCATGGTGGAAAGCGGCCGCGTCACCTGGGACCTCTGCGACAGTTCCGCCAGCGGCGCCAACCTGCTGGGCAAGCTGAACCTGGCGACGAAGATCGACTATTCGGTGGTGAACCGGGAGAATGTGATCGGCCCCGGCTTCGCTCTGGAGTACGGCGCGGCGCCCTATTCCTTCAGCTCGGTCCTGGTCTACGACAGCAGCAAGTTTCCCACGCCGCCGACCTCCTGGGCGGATTTCTGGGACCTGCGGCGCTTCCCCGGCATGCGGCTGCTGCGGCGCGATGCCGTCTGCAGCCTGGAAGCGGCGCTGATGTCCATGGGCCACGCGCCCAACGCGCTGTATCCGATCGACACCCGCGCCGCGATCCGCCGCGTGACGGAGCTGCGGCGCAACCTGATCTTCTGGACCAATGGCTCGGAGAGCGAGCAGGCGATGCGCACGGGAGAGGCGGTGATGGGCCAGATCTGGCACACCCGCGCCAGCGTGCTGGAACGCGAGACCAACGGGCGCCTGAAATTCGTCTGGAACCAGGGCATCCTGCAGCCGGGCATCTTCGTCATCCCGCGCGGCAACCCGGGCGGCGCCATGGCGCAGCGGCTGCTGGCCAGCATGCTGGCGAAGCCGGAGCCGCAGGTCGGCCTGCTCGGCCTGCTGGGCAATGGCCCGACCAACCCGCAGGCCGCCGCCATGGTCCCGGCCGAGCTGAAGCGCTTCAACCCGACCGACCCCGACAACGAGAAGCAGCAGGTGGTGATCGACGGCACCTGGTGGGGCGAGAACTACCAGGCGGTGAACCAGGACTACCTCGATGCGGTGACCGGCTAGCCCGCGGATGCGCAACCGACGGGTGATGGCGGTGAAGTCGGGCGGGGAGGCGGGCCTCGCCGAATTCCGCGCCGCCTTCGCCGGGCTCGATCCCATGCTGGACCTCGTCCGGTGGGAGGAGGCGCTCGGTGCGCCGGAGACGGTGGACTATGCGCTGGTCTGGGATCCCGGCCCGGGCGAGCTGGCGCGCTTCCCGCATCTGCGGGTGATCTTCGGCGCCGGCGCCGGCGTCGACCTCATCACCGCCGACCCGGACTGGCCGCGGCACATCCCGCTGATGCGCATGGCGACGCCCGAGGCGGCGCAGCGGATGGGCGAGTTCTGCTGCTGGGCCGTGCTGTCCCTGCTGAAGAATGCGCGGCGGATGGCCATCGCCCAGGCCAAGGGCGCCTGGGACTACTTCGAGGCGCCGGGACGCGCCGAGCTGACCCCCGTCGGCATCATGGGCCTTGGCGCCATGGGGGCGCGCAGCGCGGCGATGCTGCGGGCGCTGGGTTTCCCGGTGCTGGGCTGGTCCCGCACGCGCAAGGAATTGCCGGGCGTCGAGAGCTTCGCCGGTGCGGCGGCGCTGCCGGAATTCCTCGGCCGCTGCCGCATGCTGGTCTGCCTGCTGCCGGCGACGCCCGAGACGCGGCACATCATCCGCGCCGAGACCCTCGCCCTGCTGCCGGAGGGCGCGGGCTATGTCGGCGCCGGCCGCGGCATGCAGCAGCGGCTGGAGGATGTGCTGGCCGCGCTCGACAGCGGCCGCCTGTCCGGCGCCGTGCTGGACGTGTTCGAGCCGGAGCCGCTGCCGGCGGGCCACCCGCTCTGGTCGCATCCGAAGGCCACCATCACGCCGCATGTCGCCAGCCTGCCGACGCGCGCCGAGCGCGCCGCGCATGTCGCCCGCGCCATCGCCGCCTTCGAGCGCGGCGAGGCGTTGACCAACCTCTACGACCCTGCGCGAGGCTACTGAGATGCCATCCACCCCAAATGGTCCGCGGCACGGCCCTTCCGGGGGCCCCGGGCTGCCGCCGCCGCCCCGCCGCCCCGACCCCGACCATGTGCCGACCGAGCGCGAGGTGCGGGAGGACCTGGCCGCCGCCTACCGGCTGATAGCGCTGTACGGGATGACGGACCTGGTCTTCACCCATCTCTCGGCCAGGGTGCCGGGGGAGGGCCATCGCTTCCTGGTCAACCCCTATGGCCTGCTGTTCGAGGAGATCACCGCCAGCAGCCTGGTGGTGGTGGATGCCGAGGGCGAACCGGCCCAGCCCACCGACTGGCCGGTGAACCCCGCCGGCTTCGTCATCCATTCCGCCGTGCATCTCGGCCGTGCCGATGCGCATTGCGTGATGCACACGCATACGCTGGCCGGCATGGCGGTGGCGGCGCAGCAGGGCGGGGTGCTGCCGCTGAACCAGATCTCCATGGAGTTCGACGGCCGCGTCGCCTACCACGACTACGAGGGCGTGGCGGCCGACGACAACCTGTCCGAACGGGAAAGGCTGGTGCAGGACCTGGGCACGAAGCCCTGCATGGTGCTGCGCCACCACGGGCTGCTGACGGTCGGCCGCACGGTGGCCGAGGCCTTCTACTGGATGTGGTACCTGGAGCAGTCCTGCCGCATCCAGCTGGCGGCGCAGGGCGGCGGCGTGCCGCTGGCCATCCCGAGCCGCGGGACGGTGGAGCGCACGCGGGCGCAGTTCAGCGAGGGCCCGACCAAGGGCTGGCTGCCCTGGCAGGCCCTCAAGCGGAAGCTGGACCGCGAGCAGCCGGACTACCGCGAGTGACCGCGCTGCCGCGGCCGGAGGCGATGGCGCCGGCGGGCAGCGCCGCGCATGCGCTGGAATTGCGCGGGCTGAGCAAGCGCTACGGCAGCTTCACCGCTGTGGACGCGGTGTCCCTGCGGGTGGAGCGCGGGCAGTTCCTGACTCTCCTCGGCCCGTCCGGCAGCGGCAAGACCACCATCCTGATGGCGATCGCCGGCTTCGTGGCGCCGAGCGCCGGCGCGGTGCTGCTGGACGGGGCGGACATCACCGCCCTGCCGCCGGAACGCCGCGACTTCGGCATGGTCTTCCAGGGCTATGCGCTGTTCCCGCACATGACGGTGGCGGAGAATGTCGCCTTCCCGCTGCGCGTCCGCCGCCTCGGCCAGGCGGCGCGCGAGGCCAAGGTGCGCGCGGCGCTGGACCTGGTGCAGCTGTCGGCCTTCGCGGAGCGGCGGCCCTCGCAGCTCTCGGGCGGGCAGCAGCAGCGCGTCGCGCTGGCCCGGGCGCTGGTCTTCGAGCCCGACCTGCTGCTGCTGGACGAGCCGCTCTCGGCACTCGACAAGAAATTGCGCGCCGAGCTGCAGGAGGAGCTGAAGGCGCTGCATCGCCGCATCGGCCGCACCTTCGTGAACGTGACGCATGACCAGGAGGAGGCGCTGTCGCTCTCCGACCAGGTCGCCATCCTGAACCACGGGAAGCTGGTCCAGATGGGCGCGCCGGAGGCGCTGTACGAGCGGCCGCGGACCCGCTTCGTCGCCGATTTCCTCGGCAAGTCGAATTTCCTCCGCGGCACGGTGCGGGAGGTACGGCCGGACATGATGGCGCTGCAGGCCGGCGGCACGCGGCTGCTGCAGGCCGTGCAGGGCGCGCATCCGGCGCCCGGCACGCCGGCACTGCTCTCCCTGCGGCCGGAGAAGATCGCGCTGCTGGCCGGAGAGGAGGCGGCGGACAACGCGGTGGCGGGCCGCATCGAGGCCTGGGCCTATCTCGGCGCCGGCTATGCGCTGACCGTGGCGACCGACGATCTCGGGCCGCTGCGGGTGGCGCTGCCGGCCTGGCGGGCGCCGATCGCCCCGCGGGAGGGGCTGCCGGTGCGCCTGGGCTGGAGCGCGGAGGCCGCGGTGCCGGTGCTGGAGGATGCCGATGGCGCGTGAGGCGGCGCTCGCCTTGCCGGCGGCGCGCCGCGCCTGGGCGCTGCCGCGCGATGCCGGCTGGTATGCGCTGCTGCTGCCCGCATTCCTGCTGATGACGCTGCTCTATGTCGCGCCGATCCTGCAGGTGCTGGCGATCTCGGTGACGGAGCCGGCGCCGGGGATCGGCAATTACGAACGCCTGTTCACCAACCCGGGCGTGCAGCGGGTGATCGGCACCACGCTGCGGATCTGCGTCACCACCACCGCGGTGGCCCTGCTGCTGGGCTATGCGCTGTCCTATGTCATCGCGCTCGCCTCCCCGCGGGCGCAGCGCTGGTGGCTGCTGGGCGTGCTGGTGCCGCTGTGGATTTCCGTGCTCGTGCGCGCCTTCGCCTGGGTGACGCTGCTGCGGCGGCAGGGGCTGGTGAACCAGGGCCTGGACGCGCTGGGGCTGATCGAGGAGCCGCTGCGGCTGGTCTGGAACGAGTTCGGCATCGTCGTCGGCATGGTGCACTACATGGTGCCCTATGCCGTGCTGCCGATGCTGGCGGCGATGAAGGAGATCGACCCGCGGCTGCTGGCGGCGGCGCGCGGCATGGGCGCGTCGCGCCTGACCGTCTTCCGCCGCGTCTTCCTGCCGCTGTCGCTGCCGGGGCTGATCGCGGCCGGCGTGCTGGTCTTCATCTTCTCGCTCGGCTTCTACATCACGCCGGCGATCCTCGGCGGCGGCAAGACGCTGATGGCGGCCGAATGGATCAAGCTGCAGATCCTGGACCTGGTGCGCTGGGGGCTTGGGGCCATGCTGGCGACGGTGCTGGTGGTGGCGATCCTCGTCACGCTCGCGGTCTTCTCCCGCGTGGTGGATCTGCGGCGACTGTTCGGGGGCGGGCGGTGACGCCGCCCGATGGCCGGAGCGCCGCAGGGCGCGGAGGGCTGAATCGGCCGGCACGGGCAAGGATGCCGCCCGATGGCCGGAGCGCCGCAGGGCGCGGAGGGTTGAATCGGCTGGCGGGACGGGGAGGGCGGCGCGCATGACCGGCGGCTACAGGGCCGGGCCGCTGGCCCGCGGCATCGCCTGGGCGACGGTGATCTACCTGGTGCTGCCGATCACCATCGTGGTGCCGGTCTCAATGACCGACCGGCGCTACCTCTCGTTGCCCTACGAGACGCTGAGCCTGCGGCACTATGCCAACCTGCTCGGCTCCGAGGCCTGGCTGGGCGCGATCTGGCAGAGCCTGTGGATCGCCATCGCCTCCACCGCCATCGCCGTGGTGGCGGGGACGCTGTGCGCGATCGGCTGCTGGCGCCTGGCACGGCGCAGCACCGAATGGGTGCGGGCGTTGATGCTGCTGCCTCTCATCATCCCCTCCATCGTCTATGCGGTCGGGCTTTACCGCTGGTTCGGGACGCTGGACCTGCTGGACCGGTTCCTGGGCGTCACGCTGGCGCATGGCGTGACCGGCATTCCCTATGTGGTCATCACCGTCTCCACCGCGCTGGCCGCCTTCGACCCGCGGCTGGAACAGGCGGCGCGGGGCATGGGCGCCAGCCTGGGGCAGACCCTGCGCTGGGTGATCCTGCCGCGGATCGCGCCCGGCATCGCCTCCGGCGCCATCTTCGCCTTCATCCATTCCTGGGACGAACTGGTGCTGGTGCTGTTCATCGCCAGCCGCAACGTGTTCACCCTGCCGCGCAAGATCTGGGACGGCATCAACGAGAACCTGGACCCGACCATGGCGGCCGTGGCGGTGCTGCTGATCGTCTTCACGGTCCTGCTGCTGCTGCTGGACGGCGCATTGCGGGCGCGGCGGGACCCCTAGGCCCCCGCTACCGCCGGTCGCTCCGCGGGTCCAGCGCGTCGCGCAGCCCGTCGCCCACCAGGTTGAAGGCGAGCACCACCAGGAAGATCGCCAGGCCCGGGAAGATCGCCAGCCAGGGCGCCTGGGTCAGGAAGCGCTGCGCGCTGTTCAACATGCTGCCCCAGCTTGGCGCCGGCGGCTGCTGGCCGAGGCCGAGGAAGCTCAGCGAGGCCTCGGCGATGATCGCCTCCGCGATCGACAGCGTCGCCTGCACCAGCAGCGGCGGCACGATGTTCGGCAGGACATGCAGCAGGCCGAGCCGCCAGGGCGGGTTGCCCAAGGCGCGCGCCGCCTCGACCCAGTCCGTCGCCTTCGCCTCCATCGCCATGCCGCGGGTCAGCCGGACGAAGACCGGCGAGGCCGTGATGGCGATGGCGAGCATGGCGTTCTCCAGCGCCGGGCCGAGGAAGGCCGCCAGCGCGATCGCCAGGATCAGGAAGGGCACGGACAGCATCGCATCCGCGACGCGGGAGATGACCGTGTCGGTCCAGCCGCCGGCGAGGCCCGCCAGCAGCCCGACCGGCACGCCGATCAGCAGCGCCACCAGCACCGACACGACGCCCGCGAGCAGGGAGGCGCGGGCGCCATAGAGCACGCGCGAGAGCACGTCCCGCCCGTTCTCGTCCGTGCCGAACCAGTGCGCGGCGGAGGGCGCCTTGCGGATGGCGGACCAGGATGTCGCCAGCGGGTCGGCCGGCGCCAGCAGCGGCGCGCAGGCGGCCGCCAGCACGAACAGGACGATGACCACGAGCCCGAACACCGCCAGCCGGTGCCGCAGGAAGCGGCGGATGGCGCGGCGCGTCGGCGATTCGCCCCGGTCCAGCGCGGCGGGCAAGGTCGTGGTGCTCATGCCGTCCTCAGCCGCGGGTTGATGGCCATGTAGAGCAGATCGGCGACCAGGCTCAGCAGCACGAAGATCAGCGCCGTCGCCAGCACCACGCCCTGCACCACGGGGTAGTCGCGGTTGAACACCGCATCCACGATCAGCTTGCCGAAGCCGGGGATGGTGAAGATCTGCTCGGTCAGCACCGCGCCGGCCAGCAGCCGGCCGAACTCGATGGTGCCCAGCGTCACCACCGGGATCAGCGCATTGCGCAGCGCATGCTTCGCCACCACCACGCGCTCCGCCAGCCCCTTGGCGCGGGCGGTGCGGACATAGTCCTGGGCGAGGGCCGTCAGCATCGCCGCGCGGGTGTGCCGCATCAGCACGCCGGCGATGCCGCTGCCCAGCACGAAGGCCGGCATGATGGTGGTGGCCAGGCTCTGCAGCGGGTCCTCGGTCAGCGGCACGTAGCCGGAGGGCGGCAGCCAGCCGAGCTCCACGCTGAACAGCAGGATCATCATGATCCCCAGCCAGAAATTCGGCGTGGAGATGCCGAACAGCGCGACGCCGTTGGTCGCCCAGTCCACCGGCCGGTCGCGCTTCACGGCCGAGACGATGCCGGCGGGCACGCCGATCAGCACCGCGATGAGGAAGGCCATGCCGGCGAGCTGGAAGGTGACCGGCAGTTTCTCCAGGATCAGGGCGCCCACCGGCTCCCGGATGCGCCAGGAGAAGCCGAAGTCGCCGACCACCACCCGGGAGATCCAGCGGAGGTACTGTTCCCAGAGCGGCCGGTCGAGGAACAGCTCGGCGCGGATCTGCGCCAGCACCTGCGGGTCGCCGCGCTCCTCCCCGGCCAGGATCAGCGCCGGGTCGCCGGGCATCAGCTGCTGCAGCCCGAAGATCAGGAAGGAGAGGATCAGCAGCGTCGGCAGGATCTGCCCGATGCGGCGCAGCAGCCACAGCCCCATGGCGGCTCAGCCCGCCGCCGCGTCGCGCGCCCGGGCGCGCTGGAAGGCGGGCCGGGCGGTGATGCGGCCGGCATAGTCCTGGAAGATCGGCAGGGCCGGCACGATGCCGAAGCGCAGCGTCCAGGCCAGCGCCGAGCCCCAGACCACGTCGGCGGCGCTGTAGCGCTCGCCCAGCACATAGGGGCCGGGCGTCAGCATGCCCGCCACCGCATCCATCACCGCATCATAGGTGCCATAGGGGCTCATGCGCTGCGGCGCGGGGTCCCGCTGCGTCGCGCGGTCGATCACGGCCGGCTCGAAGCTCGCGGCGTAGAAGACCAGCCAGCGCAGGTAGCGGCCGCGCAGCGGGTCGTCCGGCGCCGGCGCCAGGCCGGCCTGCGGGAAGCGGTCGGCCAGGTGCAGGCAGATCGCCACCTGCTCCGTCACCGGCGTGTCCCCATCCAGCAGGGTCGGCACCTTGCCCAGCGGGTTCACCGCCAGGAATTCCGGGCTGCGGCCCTCGCCCGCCTGCAGGTCCAGCAGGCGCAGCGCGAAGGGCGCGCCCAACTCCTCCAGCAACGCCAGCACGGTGGAGGAGCGGGTATTCGGCGCGTGGAACAGCGTGATCGCCATGGCGTCCCCCGTCATTGCAGCCTGAGGCCCTGCGGCCGGATCAGCCCGTCCGGCACCGGCACGAAGCCGGACAGCCGGGCGGTGTGCGCGACGATGTTCTTGGCGTGCCACAGATAGATGCGGCTGCGATCCTGGCGGATGGCGATCTGGAAGGCGCGGGCATAGAGGTCGCGGCGCTTCTCCATGTCCTGCTCCATCCGGGCCTGGTCGAGCAGCCTGTCCACCTCCGGGTTGCTGTACTTGCCGTCGTTCTGCGCCCCGTTGGTGTGGATGAAGGTCCAGGTGTTGCCGTCCGGATCGACGCGGCCGGACCAGCCGATCAGGTAGGTCTCGTACTCGCCGCGCGTCGCGGCCTGGAGGGAGGAGGCGAATTCCATCGCGTTCAGCTTCAGCTCGAAGCCGGCCTCCTTCACCATGGCCTGGATGACCTCGCCGACCTGGCGCAGGTCGGGGTTGTTGGGGATGGTCATCTCCACCGGCACCGGCGTGGTGACGCCGGCCTGGCGCAGCAGCGCCCGTGCCGTCGCCAGGTCGCGCGGCTGCGGCTGGAAGTCCCGGACATGGTAGGGGTTGGACGGCGGGACGGGCTGCGCCGTCACCGTCCAGGCGCCCTCATAGACCACCTGGTTGATGGCGGCGCGGTCGATCGCCAGCTCGAAGGCGGCGCGGATGCGGGCATCCTTGGCGAAGGGCGTCTCGGCGCGCGGCCCGTTGCCGAGGTTGAAGTTGATGCTCTGGTAGCCCAGGCCATCATAGGCCAGCACCCGCAGGCGCGGGTTGCGCTGCACGGTCTTGATGTCGTCGGGCTCGATGGTCTGCACCATCTCCAGCGCCCCCGACTGCAGGTTGGCCAGGCGCACCGTGTTGTCGGGGATCGGCTGGTAGGTGATGCGCGGGATGGTGACCGCCTGGGCGTTCCAGTAGCCGGGGAAGCGCTCCACCACGATGCGGTCCTGCGCCACGCGCTCGACGAAGCGGTAGGGGCCGGCGCAGACCGGGCGGGTGCCGAAATTCCGCCCCGCCGCCTCGGCCGCCTTGGGCGAGACGATCATGCCGGCGCGGTCCGTCAGCTGCGACAGGAAGGGGGCGGAAGGCTCCTTCAGGCGGATGCGGACCGTCTTCGGGTCCACGACCTCCACCGACTCCATCGTGTTGATCTCGCCGCGGCGGAAGCTGCCCTGCAGCGTCAGGTGACGGTTCAGCGAATAGCGGACGGCCTCGGCATCCATCGCCTCGCCGTCATGGAAGGTGACGCCCTCGCGCAGGGTGATCAGCAGCGTCCTCGGATCCTCCCAGCGATGGCCGGTGGCCAGTTGCGGGACGATCTCCAGCTTCTCGTTGATGTCGAACAGCTTGTCGCAGAGCGAGGCGAAGACGATGCGGCCGACGAAGGTGCGGGCGAGCGTGGGATCCAGGATGTCGGGATCCTCGCGCAGGCCGATGCGCAGGGTCTGCGCCTCGGCGGCGGCGGCGAGCGAGAGCGTGGCGAGGGCGGTGAGCATCGTCCGGCGGATCATGCGTCAGGTCCCGTGTTGTTGCTTGCGGAGGGGCGTCGCGATGCCCGTCCGGTCCGGTTGCGCGGAAGCTGGGATCACGGCGTCGCGCCCTGCGGCGCCGCGCCGATCCGGGAGTGTTGGCGGCTCGGATTCACGGCGCTGCGCCCTGCGGCGCTGCGCCGACCCGATCCGGCACCCCCGCCGGCGCGCCGAAATGCGCCTGCAGGCGGCGCAGGCGCTCGCCGCCGGCGACGCGCTCCCGCAGCACGGGCGGCGGCGGCAGGCGGTCCTGCAGGTGGCAGGCGGCGCGGTGATCGGCGCCGGTGAGGTCCGGCGCCTGCTCCCGGCACACCGCCTCGGCGAAAGGGCAGCGGGTGTGGAAGCGGCAGCCCGGCGGGGGGGCGATGGGGCTCGGCGGATCGCCCTCGATCGGGGCGGCCTTCGCGCCGGTGCCCGGCACCGCCGCGAGCAGCGCGCGGGTATAGGGATGGCGCGGCGCGGCGAAGACCGCCGCCGCCGGCCCTTCCTCCACGATGCGGCCGAGATACATCACCGCGACCCGGTCGGCGATGTGCCGCACCACGCCCAGGTCGTGGCTGATCAGCACGAAGGTCAGGCCAAGCTCGCGGATCAGGTCCTGCAGCAGGTTCACCACCTGCGCCTGCACCGAGACATCGAGGGCGGAGACGGGCTCGTCGCCGATGACCAGCTTCGGGCCGCTGGCCAGTGCCCGGGCGATGGCGATGCGCTGGCGCTGGCCGCCGGAGAATTCATGCGGCCAGCGCCGCGCCGCCTCCGGCCGCAGTCCGACGCGTTCCAGCAATTGGTGGACGCGGGTCCGCTCGGCGCCGCGCGGGACGACGTAGTGCAGCTTCAGCGGCTCGGCGATCGCGTCCTCGACCGTCATGCGCGGGTCGAGGCTTGCAAAAGGGTCCTGGAAGATCAGCTGCATGTCGCGCCGGCGGGCGCGCAGCGCGCGGGGCGAGAGGCCACGGAGATCCTCGCCCATGAAGCGCACGGCGCCGCGGTCCGGCTCGATCAGCCGCAGCGCCAGGCGTCCCAGCGTGGACTTGCCGCAGCCGCTTTCGCCGACGATGGCCAGCACGCTGCCCTTGGCGACGGAGAGGCTGACGCCGTCCACCGCCCTGACGGCGCCCCGCGCCCGCCCCAGCGCGTCCCGCACCGGGAAGTGCCTGGCGACGTCGTCCAGTTCCAGCAGCGTCGTCACGCGGCCTGACTCGCGCCGGTCCGGGCCGGGTCCCGGCCTGGCGGGTAGGGTTCGGGGAGGGGAGATCCCTCCCCGAGCGGCGCGCGCCAGCAGGCGGACAGGTGCCCGGCATGCACTTCGCCGAGCGGCGGCGGCGTCTCGCAGTCCGTCCCCGCGAACGGGCAGCGCGGCGCGAAGCGGCAGCCCGGCGGCGGGTCGCGCAGGTCGGGCACCGTGCCCTCGATGCTCGCCAGCCGCGTCGCGCCGCCCTCGATGGACGGCACGGCGCCGATCAGCCCGACGGTGTAGGGATGCTCCGGCCGTTCGAACAATTCGGCGGCCGGCGCCGCCTCCGCGATGCGGCCGGCATACATCACCACGACCTGGTCGGCATGGTCGGCGACCACGCCGAGGTCGTGGGTGATCAGCACCACCGCCGTGCCGGTGTCGCGCTTTAGCTCGTCGAGCAGCGCCAGGATCTGCGCCTGCACCGTGACGTCCAGCGCCGTCGTCGGCTCGTCGGCGATCAGCAGCCGCGGCCGGCAGGCCAGGGCCATGGCGATCATCACCCGCTGCCGCATGCCGCCCGACAATTGGTGCGGGTATTGCCGGGCGCGGCGGGCGGCATCGGGGATGCGGACCAGCGCCAGCATCTCCACCGCGCGGTCCATGGCGGCGCGCGGCGACAGCCCTTCATGCAGCCGCAGCGCCTCCGCCACCTGCTCGCCGGCGGTGAAGGCCGGGTTCAGGCTGGTCATCGGTTCCTGGAACACCATCGCCAGGTCGCGGCCGCGCCTGCCCTGCCAGGCGGCGCCGGGCTGGCCGACCAGCTCCTCCCCCAGCAGCCGCACCGCGCCGCCCAGCCGGGCGCCGGGCGGCAGCAGGCCCATGATCGCCAGCGCGGTGACCGACTTGCCGCAGCCGCTCTCCCCCACCACCGCCAGCGTCTTCCCGGCCTCGACGGAGAAGGACACGCCATCCACCGCGCGCAGCGGGCCGCGATCGGTCGGGAATTCGACCGAAAGGTTCAGCACCTCGAGGACTGGCCGGCTGCTCATGCCCGGGTGGCCGCAGCGATGGCGGCATCGATGACGGCGCGGTCGAAGACGCCGGGATGGTCGCGGCCGGGCAGGAAGCGGCGGAAATGCACGAAGCGCTCCTGCGCCACGGCGTGCAGGCGGCGCAGCTCGGCCAGCGGGTCCGGATGATCGTCGGCGCGGATGTCGAGGTCGGGGTAGGGGTCGCGGCTCGCCACCTGCAGCGCGGCGGACTGCTTCCCGCGCTTGTCGCCGCCCGCGGCCTCGCCCGCTTCCAGCGCCGCGATCAGCCGCAGCGCGAGGGGCGTGCCAGCATGGGCGAGGAAGGCGTCGAGCGTCGCCTGCACCACCTGCGGCCCGGCCAGCATGTTGCCGGCGACCGAGACATCCCCGGCCTGCACGCTGCCGGCCCAGTCAATGCAGCCGGGGCCGGTATGCTGGGCGATGCGGCCATCGGCCCCCAGGATATGAAGCTGGCGGTGATCCCGGCCGGGATCGGCGCCGGTGAGGGCGGCGAGGATGGCCTCCGGCGCCTCCCCGCCGCGCAGCCGGGCCAGCGCGTCCGGGGCGTAGAGCGGATTGACCAGGGCCTGGGTGGCGACGGCGCCGACCCCGCCCTCGACCCGGGGGGTGACCGCGCCGACGGCGAAGAAGCGGGTGGCGACGGCCGCGCCGATCTCGCCGGTCGCCGGGTCGCGGGCCAGGATGGACCATGTCATGGCGGGCAAGGTGCCATGCCCACCCCCCCATGCAAGGGGCGGCCGGCGACCGAATTGGCCCGCCCGGCCGGCCCCTGCCTTCAGCGGGGGCGGTGTGGCGCCGCCTTGCGCAGGGGCGTCATGCCCTGCGGCTGGAAGGACACCGGCTCGGCATCCAGGGGCATCTCCGCGACCTGTTCGAAGCGCAGGCTGCGCTGCGGCGCCCGGCCGGCGGCATAGGCGGTGCCCAGCCGGTCATCCGGCCGGTTGTAGATGAAGCCGTAGGTCGGATAGACGCGGCCGAAGGTGCCGGTGTCGTAGCCGGCCTGCACGCGCACCGCCGTCCAGTCGTTGTTCTCGGAGACATCGATGACGGCGACGTTGTGCATGACCGTCCCCTTGCGGATGCCGGGGCCGGACCAGTTGGCGTGGTCGATCAGCACCTGGCGCGGCCCGAGGACGCGGCTGACCACCGCGACATGGCCGCTGCGCATCCCGCCGCTGCGGCGGAAGGCCATGACGGAGCCGGGCTCCGGGCGATCGCCGCGGTCGTAGCTGCCGGCGGCATTGTGCCACCAATCCCCGCCATTGCCGGTGATGGCCATGCCGGTGACGCCGCGGGCATAGGGCACGCAGGAAATGCCGCCCCAGCCGGCCGCCTGCACGGTGCGGCGGTGGCTGGCCGGCTGGCGATGCGCCTGGCCCGTCGCGGCCGCGGGCCCTTTCCGGGCATGGGCCTGGGATGCGAGGGCCCGGGCCGGTCCTGTCGGGCCTGCCTTGGCCGCGGCAGCCGGCGGGTCCTGCATCGGCCTGGCGGCATCGGCCTGTGCCATGGTGGCGACCGATCCCAGCAGGACGCAGAAGGCCGCAGTCGTCCCCGAGACGCGCATGAAATCCCCTGTCCCCAGTTTTTGGTCCCCGAGGCTGCGTGCTGCAGGCCTGCGAAGGCGCCTTGGGGGCGCCTCTCGCGAAAACCGGAGCGACAACCTGAAACCCCGGGTAACAAAGGACGGGTTAACGCGGAACCCGCAGGGCCCGAAACAACCGGATACAGGCGGTGATTTGCCGGATCACTGGCCGGTGACCGGCCTCCTAACGGAGACTGTTCCTAGGATCCGACCTCATCCGAACCGATGCCACACTGTGTCGGCGCAGATGCAACAGGTATGCAGGCGGTACGACTCCGCCCGTTCGGAGCCCCGACGCCCGCTGGCGGAAGGCCGCAACGCGGGGCAGTGCGGAGGCTCGACCATCCCGATCGCGGCACTCCCGGCGCGGCAGCGGGCTGGACCCTGTCGGCGCCCATGGCGCGGCGCGGCTCCCCCGGCGCGTGACCTGACGGTGGCCGATCGCGGGGCCTGGCCGGCGGCGCGGCCTGCACGCCTTGCCGCAAGCCGCCGGATGTGGACTCTCGCATCGGCCATCCGCGACGGGCCGAGGGGCGGAGCGCGGCGGGGCCGCGCATGCGGCACCACAGGAAGCGGCCCTGCCACAGGCGGTCGACGGCGGTGCCGCGTTCAGCCCTGGCGCCGCGATGCCGGGGCCGGCGAGGCAGCCGCCCCCGGGATCGGCCGCGCCAGCCTTGCCGCCGCACGCCTCAGGCACGGCATCCGGAGGATACGGAAGGGCCCGGATGCGGCTGCATCCGGGCCCCCCGATGGCATCCCGATCCCGGTGGCGGGATCAGCGGCAGGCGGTGACCATGATCTCCACCAGGTGGCGCGGGTCGGCCATGTTGGCCTCCACGCAGGCCCGCGCCGGCCGGCCGGCATCGCCGAGCCATGCCATCCACACCTTGTTCATGGCGTCGCGGTCGCGGATGTCCTTCAGCCAGATCTGCGCCGTCAGCAGCCGGGTCTTGTCGGTGCCGTTGTCCTCCAGCGCCTGGTCGATCTTGGCGATCACCTGCTCGGTCTGGCCGGTGATGTCCTTGGACAGGTCGTCGGCGGTCAGGCCGGCCAGGAAGACGAAGTTGTGGTACTCGACCGAGGTCGAGAGGATGGCATTGCTGCCCTGGCGGTTGATCTTGGACATCGGCGGGGCCCCTCCGTTGCGGATGGGAGGGTTCTAGCCCGGAACCCGCGGCCGCGTCATGGGGGTGCGCCGCCCGGTCGCCGCGGCCGGCGCCGGCCAGCGCGCGGCGCCGGTCAGGCGATGACGGATTCGCCCTGGCGGATGGCGGCGATCGCCTTCCCGATGGTCTCGTTCACCGTGTCGCAGCCGACGAAGAACAGGTGCTCCAGGCACTGCATCTCCAGGTGTTGCCGGCCGGGGTCGTAGGCATAGCGGATCTTGAACCCGGCCTTGGCGATCTCGCCGGACGGGGCGTCGATGATGATGCCGTATCGCGCCGCCTCAACCATGCCGGCCTGCCACATGGCGGGGGTGACGTCGTCGAAGCTGAGGGGGGTGCAGGCGGCCATGGACATGTCCTCCGGTCGGGCCGGGCGGGAGGCCCGGCGCGGCCGCAGGATCGCTGCGCGGCCGCGACGACGCAAAGCCGAACCGTTGCGGCCGCGCATGATGCATGCCCGGCCGCACGCCGCGCGCCGGCCGGCGCGCGCGGCGTGCGCCAGCGCATGGCGCGTCACGTCATCGCCGGGCCGGAGGCGAGGCGACCGGGCATCGCCGTGGCGTCGCCCCCATGCGGCGGCACGCGGCCACGCGACGGCACCGCCACCCCGGCGCACGGCCCCACGGGGTCGAGCAGCATGTCGATCATGCGGGTGCCCGAGCCGTCCGCGGGACCGGAGGCTGCGGGACACCGCCGCGCCATGCGGCAGCGCCGGCAGGGACGACGGAGGGCGTGTCAGCCGAGCGGCTTCGCCTTGGCATCCGCGGTCGTCCGCATCGCCAGGCTGCCGCTGATGGTCAGCTTCACCGGCTCCACCCGCTTCCACCAGGCGCTGGTGGCCGGGTCGCGCGCGGTGCCCGGCAACTGCACATCGTCCCAGCGTTCCGCCGCGGTGCGGTATCCGGTCGGCGGGACGGTGCCGATGCTGACGGTCCGCTTCGCCTAGCAACACGACACTGACATTTCGACGGGAGCGGGACGGTCACGGTCTGGGTGACGCCAGGCGCCGGGGCGCGCTTTCCGCGGCGTCGGCCCCGGGGGGCCGCCGCCTCGCCGCGCGGCGGGCGGCAAGCCGGGCCCTGCCGGCCGGGCTTCCGCCGATCGCCGGTCGCGCCGCCGGCGGCGCGCCTGCGCACCCGTCGCCTAGGCCACCGCGTAGCTGCTGCCCGAGGCCGCGGCGCCGATCATCGCCTCGAACACCGCGATGCCGTGCACCGCCTCCGCCAGCGGCAGGGGATAGGCCGGGCCGCCGGCCGCCGCGGCGGCGAAGGCGGACAGCTCCGCCGCCTCGATGTCGAGCTTCGGGTAGTCGCGCGTCCACGCCTCGCCGGCGCCCTCGCCCGGCACCGGCACGAAGACCAGCTGCTGCTGGCCGCGCATCTCGAGCGAGCCCTTCGTCCCGTACAGCGCCACCCGCCAGGTCTGCGGCGCCAGCGAGAGCGTGGCGAAGCCGCAGGTGGCGCCGGAGGCGAAGCGGCCGAGCATCGCCGTGGTGTCGTCCACATGCGGCAGCACGCGGCGATGCGACTGCACCGCCACCTCGGCGAAGGGACCCATCAGGTGGATCAGCATGTCGATCATGTGGATGCCCATGGCGCCCATGCCGCCCAGCGGGCTCTCGCTGCGGTCGGCGCGCCACATGCCGTCCTTCCAGCCGGCGGCGGCGGGGCCGCTGATATGCCCCTCGGCATGCAGGACGGTGCCGAGCGCGCCCTCGGCCAGCAGGCGCTTCATCTCGGCGGTCGCCGGCAGGAAGCGGCGGTTGTGGCCGAGCGCGAGCACCGTGCCGGCGGCGCGCGCGGCGGCGACCATCGCCTCGGCATCCGCCTTGGCCATGGCGAAGGGCTTCTCGACGAAGACATGCTTTCCCAGCTTCGCCGCGGCGATCACCTGCGCCGCGTGCTGCGAATGCGGCGTCGCCAGGACCACGGCCTCCACCTCGGGGTCGGCCAGCACCGCGTCGTAGCCCTCCAGCAGTCGGATGCCCTGTTCCCCTGCCCAGTCCCGCGCCTTGTCCGGCGTGCCGGTGCAGCCGGCGACGAAGCGCAGGCCCGCGTCGTTCCTGCGCTGCACGCTCTCCACCAGCACCCGGCCCCAGCGGCCCATGCCCACGATCCCGGCCTTCAGCATCCGTCCCGTTCCTGCCTTGCGAGTCGCGGGCAGCCTAGCGGCGGCGGCAGCGGCCGGGCAGGGGGGCCACCAGCCGATCAACCCGGGGTCCCGCCGCCAGGGCGACGTCAGCGCGCCGCGACCGGCGCCTCGCCGCGATCCTCCAGCACCCGCGCCATGCGCGGCAGCCGGTGCAGTCCCCAGCCCAGCACCAGCAGCGCCAGCAGCATCGCCAGGATGGTGGGCAGCCGCAGCCCGAACACCTCCCCCAGGCCACCGAGGGCGAGCGCGCCGAGCGCCGGGCAGGCGCGGGTGATGAGGCCCCAGAGGCTGAGCACCCGGCCGCGCATCGCCGGGTCGGCGGCGTTCTGCACCAGGGTCTGGGTGGAGATGCCATGGACCGACCCGGCCGCTCCCATGGCCGCGGCGCAGAGCAGGGCGAAGGGGAAGGCGCCGGTGGCGACGAAGCCGATCGTCGCCACCGCCTGCACGCCGACCGCGCCGATGGCCAGCCGCGTCGCGCCCTCCATCCGGCCGCGACTGGCGACCCAGAGGCCGGAGAACAGCGCGCCGATGCCGATGCAGGCGGTCAGCAGCGCCAGGCCGTCCGGGCCGCGCAGGAAGATGCGCTCGACGAAGGGCGGCAGGATCTCCTGCACCCCGCGCATCAGGATGGCGGCGATGGCGGCGAAGGCCAGAAGCGGGCCGATGCCGGGATGCTGGCCGGCATAGCGGAAGCCGGCCGCGGCCTCGGCCCAGACGCTGCCTTCCGGCGCATGCCCGCGCCGCTGGCTCGCCTCCACCCGCAGCAGCGGCATGGTCAGCGTGGCGATGACATAGGCCAGGCTGTTCAGCGCAATGGCCGGCACCACGCCGCCGGTGGCGATGATCGGGCCGGCCAGCCCCGGGCCGATGAAGCGGGCGACATTGAAGCAGAGCGAGTTGCAGGCGACCGCCGCCGGCAGGTCGGCGCGCGGGACGAGGCCGGGCATCAGGCTCTGCCGCGCCGGCTGGGAGAAGCTGGCGGCGATGCCGCTCATCACCTCCAGCGCCAGCAGCAGGCCGATGGTGAGCTCGCCGGCGGCGAGCAGGCCGGCGACCAGCGCCGCCTGCACCGCGATGGCGCCCTGCGAGACCATGCAGAGCCGGACCCGGTCCATGCGATCGGCGACCGCGCCGGCGATCGGGCTGAACAGCACGGCCGGCGCCAGGTCGCAGAAGGCCACCATGCCGACCCAGAAGGCGCTGCGCGTCATCTCCCAGGCCAGCCAGGACACCGCGATGCGGTGGACCCAGAGCCCCGTCCAGGAGACCAGCGAGGCGGCGAAGAACAGCCGCGCATCCCGGTGCGACAGCGCCCGCCCGAGAGCCCCCAGCCTGGCCATGCGCCGGGCTCAGGCCGGACCGGGGCGTTGAGCGCCGAAGGCGATCAACGGATTCCGGGCGGGGGGAATGGGGGACGGGGGCACCCCATCGCGCCCGGCGCGGCGGGGCCGCCGCGGGGCCCCGCGAAGGACGCGGCGGGCGGTCACCGCTGCGGCGGCGTCCGCGTATTCTCCTGCACGCACTGGTCGGCCAGGCGGTCGCGCTCGAAGATCCGGCCGAGCCGGTCGGTTTCGGCGCGCTGGGCGAAGATGCTGGCCTGGGAGCCGATCCGGCTGTCCCGCTCATCTTCCCGCATCAACTGGCCGCGGTCGCGGGTGGTGACGATCCGGTCGGCGTCGCGCCGGCAGGCGGCGGCGATGGCCGCCTGGTCGCGCATGGCGGCACCGGGCGGCGGCGCGGCAAGGACCTGGCCGGGCGCGCCGGGCCCCGCCGGCGCCGGCCGCGCGGGAGCCGCTGGGCCGGTCCCCACCGAGACCGGCCCGACGGCCGGGTCCCGTCCGCCCGGCGCGCAGGCGGCCAGCCCCCCGAGGATGGCGAGCAGCGTCAGGCAGGGCAGCGGGCGGATCATGCGCATGTCTCTCGGGCGATGCGGCGCCGGGGGGCGCCAGCGGTCAATACGGCGCCGGTCGGCGTTCGGAGGCAATACGGCACGGCTCGGCGGGTTCCGTCGATAGGGCAGCGCCCATCCGGCGGGCCGTTGCGCCGTCGCAGGCGGGGGGCGGGGCGACCGCCGCGGCCCGGGCACTCGCCCGGATATGCCAACCGGCCCAGGCCATCGCTCACCGGATGGATTCGCGCTGCACGGCGCACCCCCGCCGCTCCGGCCGGCTGCCGCTGGCGGCGCCGCAGGCCCGGCCGGGCCGGGCGACTCGGCGCCGCGATGCGCCGCC
>NZ_SMOA01000619.1 GCF_004353985.1 Paracraurococcus ruber | reverse complement strand
CGCCGGGCCGGTGCTGGCGCGCGGCGGCGCGGCGGACTGGACCATCGCGGCAGCGCCGCTCGCCGCGCTCTGGCTCGGCCCGGCCCTGGCCGGGCGGCTGCCGGGGCTGGCCGCGGGGCGGCTGGGCCAGGGGCTTGGCCAGGGGCTGGGCGGGGCGGTGGCCGGCCTGCTGCCGCTCGCCCTTGCCTGGCTGCTGCTGCGCGCCCGCTGACATCCCGAGGCGACGCCCGGCGGCCCGCGCCGCGATGCCGGCATCACGGCATCGAGCGTTCCGGTGCGGCGCCTTTCGGCTCTAGGCTCGGTCCGCTGCGGCACTCCCCGCAATCCAGGGCGTGACCCATGACGGAGGCGGCCACGCGCGGTCGGGTCGGCCTGGTCTGCCTGATCCTCGGCGGGGCGACGGGCACGGCCTGGCTGCTGGCGTCCGAGGCGTTCCAGCACGGCGGCGGGCCGGACCGCGTCCCGGTCGTCCTGGTCGGCGGCAGCGCCGCGGATGCCGCGCCCGCCGCCCCGCCCTCCGATGCCGGCCCGCCCGAGGGCGCGCCGCCCCGCGTCGAGGTGGCCAGGATCGGCGCGCGCGGCATGCTGGTGACGGCCGGCAGCGCGCCCCCGGGGGCGGAGGTGCTGCTGCTGGAAGGCGGGCGGGAGATCGGCCGGGCGCGCGCCGATGGCCGCGGTGAATGGGTGATCCTGCCGCCCGACCCCCTGCCGCCCGGCCCGCGCGAACTGGCCCTGCTGGCCCGCAGCCCGGGCGCCGCCCCCCTCTGGGCCCGCGACACGCTGCTGCTGCTGGTGCCGGACCGCCGGCGGGAGGCAGCCACGGCTGCCGCATCGCCGCGGGGCGCAGCGGAACCGCGCGGCGCCGCCCCGCGTGACGCGGCAGGATCGCCAGGCGGCGCGCCGCCTGACACCGCCGAAGCGCGCG
>NZ_SMOA01000618.1 GCF_004353985.1 Paracraurococcus ruber | reverse complement strand
TCCGGGATCATGTTCTGGTTTGGCAGAGCCTTCGCAGCATGAGGCGGACGGAGGCCCAGCGCAGGAAGCACAGGCCTGACCGGTTCAGGCACTCCCAGTCCTTGGCGAGCCGACGGCAGCGGTTCAGCCAGGCGATTGTCCGTTCGACGATCCAGCGCTTCGGCAGCACGACAAAGCGGTGCCGGTCGCAGCGCCGGACGATCTCGAGGTTGATCTGGCCGCAGGCGGCCTTCAGCCCATCCTGGAACTTGGCGCCCTGGTACCCGCTGTCGGCGTAGAGCTTGAGCAGGAACGGGTAGAGACCGAACAGCGTGCCCATCAGCAGCACGCCGCCGTCGCGGTCCTGGATGTCGGCGGCGTGCACCACCGCCTGCATCAGCAGGCCCTGGGTGTCGACCAGCACATGGCGCTTCTTGCCCTTGATCTTCTTGCCCGCGTCATAGCCCGGCGGGTCGATGCTGCGCCCCCCTTTTCCGCGCTCTTGACGCTCTGGCTGTCGATGATCGCGGCCGCCGGGCTGGCTTCGCGCTGGGCCTGCTCGCGGCACAGCACGTAGAGCGCATGGTGGATGCGCTCCAAGGTGCCGTCCGCGTCCCAGCGCCGCAGGTAGTCGTGCACCGTGCTTTTCGGCGGCAGATCCTTCGGCAGTGCCGACCACTGGCAGCCGGTCGACAGGATGTACATCACCCCGTCCACCACCGCCCGCTCCGCCACCGTGCGCTTGTTGCCGCCCGGCTTCGCGGGCGGGATCAGCGGCTCGACCTGCGCCCACTCCGCGTCCGTCAAATCACTCGGGTAGCGCAGCCTGCTGCGGTCATACCGACCGCGGTTCTCCGGCGTCCACATCCCGCCAAATCGCGCACCACCCGCCGCAACCCGCCAGTCACAACCGATTCAGATGACTCACCATGTTCCCGGATGGACAC
>NZ_SMOA01000617.1 GCF_004353985.1 Paracraurococcus ruber | reverse complement strand
CGCGGCGCCGAGAGCGGCAGATGCAGCGGTTCAAATCACCGGAGCAGGCGCAGCGCTTCCTGTCATCCCACGCCATGATCTACGGCCACTTCCGTCCAAGGCGACATCTGATGACCGCCGGCCAGTATCGGCGCGCTCGTGCCCAAGCCTTCCAGGTGTGGCGGAAGGAGACGCGCGTCCAGCTGGCAGCATGAGAGGGACGACAGCCGCGACCGTGCTCGGCGCGAGCATCGGCTCAACAACCTGACATGGGGTTATGGCGGGCCGGTGCCCTCCAGCAGCAATCGGGGTCTGATGCCATCGGACCCGCTGAGGAGAGCTTGCATGGAACAGTACGTTGGCCTGGACGTCTCGCAGGAGCAGACCTCGGTCTGCGTCGTTGACAGCAATGGGCAGACGCTCTGGCAAGGCAAGTGCGCTTCCACACCGGAAGCGATCGCCGCGACCATCCGCGCGAAGGCGCCCGAGGTGGTACGCATCGGCCTGGAAAGTGGTCCCTTGTCGCCTTGGCACTGGCACGAGCTGAGGAAGTTGGGGCTGCCTGTGGTCTGCCTGGACGCCCGGCATGCCAAGGCGGCGCTCGCCCTGCAGCTGAACAAGTCCGACCGCAATGACGCCCGTGGTCTGGCGCAGATCGTGCGCACGGGCTGGTACCGCGAGGTGGCCGTCAAGGGCGTGGACAGCCACCTGGTCCGCTCCCTGCTCACTGCCCGGGCGCAGCTGGTGCGTATGCGCGTTGACCTCGCCAATCAGATCCGCGGTGTACTGAAACCCTTCGGCCTGATCGCCGGCAAGGGTGGTGGCCGACCCTTTGTCGAACGGGTCCGGACGCTGGTCGCGGATGGGCCGCTGCAGGAGGTGGCTGAGGCGCTGCTGGCGGCTTGGCAAAGCATTGGGGAGCAGATCACGGCCCTCGGCCGTCGGCTCGTGGCCATGGCCCGGC
>NZ_SMOA01000616.1 GCF_004353985.1 Paracraurococcus ruber | reverse complement strand
GGTGCCCGCGGCCGGGCCTGCGCGGCCCCGCCGTCGCGCCCCGGTCGCGCGGCGCGCGGGCTGCCGCGCGTCAGATGACGAAGTTCAGCGGCTCCACCGTCGGCCGCTTCACGCCGGCGGCGGCGGCGCGCTTGATCAGGTCGGCGACCGTGAGCTGCGACAGGTGATCGCGGCAGAGGCCTTCCAGCTCGGTCCAGAGCGGCTGCACGACCGCGGCCTGCAGCCGCCCGGCCGGCTGCTCGCCCGCCGCGCCATCCTCGTCCAGCGCGGTGGAGACGATCTCGGCCAGGCGCAGGTCGCGCGGCGGCCGGCCCAGCCGGTAGCCGCCCTTCGGGCCGCGGATGGAATCCAGGAGCCCGGCGCGCGACAGCGCCTGCAGCACCGGCTCGATCCCCCGCCGCGCCTGGCCCAGCCGGTCGGCGATGTCGGCGGCGCTCACCGCCTCGGTGCGGCCGGCATGGAAGGCGACGTCCAGCATGATCGCCACCGCCGTCATGGCGCGTTCGCGGCGCAGCAGCATGGCCATCCTCCCGCAACGGGTGCCGGGCGCCGAATCGCGGCGGCGGCCCCGGCCCCAGGCATAGGCAGCGAAAAGGGCGGCGCCAAGGCGCCGCCCCCGATCGATCTGCGGTCGCGCCGGTTCAGGCGCGGGTGAGGGTCGAGGCCTCCGGCCCCTTGCGGCCCTGCACCACCTGCATCACCACCGCCTGGCCTTCGGTCAGCGGCGACAGGCCGCTGCGCTCCAGCGCCGTGGCATGCACGAAGACGTCCCGGCCGCCGCCCTCGGGCGAGACGAAGCCGAAGCCCTTCTCCGCGCTGTACCACTTCACCGTGCCGCGCATCTCCTCGGCCGGGCCGGAGGGGACGAAGCCGCCGCCGCCGCCGCTGCGCGGGGGACGGTCGCCGAAGCCGCCCGCGCGCGGCGGCCGGTCGCCGAAGCCGCC
>NZ_SMOA01000615.1 GCF_004353985.1 Paracraurococcus ruber | reverse complement strand
GCCGCACCTCGTCGATCAGCGGCTCCAGCTCTGCCCACTGCTTGTCGCTCAGAACATGGATACCCGCATTCCCCGTCATCCACCCCAGATAGGAATGTACCTCAGGGCCTAACAGGCCCTAGTCTTCCTTGGCTCTGCTGAGAGGGACGGGCCAGGATGGTGGGATGGACGCCCGAGCACGCGACTTACCCCGGTTACCGCTTCCCAGCCGCGATCATCAGCTACGCCGTCTGGCTCTACCACGTCTTCGGCCTGAGCCTGCGCGAGGTGGAGCTGATCCTGGCAGAGCGGGGCATCGGCCTCACGCACGAGAGCATCAGGCAGTGGTGCCGCAAGTTCGGCGCCGAATTTGCCGGCAAGCTCCGTCAGCGGCGGCCCAAGCCGGGCGACACCTGGCACCTCGATGAGGTGTTCCTGAGGATTGGTGGTGAGCTGCACTACCTTTGGCGCGCGGTGGACCAGCACGGCGTCGTGCTCGATATCCTCGTCCAGGGCCGCCGCAACGCAGCGGCGGCCAAGTGCTTCTTCAAGCGCCTGCTCGCCGGCCTGAAGTACAAGCCGCGGCGCCTCGTCACCGATGATTTGCGCAGCTACAGAGTAGCATACCGCGAGATGATGCCGGAGGTGAAGCACAGGACAAGCCGCTACCTGAACAATCGCGCCAAGAACTCACACCGGCCAACGCGGCGGCGAGAGCGGCAGATGCGGCGGTTCAAGTCGATCGAGCAGGCACAGCGCTTCCTGTCATCCCACGCCATGATCTACGGCCACTTCCGTCCACGGCGGCATCTGATGACTGCGCGTCAGTATCGCCATGCTCGCGCTGAGTGTCCATCCGGGAACATGGTGAGTCATCTGAATCGGTTGTGACTGGCGGGTTGCGGCGGGTGGTGCGCGATTTGGCGGGATGTGGACGCCGGAGAACCGCGGTCGGTATGACCGCA
>NZ_SMOA01000614.1 GCF_004353985.1 Paracraurococcus ruber | reverse complement strand
GGCCTGGCCGGCGCGGCGGGCGGCAAGGCGGGATCGCCGGCCGGGCGCGGCGGGGTGGCCGGCGCAAGGGCCGGCGCCGGCGCCGACAGCGGCGCCTCCTCCCGCGGCAGGTGGATGCGAAAGCGGGTGCCCTCGCCCGGCCGACTCTCCACCGTCACATGCCCGCCCGACTGCGTGACCACGCCCTGCACGGTGGCAAGGCCGAGGCCGGTGCCGCCCTTCTCCAGCCGCGTGGTGTAGAAGGGCTCGAACAGCCGCGGCAGCACCTCGGGCGGGATGCCGCGGCCGGTATCGGCGACCTCGAGCACCACCCAGCGGCCGGGCGGGACGGCGCTGTCGCCTGCCCCCGCCCCGGCCTGGTCCCCGGCGCGCTCCCCCTCGGGCCGCAGCACCACGCGGTGGCCGGTGGCGATGCGCAGCGTCCCGCCCCCCGGCATCGCATCCCGGGCATTCACCGCCAGGTTCATGATCACCCGGTCGAGCTCGGTCGGGTCCACCCGCACCCGCCGCGCCGGCTCCTCCAGCGCCAACTCCAGCCGCACCTCCTGGCCCAGCAGCCGGCGCAGCAGCGGCGCCATGCCGGCGACGCGGTCGTTCAGCGCCACCACCTCGGGCTGCAGCCGCTGCTGCCGGGCATAGGCCAAAAGCTGCTTCACCAGGGCGGCGCCGCGCCGCATCCTCCACCTGCGCCAGCTCCGCCGCCGCGGCGGCGGGCAGGTCGGCGGCGCGCGCCGCCTCCGCCCCGCCCAGGATGGCGGTGAGCAGGTTGTTGAAGTCATGCGCGATGCCGCCGGCAAGCCGCCCGACGGTCTCCAGCTGCGCCGCCGCCGCCAGCCTCGCCTCGGCCCGCCGCTCGGCGGTGCGGTCGCCGACCAGCAGCAGCAGCGCCGCCTGGCCCCCCGCCGGCAGCGGCAGCAGGCGGAGCAGCCATTCGGCATCGCCCGGCGCCGCCGGGT
>NZ_SMOA01000613.1 GCF_004353985.1 Paracraurococcus ruber | reverse complement strand
GCCGCGCCGGCGGGCCCGCCCGGCGCCGGCCGCCAGCCGCCGCGACGGCCGTCACAGCGCCGCCCAGGGGAACAGCCAGCGGTTCAGCGCCTTCACCGCGAAATCGGTCAGCAGGCCGATGATGCCGATGACCACGATGCCGAAGATCATCTGGCCGGTGTCCAGCAGGCGCTGGCTGTCCATGATCATGTGCCCGATGCCGGAACTCGCCCCGATCAGCTCGGCGACGATCACATAGGTCCAGGCCCAGCCGAGGACGAGGCGCAGCGTCTCCGCCACCTGCGGCGCCGCCGCCGGGATCACCACCCGCCGCAGGATGGAGAAGGGGCGGGAGCCGAGGGTATAGGCCGCCTCCACCAGGTCCAGGCGCGTGCCGCCGGCGACGACCGCCACCATGATGACCAGCTGGAAGACGCTGCCGATGAAGATCACCGCCAGCTTCTGCGCCTCCCCCACGCCGGCCCAGAGGATCAGCAGCGGGATGAAGGCCGAGGCCGGCAGGTAGCGGGCGAAGGAGAAGAAGGGCTCGAAGAAGGCTTCCACCGGCTTGAAGGCGCCCATCAGCAGGCCGAGCGGCACGGCGATGACGGCGGCGATCAGGAAGCCGCCGACCACGCGGAAGACCGTGACCGCGATATCCCCCAGAAAACCGAACTCGGTCAGCAGCGACCAGCCGGCGGCCAGCGTCTTCCCGGGCGAGGCGAGGAAGAGCGGCGGGACCAGGCCGCCATAGGTCACCCAGGCCCAGGCGGCGAGGAAGGCGGCGAAGAAGCCGGCGCCGAGGGCGATGCGCGCGCCGGGCGCGACCGGCTTCAGCGGCCGCATCGTGCCAGGGCGCCGGGCGGTCGGGTCATGTCTCGCTCTCCAGGGCGGATGGCGGGCCGCAGCGGGGGCCGGTCCGCCGCGGGCATCCCGGCGCAGGCGGGCGCGCCGCCGCAGCCTGCCGGCATCCGCCGGCCTGCCCCGGCCCGGCCCC
>NZ_SMOA01000612.1 GCF_004353985.1 Paracraurococcus ruber | reverse complement strand
CGGCCGCGGGCGAGATGGCCGAGGCCGAGCCGCGCCGGCGCCAGCCGCGGGTGCGCCTCGGCCAGCGCCCGGTACAGCGCCTCGGCGGCTGCCGCATCGCCCTGGCCGCGCAGCAGATGGGCTTCCTCCAGCCGCGGCCAGGGATTGGCCGGCGCGGCCGCGGCGGCGGCGCGGAAGCGTGTCAGGGCCGCAGCCGTCTCGCCCCGCGCGGCGGCGGCGCGGCCCAGCCGCAGCAGCGCCTCCGGCTGGCCGGGATGGTCGGCCAGGACCTCGGCGCAGAGCGCCTCCGCCTCGGCGCCGCGGCCGAGCGCCTGCAGCACCCCCGCCGCCTCCAGCCGCGGCCAGGGATTGCCCGGCGCGGCGGCGGCGGCGGCCTGGAACTGCACCAGCGCTTCCTCCCGCGCGCCGCGCGCCAGGGCGAGCTGGCCGAGGCCGATCCGCGCCTCCGCCTGGGCGGGATGGTCGAGCAGCAGGGCGAGATAGGCGGCCGCCGCCTCCGCCGCCCGGCCGAGGGCGCGCAGCGACTGTGCCCGCAACAGCCGCGGCCAGGGGCGCAGGGGGTCGGCGGCGATGGCCTCGACCAGCAGCGGCAGCGCCGCCGCATGCTCGCCGCGCGCCTGTGCCGCCCGCGCGCGGTCCAGGGCCGGGCGCGGATCGGCGGGCGGGGCGAGGGGGAGGGCGAGGGCGATGGACACGCGGCGGGATTCCTTCCTGGACGGGGCCGGTGGCGGGGTAGCCCGGGGCGCCGGGCGCTTCGGCCGGCGTGCGGGGGCCGGCCAGGATGTCCGCCGGCGGGGGCCGGCCTCGACTCCCGGCCGGCCAGCGCCCGGGGGTCCCAGGCGGCGGATGCCGGCCGGGACGCCCGAAGCCGGATGCCGGCTCGGGCTTCGGCCGGCGCCGGCCAACCGCACCGCCCGGCGGCCATGGCCGGCGAGGCTGCCGCCGGCGCGGGCTGCCCGCGGGTGCCGGCCGATCGGGCTGCCCCCGCCC
>NZ_SMOA01000611.1 GCF_004353985.1 Paracraurococcus ruber | reverse complement strand
GTGCCCCGCGCGGCGCCGCAGCGGGCGGCGGCGCCGGAGGACGCGGCGGCGATGCGGCGGATGCTGGAGGCGGTGGTGGCGCGCGGCACCGGCCGCGCCGCGGCCCTCCCCGGCCGGGGGGTCGCCGGCAAGACCGGCACCACGCAGGATTTCCGCGATGCCTGGTTCGTCGGCATCCTGGGCAATACCGTCATCGGCATCTGGCTGGGCAATGACGACGGACGGCCGATGGACGATGTGCGCGGCGGTACCCTGCCCGCCCGGCTGTTCCGGGACATCGCGGAGGCCGGGCTGTAGCCCATGCGCCGCAGCCCCGACAATTCCGCCGGACGAACCGACTCCCGGCCTCCGGCGGGGTCATAAATGCGTGGCGGACCAGGTGGGACAGGCAGGCGGATGACGGCGGAGGACACCGGGTTGCGGCGACAGGCGGAGCGCATGGCGGCCATCGGCGGGATTGCCCGCACGGTGCAACACGACATCAACAACCTGCTGACCGTCATCTTCGCCAATCTGGAGATGCTGAAGCGCACCGCGGCGGAAGGCGGGCCGCAGCGCCAATTGGCGCGGGTGGAGGCGGCCGCCCGCCGCTTCGAGGGCACGAGCCGGTCCATCCTCTCGCTCATCCGCCGCCCGGCGGGGGTGCAGGAGGCGATCCGGCTGTCGGAGGCGCTGCGGGCGATCGAGCCCCTGCTGTCCATGCTGCTGCCCGGGCCCAGCGCCCTGGTGCTGACCCTGGCCGAGCATGACCCGCCCGTGCTGCTGGAGCGCAGCGCGCTGGAGGAGGCGCTGATCGCCCTGGCGCAGGAGATCAACGAGGCGCAGCCGCGCGGCGTCGCCCTGACGCTGGCGGTGGAGGACACGGCGGCGGGCGGCGTGCTGACCATCGGCCCCGCCGAAGGGACGCCGCCGGCCGCCCTGGACCGCCTGGCGGCGGTGGCCAGCGAGGCCGGCGGCGAGGCCGAGGCGGCGGGGACCGGGCTGCGGCTGCG
>NZ_SMOA01000610.1 GCF_004353985.1 Paracraurococcus ruber | reverse complement strand
TGCTGCGGTCATACCGACCGCGGTTCTCCGGCGTCCACATCCCGCCAAATCGCGCACCACCCGCCGCAACCCGCCAGTCACAACCGATTCAGATGACTCACCATGTTCCCGGATGGACACTAAGGCCAGATCAGCATGCGCAAGGTCGATGGCTGGCAGAGCCTTGGTCAGCCGCCTGCCAAGAGCAGCATTGACCTCGCCGCCTGAGCCGATACCGTCACCATGCTGGAGACGCCGTTACGCCATTTCCAACACACATTGCGACGGCACCCATCCCGGGCAGCGGGTCAGCTGCCCAGAAGTCAAGTTCGAGGCCGTCGCCGGTGGTCAGCCGGGCCTCGCGGAAACGGAGCGCGGCGAGGGCCGGCGGCACCCCGCCGAGCGGGCGGGCATCGGGCCGGAAGATCAGCTGGTCCTGCCGGCACCAGACCGCTGCGACGGCACACAGCCAGAGCATCGCGACGAGCAGGGTGAGCGACAGCAGCGCGTCCGGCAGGGAGCTGGGCGCGAAGATCGAGACAATAGCGGACGGCACGCGGCCGGGCCTCCTGCCCGCAGGCGGATCGCGGCGGCCACCATCCCCGGCGGCAGGCCGGCCGGTGTCGCTGCGCGGGCTGGCGGCGACACCGGGCACGAGGTCACGTGAAGCGTAGAGCCATCGTGTTGCATGGGTCAGCGGCGTGAACGCATAGATCCCTGCCCGCATATGGGATCATGCGATGCGGACGTATTCCGGCCGCCCAAGCTCGAGCATGCGGTTCAGCACGTTGGCGGCGATGGCCACCTCGGTCGCCTGGCGCCCGTCCGTTTGCGAGCGCAGCCCGCCGCCGATGACGCGTTTCCACCGTGAGACGTCGGCTTCCACCAAGGCGCGCCAGTTGTAGCCCGACGCGCGCTGCCAGCCCATCCGGCCGCGTTCGGCAATACAGCGCAAATGCGCATCCCGCTGCGTCGGCGCGGTCTCGGCCGCCGCACTCGGCACCGCGCTCGCGC
>NZ_SMOA01000060.1 GCF_004353985.1 Paracraurococcus ruber | reverse complement strand
GGCCTGCCGCCCGGCCCGGCGCCCGGCTGCGGAGCCATGCCGTCACGCGCCGGCGGGCCGCGCCGCCCCGGCCTGGGCCGCCGCCGCCAGCAGGCTGCGCACCCGTCCCGCCAGCGCTTCCAGCGCGAAGGGCTTGGCGATCACCTCATGGCCCGGCGGCAGCGCGGTGCCGGCATAGCCGGTGATGAACAGCACCGGCAGGTCCGGCCGCCGTTCCTGCACCGCCTCGGACAATTGCCGGCCATTCATGCCGCCGGGCAGCCCGACATCGGTGACAAGCAGGTCGATGGCGGCGCCGTCGCCCAGGATGCGCAGCGCCGTCGGCCCGTCCGACGCCTCCAGCACGCGGTAGCCAAGTTCGCGCAGCCGCTCCGCGGCCGGGCCGCGCGCCGCCGCCTCGTCATCCACCAGCAGCACCACCTCCCCCGCCCCGGCCCGCTCCGGCAGGGCGGCGGCCGGCGCGGGCGGCGGGGCCGGCGCCTCGGCCGGCGGCCGGTTCGGCAGGAAGAGCCGCACGGTGGTGCCCTCGCCGGGCCGGCTCTCGATGCCGACGCGGCCGCCGGTCTGGCGGGCGAAGCCATAGACCTGGCTCAGCCCCAGGCCGGTGCCCTGGCCGAGCAGCTTGGTGGTGAAGAAGGGCTCGAAGACGCGGTCCAGCACCTCGGGCGGCATGCCGGTGCCGGTGTCGGCCACCGAGATGACGATGTATTCGCCGGGCAGCATGCCGTCCTGGCCGGCGACCTCCGCCTCCGACAGGGGCAGGCGCTGCGTGCCGATTGCCAGGCGGCCGCCTTCGGCCATGGCGTCGCGCGCATTGATGCAGAGGTTGAGCAGCGCGCTCTCCAGCTCGTTCGCGTCGCACAGCACGCAGCCGGCATCCTCCCGCAGGTCCAGCACCAGCCGGATGCCGGGCCCGACGGTGCGGCGGATCAGGTCCGCCATGCCGGCGATCAGCCCGTCCGGCCCCACCGGCCGCGGGTCTAGGTGCTGCCGCCGGGCGAAGGCCAGCAGGCGCCGGGTCAGCCCCGCCGCGCGGTCCGCTGCCTGGTGCGCCGCTTCCAGGTAGCGCGGCACCTGTTCGGTCCGGCCTTCCGCGATGCGGCGCCGCGCCAGCTCCACCGCGCCGGCGACGCCCTGCAGCATGTTGTTGAAGTCATGCGCGATGCCGCCGGTCAGCTGGCCGACCGCCTCCATCTTCTGCACCTGCCGCAGCGTCTCGGCCACCGCCACCAGCTCGGCGGTGCGCTCGCTGACGCGCTGCTCCAGCTCCTCCGCCGCCAGCCGCGCCTCGGTGATGTCGACGCCGCAGAAGGTGTAGCCGAGGAAGCCGCCGGCATCGTCCAGCCGCGGCACGCCCTCGCAGCGCAGCCAGCGGGCCTCGCCGACCCGGTCATGCACCCGCATCTCCGCGCGGAAGGACCGCCGGGCGCGGAAGGCGGCGGCGAAGGCGGCCTCGAACGCGCCGCGGTCCTCCGGCAGCAGCAGGCGCAGCCAGCCGCGGCCCAGCATCTCCGCCGCCGGGCACCCGAAGACATGGTCGAAATGCATGTTGGCGAAGACCACCTCGCCGCCGGCATCGGTCATCCAGATCAGCGCCGGGGCGCTGTCGGCCATGTGGCGGAACCGCGCCTCGCTCTCCCGCAGCTGCTCCTCCACCCGGCGGCGCTCGGTCACGTCCTGGCCGATCTTGAGGAAGCCGCGCAGCCTGCCGTCCGGGCCGCGCAGCGCCGTCCGCACGCCCTCGATGAAGACGCGGGTGCCGTCCTTGCGCTGGTGCCAGCGGATGTTGGGCGCGCGGCCGGCGACGCTCGCCGCCTCGACCTCCCGCCCCGGCACGCCGACCGCCCGGTCCTCGGGCGTGTAGGTCATGGCGGAGCTGCGGCCGACCACCTCCTCCGCGGACCAGCCGAAGGCGGCTTCGGCGCCCTGCCACCAGGCCTCGATCCGGTCCTCGGCATCGGTGGTGAAGATGGCGTAGTCGCGCGCCGTCTCGACCACCAGGCGCAGGCGCTGCTCGCCATCCCGCAGCGCCGCCACCGTCTCCTGCCAGCCGGTGACGTCGCGGGTGGTGCCGGCCACCGCCTCCACCTCCCCATCGGCGCCGAGGACGGGGACCAGGATGTAGTCGTAGATCCGGCGACCGAAGGTGCCGGTGAAGGGCACCTCCCCGCGCACCGGCTGCCGGGTGGCGACGACCTGGTCGATCTCGCGGTCATGCATCTCGGCGTGCCAGTCGGGATAGCCGAGCTCGAGGCAGGTGCGGCCGATCGCCTCCTCCCAGCGCCGGCCCCACATCCGCAGCAGGCCTTCATTGGCGTAGATGAACCGGTGGTCGAGGTCGAAGACATAGGCGAGGTCGGGCGTGTTGCTCAGGATCGCCTCGTAGAGGCGGCGCTGGCGCCCGGCCTCCGTCCGGCTCTCGCGCAGGTCGCTTTCGCGCCGCGCCTGCAGCGCCCGTTCGGCCAGCACCTTCTCGGTCGTCTCGGTGGCGGCGCAGAAGAAGCCGGCGACCGCCCCGGTTTCGTCCCGCAGCGGCGTCCAGGAGAAGGTGAACCAGCTCATCGGCCGGTCCGGGCGGGATGCCAGGGGCACCGGCCGGTCCACGAAATGCTGCGCCTGGCCGGCCATGGTCGCCGCGACCAGCGGGCGGAATTCCTCCCAGATCTCGGCGAAGAGCACGGCGAAGGGCCGCCCGAGCCCGTCCGGGTGCTTGGCGCCGAGGATGGGGATGAGGCCGTCGTTGTAGAGGCAGGTCAGCGCCGGGCCCCAGGCGACATGGGCCGGCTGCAGCGCCGCGAGCATGAGGCCGACGGCGCTGCGCAGGCTCTGCGGCCAGCCCTGGATGGGGCCGAGCGGGGTGGCCGCCCAGTCGTGGCGGCGCAGCCGCCCGGCGATCTCCCCCTCCAGCCCGTCGAGGAACGCCTCGGCGCCGCCCTCAGTCCCCATGATGCGGGTCCCGTGCGGCCGGCTGGGATGCCGGCGGTGCCCGCCCCGCGGCAGCCGATGGGACGGGCGGAGGCGAAGCGGCGTCGCGGAGCGTGCGGAAAGCCATGCCCGCGGCAGAGACGCTTGGTCCGCCCAAGTCAAGTCACGACCCGGACGGCGGAACGCGCCGCGGCCGGGCGCCGAGGGTAGGCGCGCGGTCCGGTCCTGATAGGATCGCCCGGCGCAGCGACGGAGCGGGCGGGGATGCAGGGCGCGGACCTGACGGCGCGGGGCTACCAGTTCGGCATCGATATCGGCGGCACCTTCACCGACGTGGTCTGCCGCGCGCCGGATGGCAGCATCCGCCTGACCAAGGTGGCGACCAGCCGCGCCGATCCCAGCCGCGCCGTGCTGGCGGCGCTGGAAACGGCCGGCGCGGACTGGGGCGTGCCGGCCGCGGCGATCGCCCGCTTCGCGCATGGCACCACCGTCGCCACCAATGCGGTGCTGGAACGCAAGGGCGCCCGCATCGGGCTGATCGCCACCGAGGGGTTCCGCGACGTCCTCGAGATCGGCCGGCAGATGCGCCACCAGATGTACGACCTGGTGCTGCGGCCGGAGACGCCCGGCTTCCTCGCCCCCGGCCGCTACCGGCGGGAGGTGCGGGAACGCCTGGATGCATCCGGCCAGGTGCTGGTCCCGCTGGAGGAGGAGGAGGCGCGCCGGGCGGTGCGGGAATTGCTGGACCAGGGCGTGCAGGCCATCGCCGTCTGCCTGCTGTTCTCCTTCCTCAACCCGGCGCATGAGCAGCGGATCGCCGAGATCGTCGCGGAGATGAGCCCGGGCCTGCCGGTCTCGCTTTCCTCCGCCGTCGATCCGGCCTTCCGCGAATACGAACGCACCTGCGCCACCGGCTTCGATGCCTATGTGAAGCCGCTGGTCGCCGACTACCTGGCGAACCTGGAAAGCGGCCTTGCGCGGGCCGGGGTCGGCGCCACCCTGCAGGTGATGCAGTCGCGCGGCGGCCTCACCGCCGCCGGCGTCGCGCGGCAGCGGCCGGTGCGGCTGTTCCTCTCGGGCCCCGCTGGCGGCGTCGTGGGCGGCCTGGCGGTCGGGCTTTCGGCCGGATACCGCGACCTGATCACCGTCGATGTCGGCGGCACGTCCTGCGACATCGCGCTGGTGAGCGATGGCCGCCCGCTGATCCGTGCCGAAGGCCTGATCGACGGCTTCCCGGTGCGCGTGCCGATGGTGGATGTCACCGCCATCGGCTCGGGCGGCGGCAGCCTGGCCTGGATCGATGCCGCAGGCACGCTGCGCGTCGGCCCGGATTCCGCGGGCAGCGAGCCCGGCCCGGCCTGCTATGGCCGCGGCGGCACCCGCGCGACGGTCACCGATGCCTCCGTCGCGCTGGGCTATATCGACCCGGCGCGCTTCGCCGGCGGCAGCATGCGGCTGGACCCGGCGCTGGCCGAGGCGGCGCTGCGGCGGGAGGTCGCGGAGCCCCTGGGCATGGACCCCGCCCGCGCCGCGCTCGGCATCCATCGCGTGCTGAATGCGCAGATGGCGGAGGCGATCAAGCTGGTGTCCATCGGCCGCGGCATCGACCCGCGCGGCTATGCGCTGCTGCCGCTGGGCGGCGCCGGCCCGCTGCATGGCTGCGCCCTGGCCGAGGAATTGGGCATATCCACGATCATCGTCCCGCCGCATCCCGGCGTGCTGGCCGCCGCCGGCCTGCTCGGCGCGCCGGTGGAGCACGAGGTGGCCGGCGCCTTCCCGCATCCCTGCGCCGGGCTCGACTCCGCGCTGCTGCAACCCGCCCTGGCGGCGCTGGACGATCGCTGCGCCGCGCTGATGGCGGAGGAGCGGCTGCCCGCCGGCACGGATGTGCAGGTCGGCCACAGCGCCGATCTCTGCTACATCGGCCAGTCCTATTGGCTGGAGGTGCCGCTGGACTTTTCGGCAGCGGACCCGGTGGGCGCCGCCTACCAGGCCTTCCTCGCCGCGCATGACCGCGTCTATGGCCATGCGCCGCCGCTGCCGGCGAAATTCGTCAACCTGCGCACGGTGCATCGCGCGGGCGGCGGCAGCGCCGCCGGCGGCGCCACGCGGGCCGGGGCGGCGCCGCCGCCCACCACGCGCCCGATCCGCGTCCGCCAGCACCCGGACCCGGTACCGGCCGCCATCTGGCAGCGCGCCGCCATCGGCCCGCAGCACCGCATCCCGGGCCCCGCCATCATCGAGCAGGTGGACACCACCACCCTGGTCGAGCCCGGCTGGACCGCGAGCCTCGCGCCGGACGGCGCCGCCCTGCTGCTGCGGAGGGACGCCGCATGACCACGGAGTTCACCACCGCCGATCTCGACCCCGTGACGGTCGAGGTCATGCGCCACCGCCTGGAAGGCATCGCCAACGAGATGCAGGCGACGCTGCTCCGCTCCTCCTTCTCGCCGATCGTGAAGGAGGGGCTGGACGCCTCGGCCGGCCTGTTCACCGCGGATGGCCAGACGCTGGCGCAGTCCTGCTCGATTCCCATCCACCTCGCCACGCTGATCCCGGCGGTCGGGCGCATCCTGCGGGACTTCCCGCCGGCGACGATGCAGCCCGACGACACCTACCTGCTCAACGACCCCTATTGCGGCGGCACCCATCTGCCGGACATCGCCATCGTGCAGCCGGTGTTTGCCGGCGGCCGCATCATCGCCTTCAGCGCGGCGATGACGCATCACCAGGACATGGGCGGGCTGTCGGCCGGATCCGTTCCCACCAACGCCACCGAGATCTTCCAGGAAGGCCTGCGCCTGCCGCCGCTGAAATTCCGCGACCGCGGCGTGGTGAACGCGACGCTGGAAGCGATCATCCGGCAGAATGTCCGCATCCCCGACACGGTGATGGGCGACATCCATGCCCAGGTCAGCGCCTGTTCCATCGGCGCCCGCCGCCTGGCCGAACTGGCGGAGAAGCAGGGCGGCAATGCGCTGACCGCGCTGTTCGCCGAGCTGCTCGACCGGTCGGAGCGCATGACGCGGCTGGCACTCGCCGGCATCCCCGACGGCACCTGGCGCGCGGTGGACTGGCTAGACAATGACGGCGTGGAGCTGGACAAGCCGATCCGGATCGAGGTCGCCGTCACCATCAAGGGCGACGCGATCCATATCGACTTCACCGGCACCTCCCCGCAGGTGCGCGGGCCGCTGAACTGCGTGCCCTCCGGCTCGCTCGCCGCCGCCTGCTTCGCGGTGCGCGCGCTGACCGATCCGCGCATCCCGACCAATGGTGGCTGCTTCCGCCCCATCTCCCTGCACCTGCCGGAGGGCACGCTGGTGAACCCGCGCGCGCCGGCGCCGGTCAATGCCCGCACCTCCACCATCAAGCGCATCACCGGCACCATCCTGGCCGCGATGGCGGAGGTGCTGCCGGACCGCGTCCCGGCGCCCTCCGCCGGGCAGATGGTGATCGTCGCCTTCGGCGGGAAACGCGCGGATGGCACGCCCTTCGTCACCGGCGACCTGATCGCCGGCGGCAGCGGTGCGGCGCGCGGCGCGGACGGCGTGGACGTGATCGAGACCGACGCCACCAACTGCATGAACCTGCCGGCCGAGGCGGCGGAGATGGAAACGCCCATCCGCCTGAACCGCGTCGCGCTGCGGCCAGGCTCGGGCGGGGATGGCGAGTACCGCGGCGGCCTGGGCACCATCCGCGAATACGAGGCGCTTGTGGACGAGGTGAGCTTCACCCATCGCAGCGAACGCCATTTCAGCGCGGCCGGCGGGCTGTTCGGCGGCGCGCCGGGGGCCATGGCGCGCTCCGTGATCCACCGAAGCGACGGCACGCAGGAGGTGATCCCCTCCAAGATCGTAACGCGGCTGCAGAAGGGCGACCGCGTGGTGATCGAGACCGCCGGCGGCGGCGGGTATGGCGAGCCGGGGCGGCGTGCGGCGGCAGCGCGGGAAGCGGATGCGCGGGATGGGAAGACTTGAGGAGGGCTCTGCCCTCCTCAAACTCCACCCGCCAAGGGCCGAAGGGCCCTTGGAACCCTCGAGTTTGACTCATACGGGGGTGCAGGGGGCAGCGACACCTACCCCCGCATCAGCGCATCCAGGTTAGCATCCGCCTGCGGCAGCCGCCCCTGCTCCACCGCATGGATCATGTCCACCAGCCGCTGCGTCACCGGGCACGGGATGCCGTGCTTCGCGCCGATGGCGGCGATGGGTGCGATCTGCGCATCCACCTCCGTGGTCCGCTTGCGCACCGCGATGTCGCGCCAGATGCCGGAATGCGTCTTCGCATTGGGCCGGTTGAAGGCGACCATGGCGACGACGGACTCGCGCGCCGCCGCCTCGCTCGCCCCGGGCCTGAAGGCCGCGGGGTCGTAGCCGTTGAAGCCGCGCGGCTGCACGCCGAGCGCGGCGGCCACCGCATTCACCTCCGCCCCCAGCGACCGCCACAGCGGCAGCAATTCCGGCCGCGCCAGGCAATCCGCGATGCCCAACTGCCCCAGCGCCTGGGCAAACAGCAGGATGCCGTAGCCCAGCTTGCCCCAGAGATAGCCGTGGATGTCGTCCGTCATGATCGCATGCGGCGCGAATTCCAGCATTTCCGCATGCAGCGCCGAAAGCCGCTTCGTCATGCGTCCATCGGTCTCGCCCAGCACCACCGCGCCATGGTTGGCGAACTGCACCTCCCCCGGCGCCTGCCAGTCGGCGCCGAAATTGATGAAGGCGCCGACCACCCGTTCCGGCCCCACCACGCCGGCGATGACCTCCTCGCACAGCCCGTTCTGCAGCGACAGGACATAGCCGCCCGGCGCCAGATGCGGCGCCAGCGCCTCCGACGCTGCGCGGGTGTGCTGCGCCTTCACGCAGAGGAAGATGCGGTCCCAGACCCCCGTGACATCCGCCGGCGTGAAGGCCGGCGCGCGGACGGTGAACTGCTCGATCGGGCCGGTGATGCGCAGCCCGTCGCGGGCGATGGCCGCGACATGCGCCGCATCCGTATCCACGAAGGTGATGTCATGGCCGGCGCGTCGCAGATAGGCGCCGACCGTACCGCCGATGGCGCCGGCGCCCCAGACCAGGATGCGGGATGCGGGCACAGGCTCAGCCCTTCAGCGTACGGATGATCATCTGCGTCAGCCGCGGCATGTTCGGCCCGATGCTCTCGAAATCGGGCTTCACCAGGCGGCGCTGCGCCTCCTCCGCGCTCATGATCACGCTGTCGGCCTTCAGGTTGTCGGGCACCTGCACGGCGGTGCTGGCCGGCGAGAAGAAGCCGCGGGTGATCCAGGCCATCTGGCATTCGTCGGACAACCAGGTGTCGAGATAGCGCTGCGTCAACTCCGTCACACGCGGATTGAAGCCGGTGCAGACCTGCATGTGGCCGGTCCACTGCACGCCGCCTTCCTTCGGCACGACGAAGGCGAGACGGTTGCCGCGTGCCCGCGCCTGTCCCATGAAGCTGCCCCAGTGCGGCGCGCACCACATCTCCCCGCGGGAGACCATGTCCTCCGCCACCACCGGGCTGTTCACCCAGGCGCCGATATTCGCCTTGTGCGGCGCCCAGGCGCGGATGCCTTCCTCGACCGAGGGCGGCTTGCCGGCGGCGACCGCGGCCATGATGTAGCCGTCGTAATAGGCGTCCCACATCGCCACGCGGCCGCGCAGCTTCGGGTCGTACAGGTCGTTCCAGGACTGCGGCGCCTCCATGCGGTCCGGGTTGTACATGATGGCGAAGGGCGAGAGGTGGAACGGGATGCCGAGACCGCCCGGCGTCGCCAGCCCCGCCGGCAGCTTCGATGCATTGGGGACGAATTCCCGGTTGAAGGGCGCGAACATGCCGTCCGCGCGGCCGCGCTGGGCGAAGATGTCGTTGAACATGCCGCCCGAGATCACCGGGTTGGCGCGCTGCGTCAGCATGCGCGGATAGCCGGCGGCATTGGTCGCCACTTCCAGCCGCACCTCGGTCGAAGCCTGGCGCGTGCGGAACTGCGGCAGCGTGACGTCGCGCAGGATGTCCGGCACCGCGCCGGGCTGGGAGAGGATGGTGATCTGCGCCACATCGCCGGCCGGCGCCTGCGCCAGCGCCTCGGCGAAGCGGAGGAAGCTGGCGCCGCCGGCGCCCATGGCGACCAGGCCCTGGAGCAGCGCCCGCCGGCGCGTGCCGGCGGTGAATTCGCGGAGGATGTCGGGCGTCTCGGTCATGTCTCGCTCTCCCGTTGTCGGTCTTGTCACGGCGCCGCGAAGCAGACCATGTCGGCCGCCCGCCAGCCCAAGGTCACCGCATCGCCCAGGCGCGGTGCGGGCATGCCCTGGCCGTTCGCCTGCATGGCCAGCATCGTCGCGCCGCCTTCCACCGTCACATGCAGGTAGGTGACCGCGCCGAGATAGACGATATGCGCCACCCGCCCCTGCGCCAGCACCAGCCCTTCGGCCTGCGGCGGGTTCACCTGCACCTTCTCCGGCCGCAGCATGATCTCCACTGCGCTGCCGGTCGCCGCCGCGGCCTCCGGCACCGCCAATTCCCGCCCGCCGGCCAGCCGCACCAGCAGCCCGCCCGCACCCTGGCCGGTGGCGGTGCCGCGCATCGCATTCATCATGCCGATGAAGTCGGAGACGAAGTGGCTGCGCGGGCGTTCGTAGATCTCGTCCGGCGTGCCGGCCTGGACGATGCGGCCTTCCTCCATCACCACGATACGGTCGGACAGCGTCAGCGCCTCGTCCTGGTCGTGCGTGACGAAGATGGTGGTGATGCCCACCTCCCGCTGCAGCAGGCGGATCTCCACCTGCATCTGCTCACGCAGCTTGCGGTCCAGCGCCGCCAGGGGTTCGTCGAAGAGCAGCACGTCCGGCCGCGTCACCAGGGCGCGGGCCAGCGCCACGCGCTGCCGCTGGCCGCCGGACAACTGGGACGGGATGCGGTCCTCCAGCCCCTCCAGCCGCACCTGCCGCATGGCATCGGCGACGCGGGTGGCGATCTCGGCCCGCGGCCGGCGGCGCATCACCAGGCCGTAGCCGATATTCTCCGCCACCGTCTTGTGCGGAAACAGCGCGTAGTTCTGGAACACCATGCCGATGTTGCGGCGCCAGGGCGGCACCTCGTTCGCGCGCGTGCCGCCGATGCGGATCTCGCCGGCATCCGGCACCTCCAGCCCCGCGATCATGCGCAGCGTGGTGGTCTTGCCGCAGCCGCTCGGCCCGAGCAGGCTGACCATCTCGCCCGGCGCGACCTCGAGGTCCACGCCCTGCACCGCCGGCACCTTGCCGTACCATTTGGCGACGCCCAACAGCGCCACGCCCTTCGCGTTCACGAGAACTGCTTCCCCAGGCCCACGGTGCGCTCCACCGCCAGCACCGCCGCGGTGGTCAGCAGGATCAGCAAGGTGGAAACGGCGGCCAGCACCGGGTCCAGACTGTATTCGGCGTAATTGTACATCTCGATCGGCAGGGTCATCATCCCGCTGCCGACGAGGAAGAGCGAGATGGTGAACTCGTCGAAGGAGATGATGAGCGAGAAGGTCGCGCCCGCGACGAGCCCCGGTCGCAGCAGCGGCAGGGTCACGCTGGTGAAGCCCCGCCAGGGGCTCGCGCCGAGCGTCAGTGCCGCTTCCTCCCAGGCGCGGTCCACCTCCGCCAGGGTGGCGGAGACGGTGCGGACGACGTAGGGCAGCACCACCACGATATGCGCCAGCACCAGGCCCCAGAAGTTGCGGACCAGCCCCATCGGCGCCAGCACCATGGCGATGGCCGCCGCCAGCACGATGGCTGGGAAGACCAGCGGCGCCATGAACAGCGCCATCAGCGCGCCGCGGCCGGGGAAGGCGTAGCGGCGCAGGGCGAAGGCGCTGAGCGTGCCCACCACCAGCGACACGCCGGTGGCGACCGCGGCGATGGCGGCGCTGTTCGCCGCCGCGGCCAGCAGCGCCGGCCGTTCCAGGATGGCGGCGAACCATTTCAGGGAGAATCCCTGCGGCGGGAAGGCCAGCGCATTGCCTTCCCCGAAGGCGGAGGGGATCACCACCGCGATTGGCAGCGCCAGGAACAGCATGACGACCGCCACATAGGCGCCGAGGAGGCGACGCGCCGTCATCAGCGGCGCGCCCAGCGGCGCAGCAGCAGGCCGTAGCCCGCCAGCAGCGCCAGCGTGGCGAAGCTCAGCACCATGGCCGAGGCGGCGCCGCCCGGCCAGTCCACCAGCGTCACCATCTGCTCATGGATCGCGATCGCCATCACCGTGACATGCCCGCGCCCGAGCCAGAGCGGCGTGATGAAGGCGCCGATGGTCAGGCAGAAGACGATCACCGACCCCGCCGCGATGCCCTGCACCGACAGCGGCAGCGTCACGGAGAGGAACCCCCGCAGCGGCGTGGCGCCGAGCGTCGAGGCCGCCTCGGCATAGGCGGCGTCGATGCGGCCCAGCACGGCGGCGATGGACAGCACCATGAAGGGCAGCAGCACATGCACCATGCCCAGCACCACCGACCAGAAGCCCTGCATCAGCCGCAGCGGCTCGCTGACGAGGCCAAGGCGGAGCAGCGCGGCATTCACCAGGCCCTCGCTGCCCAGCAGGATGGTCCAGCCCATGGTGCGGACGACGATGCTGACCAGCAGCGGGAAGATGGTGCCGAGGAAGACCAGATGCGCCCAGCGCGACCGCGCCCGCGCCAGGTACCAGGCGACGGGGTAGCCCAGCACGGCACACAGCGCGGTGACCGCTAGCGCCAGGGAAAAGCTGCGCAGCGCCACCGTCAGCAGGTAGTCGTCGGCCAGGAACTCGGCGTATTTCGCCAGGCTGAACACGATGGGGCCGGGGAAACGCTCCCGCAGCGACATGCCCAGCATGACGAGGAAGGGCCAGACGAGCACCAGCGCCAGCAGCGCCACGCCCGGCGCCAGCAGCAGGGTGGCGGCCAGGCCGCGGCGCAGGTCCGGGCGGCGGCGGGACGGCGCGATGGCGGTCATGGCGCGCGGAGCTCCGGATGCGCCTCGCCCAGGGCGGCGAAGGCGGCGGCGATGTCGGCCGCGCTGCCCGGTTCCGTCACCGCCTCGAACAGCCGCAGCTTCACGAAATGGCGCCAATGCACCGGCAGGGTCGCCAGCAACTCGGTCAGCGCGGCGTAGCGCGCGGGCGTCCAGATGCGCTCGAAGCCCTCCCGCGTCGCGCAGAGCGTGAAGAAGCCGGCGGGCGCCAGGCGCGGGGCGGCGCGCAGCCGCGCCGTCTCCGCCGCATCCAGTGCGCCATCCGCGCCCAGCGCCACACCATAGTCGCGCCGCGCCGCCCCCGCGGACACCAGGCCGCCGGCGACGTCCTGCAGCACCGCCTCGACCGGCCGGGCGAAGGGATCGCCATAGCCGCCACCGCCCGCGCCGGTGATCAGGATGGTGTCGCCCGGGCCGCAGGGCACCACATCGGTATTGCCGAGATCGATGGGGGTACCGCGCGGCGGCGTGCGGGTGAAGAGCGCCGGCGCGCCCGGCCGCCCGCCCAGGATGCCGGGCGAGGCGAAGACGGAGCGGTCGCGGTTGCGCGCGGTGACGACGGAGCCGGGGGCGAAGACCTGGAATTCCATCGCCGCCGCCGTGCCGCCGCGATGCAGGCCCGGCCCGCCGCTGTCCGGCACCGTGCCGTAGCGCAGCACGCGGATCGGCAACTCGGCTTCCGTGATCTCCACCGGCGTGTTGCGGATGAAGCCAAAGAGCGAGCCGCCGCCATCATCGGCATCGGCCCGCGCGGCGCCGCCCCCGCCGCCGCCGATCGGCCCGATGGAGGCCATGTAGCTGCGACCGGCGCGGTCGCTCGTCCGCACGTTCACCAGGCTCGGCCCCGCCGCCGGCAGCGCGGTCAGCCTTTCCGGCAAGGCCTGGGCGAAGGCACCCAGCGTCACCGCCTGGGCCAGCATGCAGGTCAGGCTGCGCATGCCGACGGCGGCCGGCGCCTGCGCGTTCAGCACCGTGCCCGGCGGCAGCACGGCGCGGGCCGGGCGATAGACGCCGTAATTCAGCAGCAGGTCCGGCTCCAGCGTGCTCAGCACCAAGGTCAGCCCGACCATGGCCAGCGCATGCCGTTCGCGCCCGCCGGTCGGGACGTTGAGGGAGGAGGCGAGCTGCGGGTCGCTGCCGGTGAAGTCCAGCTCCGCCTCGCCGCCCCGCACCCGCACGGTCAGCGCGATGCGGCAGGGACGGCCGCCGGGCGAATCCTCGTCGGCATAGTCGGCATAGGCATAGTCGCCATCGGGGATGCCGGCGATGACGCGGCGCGCCTGCGCCTCGGCATAGTCCAGCAGCGCGGGCATGGCGGCCTGCAGGGCGGGCAGGCCGAAGCGGGCGATCATCTCCCGCACCCGCCGCTCCCCCGTGTTCACCGCGGCGATCTGCGCGCCCAGATCGCCGCGATTCTGTGCGGGCAGGCGAACATTGGTGGCGATCAGCCGCAGCAATTCCTGGTTCAGCACGCCGCGCCGCGCGAGTTTCATGGGCGGGATGCGCAGCCCTTCCTGATGCACCTCCGTCAGGCTGCGGGAGAGCGAGGCCGGCACCGCGCCACCGACATCGGTGTTGTGGACATGGCAGCCGACGAAGCAGACCAGCGCGCCATCATGGAAGACCGGCTTCCACAGATGCGTGTCGGGCGCATGGGTGGCGACGAAGCCGGAATAGGGGTCGGAGGTGATGGCGATGTCGCCCTCCTCATACCCCTCCTCGATCAGCGCGATGGCCGGGCCGTAGTCGAGCCCGGTGAACCAGTGCGCGCCGAAGTTCTTCGGCGAGGCGAAGGTGAGCCCTTCCGGCGTCAGCAACTGGCAGGTGAAATCCTCCGTCTCCTTCACGAAGGTCGAATGGGCCGTCCGCAGCAGGGTCCAGCCCATGGCCTCGGCGGCGGCGGTGGCGTGGTTGGCCAGCACGCGCAGCAGGGCGCGGTCCAGGCTCATGGCGCGGCCTCCTCGGCGCGGATGCGCAGGCAGCCATGCCGGTCCACCAGCACCGCCTGTCCCGGCGGGACGACGGTGGTGCAATCCTCCTGCGTCACCACCACCGGGCCGTGCAGGCGATGGCCGGCGCGCAACGCGGCACGGTCGTGGAACGCCACCTCCCGCCAGGCGCCGTCCAGCCAGGCGCGGTCGGTGGCGAAGGGCATGGGCGACGCGGTGGCGGCGGGCAGGTCGGATAGCACCGGCTTGGGCGTCGGGCCGGTGGCGGTGACGCGCAGCGCGATAACCTGCACCGGCGCCTCCGGGTCGGCATGGCCATACAGCGCCGCATGCGCCGCATGGAAGGCGGCGGCGATGACCGCGGTGTCCCCCTGCAACGCCGCGGCATCGTCGAGGGGTGCCTCGATCTCGTAGGACTGGCCGCGGTAGCGGCAATCCGCGGAGTAGCCGAGTTGCGCCTCGCCGTCATGCCCCTGCTCGCCGCGCAGCCAGTCCAGCGCGTCGCGGCGGAGGTCGGCGAAGCCGGCGCGGACCGCGTCCGTGGCCGCTTCGTCCAGCGGCAGGTACAGCGTGCGGAGGAAATCGCTGCGCAGGTCGGCGATCAGCCCGCCCAGCGCGCTCAGCACGCCTGGCGTCGGCGGCACCAGTACCTCCGCCACGCCGAGTTCGCGCGCCAGGAAGCAGCCCAGCATGGGCCCGGCGCCGCCGAAGGCGAGCAGTGCGGTCTCCCTTGGGTCCACGCCGAAGCGGGCGGTGGCGGCGCCGATGCGGGCATACATGCCGGACACCGCGACCTCGATCATCGCCTGCGCCGTTTCCTCCACGCCGCGGCCCAGCGGCTGCGCCACGGTGCCGATGGCGGCACGGGCGCGGTCCGCGTCCACCCGCGCCGCGCCATGACCCAGATCGGCACGGCCCAGCAACCCGCAGGCGGCGAAGGCATCCGTTACGGTCGGGCGTGTGCCGCCGCGGCCGAAGCAGGCCGGGCCGGGCGTGCTGCCCGCGCTCTCCGGCCCCACCTGCAGCACGCCGAAGCCATCCACCCAGGCGATGGACCCGCCGCCCTCCCCGATCGAACTCACCGCGACGGAGGGGATGTGGATGCGGAACTCCCCCACCTCCTCTCCGCTGCCGTAGCGCGGCTGGCCGTCGCGAATCAGCGCGACATCGGCGCTGGTCCCGCCGATATCCAGGCTGAGGCATTCCCGCAGCCCGGCGATGCGCGCGACGAAGCCGGCGCCGATGACGCCGGCGGCGGTGCCGGACAGCACCATCTGCAAGCCCTCGCGCCGGCCGCGTTCGGCGGTCATCACGCCGCCATTGCTGCGGGTGACGCGCGCCTCGCAGGGCACGCCGATCTCGCGCAGCGCCGCCTGCAGCCCATCGAGATAGGCCGTGACGCGCGGCTGGACATAGCCGGCGATGGTGGCGGTGACGGTGCGCTCGTATTCGCGGAGGACGGGCCAGACCTCGGCCGAGCAGAGGACCGGCAGGCCGGGATGGGCGCGGGCCAGCGCTTCCCGCGCCTGCCGCTCATGCGCCGGGTTGCGCCAGGCATGCAGCAGGGCGACGACGATGCCCTCCGCGCCCGCCGCCAGCGCGGCCTGCGCCGCCGCCAGCACATGGGCGTCGGACAGCGCCTGCAGGACGCTGCCATCGGCGGCCAGGCGTTCCGGCAATTCGAAGACGCGGTCGCGGGTGACGAGGGGTGCGGGGCGCTTCGACAGCAAATCGTACATGTCGGGCGCGCGCAGGCGGCCAAGCTCCAGCACGTCGCGGAAGCCCTGCGTCACCAGCAGCGCCAGGCGCGGCCCCTTGCGCTGGATGACGGTGTTCACCCCCACCGTGGTGCCATGCGTGAAATAGCCGATCTCGGCGGGCGCGATGCCGTGCCGGTCCCGCAGGCCGGCGAGGCCGGCCAGCACCTCCTCTCCCGGCCGGTCGGGGCGGGAGAAGACCTTCAGGCTGCGCACCTCGCCCGTGCGGTCATCCAGCAGGGCGAGGTCGGTGAAGGACCCGCCGATGTCCACGCCGACGCGATAGCCCATGGCGGTCCCCACCCCAGCGCCCCGCGGCATGGTTCGCGGCGGGGCGCCAAGCGTCAAGCGGCCTGGCCCGGCGGGCCGCGGCGGGCGGGCCAGGCCCTGCCCAGGCCCTGGCCTGCCGGGTGGTCGCCATGCCTGCGCCGCGGGCAGTCGGCAGGCGCTACTCCTCCGGCTCGGTGGTGAAGGTCAGGGGGTAGCCGGCCTTGCGGCCAGCCTCGGTGGCGTTGGTCGCCTTGGTTTCCGCGATCTCCCGCGTGAACACCCCCACCACGCAGGCGCCGCGGCGATGCGCGGTCATCATCACACGCCGCGCCTGCTCCTCGCTCAGGCGGAATTCGCCCTTCAGCACGCGCACCACGAAGTCGCGCGGCGTGTAGTCGTCGTTCAGCAGGATCACCTTGTGCAGCGGCGGGCGCTTGGGGACTGCCTGCGTGCGCTGGGTGGTCTGCGTGTCCTGCATCGGCGCGCTTCCCCGATGGAAGGGGCGCAGGCTACAGCGCTTTGTGCCCGCCGGGGAACGCCGGGTGGGCGGCGGCGCCTGCCCGAGGGGTCGATTCCGGCGGCCTGGCGTTCACGTCCCTGCGCGACCCGCGCGGCGCCAAGCCCGCTGCCCGGTTGCGATGCGGCGCATGCCGGGGCCAGGGCACCCCAGCGCCGGCCCGCCCCGCCTGGCCGCGTCCATGCGGCCGGCCAGCCAGGGCGGCGTCCACCCCGGCCGGATGCTGCGGATAGCGGCAGGCCGCGACGAGGCATCGCCGGGTTGGCTGCCCTTGGCCCTGCCGGGAAAGTCGGGCCAGGATGGTGGGAAGACGCCCCTGGCTGCGGTCTGCCGAGGTGGTCGCCTCCCCGCCGCAATCGTCACCGGCGCCGTCCGGCTCGGCCCCGGTTTCCGGCAGCGGTTGCGCGGGGTGGCGCGGACCCTGGTCGAGCGGGGCAATGCCGCCGGAAGCGACGCGCCTGACGCCGGTCGCGGCCTGCACGACAGGTTCGGCAGGCCTTGCCCGCAGACGCGTCGGGCGGGGTGGTGCGTGACCCGAGCGCGACGGGCTTCGCGAAGCCGCCGCGAAAACCGGCCCCGCCATTCCGCGCCGGCCTGAGCCGGGTGAGGCGTCGTGGCGGGAACCGCGTGGCCCGCCGGAGATGCGTGCCGCGCCGGGCCTGTCGCTGCCTTCGCAGGGCTCGCCCCGCTCGATCGACAACCGGGACGCCATCCGCTTGCCGAGACGCCGCATGCGAATCGAGCCAACTCGCGGCGCCGAACCGCGGCTTGGCCCTCAGGCTTCGGCCACGGCCATCAGCACCAGAAGCTTGAGCGCCGCGGAATAGTAGTCATCCGACGCCGCCAGCGCCGGCGCGGGCGGCCGGCCGCCATTCAGGCACCACGACGCGTAGTCATGGATCGCCTGCATCCCGCCGGATGCCGGATAAGGCGCGACCGCGCCGGTTTCCAGGTCCAGCCAGGCCGGCACCGTCCCGCGCGCGGGGTCGCCGGCGAAACGCGCCGCGGCCGCCAGCACGGGCTCGGCCCGATGGTTCGCCCAGCACAGCAACAGCGGCACCCGGACGGCATCGAAGCCGAAGCGCGGTTCCCAGCCCCGGGCCGGCGAGACGGTGCCGGTCGCACGTTGCAGCTCGATCCAGTCGGGCGGCAGGCCCGATGCGCCGAAGCGCGCCTGGCGCATCAGCCGGAGTCCGTCCCGTGTCAGCCGTCGCCAGCGCGCATCCGGCAGGATCCGGTCAAGCGCCGCGAATGCGCTGAACACGTAGTAGGAGGGGTTCAGGACGATCCGCTGCTCGTCCTCGAAGCCCTGCAGGCCTGGCATCAGCACAAGGTGTCCATGAGCCTCCCGCAGCAGCAGGCGCAGGATGTCCGCACCGATGCTTCGGGCCGCCCGCAGCAGCGCGGGATCGCCCCAGCGCTCACCAGCCCGGGCCAGGGCCCAGGCGATGTAGAGATCACCATCCGTGGCGTTGTTGGGATCGTCCACCGGCGGTGTCTGGCCAGGCCGCCAGCGCCAGGAAAACAGGGAATCCGTCGGCCGGGAGAGCTGCTTCCGGGTCCAGTCATGCAACTGGTGGAAGACGGCGCGATCCCCGACGGCCAAGGCCGCCAGCATGCCCCAGCCCTGGCCCTCGGTATGGGAAGCGCCGGCCTGGCCGGTATCCAATACCCGACCTTCAGGACCGACAAATCGCGCCTTGAACTGCGCCCATGCCGTGGGCAGCGGACCGGGATCCGCGGCTGCGGGACCGTCCCGCCCGATCAGGGTAGCAAGGGTCATTGCGCCCAAGGCATCCCGGCGCCCGATCAGCGCGCATGACCCCGACGCAAGCCTGCCGGGCCCGGACCATGGCATGAGGGTCTTCATTCCTGATCCGTGTCCGCGCCCGGCACGACATGGCGCGCCCTGTGGAGGTGTTCCCGAAGCAGGTGCCGACGCGAAGAGAATGTCCCGCCCAATGCCGAACATCGTGCCCGCCGCGATCCCGGCTGATCCTATGCGGCGCCTGCCTGCCGGGCAATCGGGATGCTTTCCGCATCGTCGCCCGATACGGCCGCGTCGATCTGTTCGGTGGCGGCGCGGCTTGTCCCTCGGCCCGACCGGCAGGCGCTCGAGGATGCGCGTTGCCGCCGTGGCAATAGGGCGCCCCCGCACCAAGATGTCGGGCAGCAAACCGTGCTGGCCCACGATACGCGAGGGAGCATGCGGCGCGCCGCCAATGGCCCGGAGCACCGCGTCAGGATGCCCGGCACCGACGGAGCTTGCGGCGGCATCGGCGCCAGAGTTGCGGCACCGCGGCCGCTACGCGCCGGGCTGGTGGCAGCGCCTCGCTCGGCCATGCTGCCCCAGGCCGCAGACCTGGTGGAGCCGGGCGGCGCCGTCGATGATGGCGGCCGGGACGCGGTCATCGCGGCAAGCCGCAGGCCCGGTCGTTGTCCCACCATGCCGGCGCGCCTCTGCCAGCAGGTCCAGGGGACGCCAAACTGGCGATGACCGCGCGCCCGCAGCCAGGCGCGACCTGAAGGACGGGGGATGTGCGCGGCCGGGAGCTCGACCGGGCCCGGGGACCCGTCGTTGCAACCGGATCCGGCGACCGCGAGCCGGCCTGCCTTGGTCGCGCATCGTCGTGGGAACCAAATGTTCCGCAGAATGCGAGTATTGCCGCAGGCCTTTCGTCGCCTTTGCCTGGCGCGCCTTCGCCTGTCCGACAACAGGACAGCAATCCGCTTGCCGAGACGCCTGATGCAAGCCGGGCTTGCTCGGCCGTCTCAGCCATTAAGATTCGCGAACTCAGCCCCTTCTAGGCTGCCGCCTCGGCAATACGGGGAAGAGTTGTGGTCGACTTGAACAGCGACGTCGCCAATCTGGCGAAGGCGACAGGCCTCGCTGCTCTTCGCTACCGCAGCTTCGGCAACCCGCCGGTCAGGCCCGCACGCGTCGGCGATGCCGCTCCAATCCCACCCATCCTGCCGTCGATCGTCGGTGCCCCGAACAGCCCTTCGGTATGCATCGCAGTTGCGGCAGCCCCGTCCGAGCCCCTGCCACTGCACGCCGTCGAGCCGGACCGGACGCCATCCCGCGCGACCGTCGGCGACGCGGCCATGATCAGCGGCGATGCCGTCGCAGACCATGTCGCGACAGCCCAACCCGATGGCCGGACGCCGACATCGCCAGGCTTGCCGGTCGGGCCATCGGCCCTCGGCCTTCCGGTGGTTTCCGCCTTCCCGCACCTGAAGCAGGCGGGCTTCGCAGCACCCTCTGGCGGATCGGGGGTGGTGCCGGTTGAAACACGGGCGTCCGGGCGGCCTGCGGCACGCTTCGCACTCCTCGACGCCGTATTTGGGACGCAAGCCTGATGCCGCTCATCTGTGTCTGCTCGCCGAAGGGCGGCGCCGGGAAGACCATGCTGGCGGCGAACATGGCGCAGCTTCTCCGCCGCTTCGGTCAGCGCGTCGTCGCGGTCGACCTCGACCCGCAGAACGCCCTGCGACTGCATTTCGGAGAGGCGCTGGCAAACGAGGGCGGCTTCCTCGCCGGGCGCCGCGCGGCGCTGAACTGGCATGCGTCGGCAACCAGGGTCGGCGATGGCGTGCTGATCCTGCCGCACGGGGCAACGGATGCGAACGAGCGGCTCGTGCAGGAACGCCGGCTGGAACTTGAGCCCGCCCTGCTGGCCGACCTGGTCGCGGCCATGCTGGCCGAGCCCGACCTGATCGTCATCGTGGACACGCCGCCGGGCGTCTCCACCGCGCTGACTGCCGTGCTGCCGCGGGCCGACATCATCCTGGTCCCCTTGCTGGCCGACGGCGGCAGCATGGCGGTGCTGCCCGACATCGAAGCCGGCCGCTTTCTCGGCCGCGGCACCCTGGGACGCATGCTGTTCACGCGCGTGCGGTTCGTCCTGAACCAGGTCGAGGCAGGGTCGCCGCTCTCTGCCGCGGTGGCGGAAGGCCTGCTGCCGCGCTTCGGGCCCCACCTCCTGGGCTTCGTCGCGCGCGACGCGGCGGTCGCCGAAGCGTTCGCCTCGGGGGCACTGGTCGCAGACTATGCGCCCGATAGCCGCGCCGCTGCCGATCTCCTGGACCTTGCCCGCATCCTGGAACGCCTGATCCTGTCGGGATCCGGCAAGCCGGCCTCGGTCGCAGCCTGACCCGGCCCGGCCATGCGACTCGATCGGACCGCGCGCCGCCTCCAAGGCGCCTTCCCCTGGCTGATGGCGGCGCCGGCAGCCGTCGCGGCCGTGCTGCTCGGGCTGCTGCTGCTCTCGGGCGTGCTCTTCGTGCCGCTCGATGCGGAAGGCCAGGCGATCTTCGCCCTGGGCTCCTTCGCCCTGTTCCTCGTGGTCAACCGCATCGAGGGGCGGGGCGCCTCGGCGTTCCTCGTCGTGCTCTCCCTCGCCGTGACGACACGCTACCTGCACTGGCGACTGACCGAGACCCTGGCGCCGGAAACCGCCTTCCAGGGCTTCTTCATGCTCGGCCTCGCGGCGGCCGAGATCTATGCCGGCGTGGCGCTGTTCCTCGGCTACCTGCAGACGCTGTGGCCGCTCGAGCGCAAGCCGGTGCCGATGCCGCCCGATCCGGCCGCCTGGCCGGCGGTGGATGTCTTCATCCCCACCTACAACGAGACGCTCGAGGTGGTGGGCCCGACCGTGCTGGCGGCGCTCGCCATGGACTGGCCGCCGGACCGGCTTCGGGTCTGGATTCTCGACGACGGCCGGCGCGAGGAGATGCGGCGCTTCGCCGAGGAGTGCGGCGCGGGCTATGTCACCCGCCCGGACAACAAGGGCGCCAAGGCAGGCAACATCAACCATGCCCTCGGCATCACCGAGGCACCCTTCGTCGTCATCTTCGACTGTGACCACATCCCGACCCGCGGCTTCCTCCAGCTGGCGATGGGTTGGCTGCTGCGCGACGCGCGGATCGGCATGGTGCAGACGCCGCACCATTTCTATTCCCCCGATCCGTTCGAGCGGAACCTGACCGCCGGCCACGACGTGCCGAACGAGGGGCTGATGTTCTACGGCCTCGTGCAGCCGAGCAACGACCTGTGGAACGCCGCCTTCTTCTGCGGCTCCTGCGCCATCATCCGGCGCAAGGCGCTGGAGGAGGTGGGCGGCGTCCCGCACGAGACGGTGACCGAGGACTGCCATTTCAGCCTGCGCATGCAGCGGCGCGGCTGGCACACCGCCTATCTCCGCCTGCCGCTCGCCGCCGGCCTCGCCACCGAACGCCTCATCATCCATATCGGCCAGCGCATGCGCTGGGCGCGCGGCATGATCCAGATCTTCCGGATCGAGAACCCGCTCTTCGCCTCGGGCCTCAGCCTGACGCAACGGCTCTGCTACTTCAGCGCCACCTTCCACTTCCTGTTCGCGGTGCCGCGCGTCGTCTTCCTGACGTCGCCGCTGGCCTTCCTGCTGCTGGGGCAGAACGTGATCGCTGCCTCGCCGCTCGCCATCGCCGCCTATGCGGGGTCGCACCTGGTGCATGCCATCGCCACCGCAAGCCGGTTGTCCGGCAGCGTTCGCCTGTCCTTCTGGAGTGAGATCTACGAGACCGTGCTGGCCTTCTATCTCGTCCCACTGACCATCGTCACGCTGCTGAACCCCCGCAAGGGCAAGTTCAACGTCACCGACAAGGGCGGCCTGCTGCAGGAAGGCTATTACGACCTGCGGGCCGTCTGGCCGACCATGTTGCTCGCCCTGGCGCTGCTGGTCGGCATCGGCTTCGCCCTGCGCGGCATCCTCGTCCACCCCGTCGGCTCGCTGGAATTCCAGGCCTATCTGCTCAACGGGCTCTGGGCGACGATCTGCCTGGTGCCGGTGATCGCCAGCATCGCGGTCGGCCGGGAACGCCGGCAGATCCGGCAGAGCGCCCGCGCCCGCGCCAGCCTGCCGGCCAGCCTGCTGCGGGCCGGTGGCGCGCGCTGCGCCGGCCGCACGCTCGACCTGTCCATGACCGGCGCGGCGCTGGAGATCACGGCGGGCGAGCCGCCCGGCCTGGGCGAGGAACTGCGCCTCGCGCTCGAACTCGGCGATGGCCCGGTGGACATCACCGCCGTCGTGGTGGGCGTCGCGGCCGGCGGCCAGGTGCAGCTGCGCCTGCAGCCGGCGACGCTGGCCGAGCGCGGCGCCGCCGTCCGTGCCGCCTTCGGCCGGGCCGATGCTTGGGTGGGCTGGGCCGACCACCAGCCGGAAAACCCGCTGCGCTCGCTCGGGATCGCGGTGCGCGCGGCAGGCGCCGCCTTCGCCGGCGAGATCGGGCTGTCCCGCCTGTTCAGCCGCCGGCGCGGCAGGGCGAAGCCGCAGCGCTCGACCGGCGCCTCGGCCTCGGCCGCGCCTGCACCCATGCCGCGCGCCGCGCGCGTCACGCCGCCGCGGCTGACGGTGGGTCTCGTGCTCGCGCTGCTGCTCGGCGTTGCGCCGGCGCTGGCGCAGCCCGGCCGGCCGGATGCCGGGGTTCGGCTTCTGCCGGGCCCAGGCCTTGCGGTGGCGCCCTCCGCCGTGGCGCCCGGTCCCGTGCCGGCGTCGCCCGGGATGTCCCTTCCGCTGGCTCCGCCGATGGCCGCCATGCCGCCCGCCGGCGGCACGCGGCAGGTCACCTGGACCTTCCGCCAGCTCGGCCACCAGGGGCCACTCCAGCTCCGCGGCATCGCGGAACTCCAGGGCGTGCTGTTCGGCCTGCGGGCGGACGAGGTCGTCACCGCGGCGAGGCTGGTCGTCGCCGGCGCGACCTCCCCGGCGCTGCTTCCGGAGCAGAGCCAGATCGCCATCACCCTGAACGAGGAGTTCGTGGGCGCCATCCAGCCTCGGCCGGACGCGCCGCGCTTCGGCCCGCTCGAATTCCCGATCAGCCCGCTGCTCTTCGCCGAGTTCAATCGGCTCAACCTGCGCTTCACCGGGCGCTACGCGGCGGAGTGCAACGACCCCTTCTCCGGCCTGCTCTGGGCCAATGTCTCCGATCTCTCCGCCCTGCACCTGACGATCGAGCGGCTGCCCATGCCGCGCGACCTGGCACGGCTGCCGGAGCCCTTCTTCGATCGCCGGGTCGTGCAGTCGGCCCTGACCCTGCCCTTCGTGCTGCCGGCCGAACCGGGGCCGGAGCTGCTGCGGGCCGCCGCCATCGCCGCCTCCTGGTTCGCGGTGGAGGCCGACTATCGCGGCGCCAGCTTCCCGGTCCTGGCGGCGCCGCCGCCCGAAGGGCATGCCGTGATGGTGGTGGTCGGCAACCGCGGCCTGCCGCCCGGGCTCGACCTGCCGGGCTTCGAGGGGCCGACGCTGGCCCTGCTGCCCAACCCGAATGACCGCTCCGGCCATCTTCTCGTCATCGGCGGCCGCAACGCGGCGGAAGCGGCGCAGGCCGCCACCGCCCTCGCCTTCGGCCGGGCCACGCTGTCCGGCGAGCGGGCGCTGGTCGAGGCGGCGGAACCGCCGCCGCGCCGGCCCTATGACGCGCCGCGCTGGCTGCCGACCGACCGGCCGGTGCGCTTCGGGGAACTGCTGAAGCCCGAGGCGCTGCAGGCCAACGGCTTCGCCCCCGGCCCCGTCACGGTGCCGTTGCGCACGGCGCCCGACCTCTATGTCGCGCGGGGCCGGGGCATCCCGGTCGAGCTCGGCTTCCGCGCCCCGCCGGGGCCGGTCGCGGATACCCGCGTTTCGCGGCTCGATGTCGCGCTGAGCGGGACCTACCTGAAGAGCCTGCCGTTCCGCAGCACGGTGGAGGCCTGGCCCGTCGGCTGGGCGATGGCGCAGCTGGGCTGGCCCGGCGCGGTGCAGCGCGGCGGGGTGGAGTTGCCGCCCTACCTCGTCTCCGGCCAGAACGAGCTTCAGCTCGCCTTCGACATGCGGCCGCTGCAGCGAGGCAATTGCGCGACGGTGCCGGGCAACATCCATGCCGGCATCGACCCCGACAGCACCGTCGACCTCTCATCGGCGCATCGCGTGGCGGTGCTGCCCAACCTCGCCTTCTTTGCCAGCGGCGGCTTCCCGTACACGCGGATGGCCGACCTGTCGGAGACGGCGGTGGTGCTGCCCGACCGGCCGAATGCGGTGGAGATGACCGCCTTCCTGGACCTGGTGGGCAAGCTGGCCGCCAGCACCGGACTGCCGGCCACCGGGCTCGCGGTCGTCGGGCCCGGGGCGCTGGACCAGGTGGCGGAACGGGACCTGATCGTGCTCGGCACGCTCGGCCGGCAGCCCGCCTTCACCACGCTGCTGCAGGGCGAGGCGCCGGTGCGGCTGGAAGGCAACCGCTTGGCGCTGGCCATCCCAACCGGGGCGACACGGGCGATGCTGGATCTGTTCGACCGCACCGGCACGGCGGCGGCGCGGCAGCGCGCGGCCGCCCGGCTGGCGGCGCCGCCGGAGCGCTTCGGCGCGCTCGTCGCCCTGGAATCGCCGCTCCAGGCGGGACGGTCCGTCGTGCTGGTCGCCGCGGCGGTGCCGGCTGGCCTCGACGCCGTCCTCGGCGCGCTGCGCGATCCGGCGCTGCGGTCGCAGGTGCAGGGCGACCTGGTGCTGGTTTCCGGCAGCGGCACGACGGCGCGGGTGGAGGCGCATCGGACCGGCGCGCGCTACCTGCATGGCGAGCTGCCGCTCTGGCTCTGGCCCGAATTCTACCTGGGCGGCCGGCCCGAACTGATGCTTGGCCTGCTTGCCCTGGCCTGCCTGCTGATCGGCCTGCCGCTGCGCCGTGCCCTGCGCGCGCGCGCCGTCCGCCGCCTGCGCGCTCGGAGCGCCTGATGACGAATTCGAGGTTTCCGGGACCCTTGCGGCCCGTCGCCGGCTGGGTCCGCGAGGGGCACCGCCCCTCCCCGCTCGCCGGTGCGGTCCTCGTGGCGCTGGCCTGCCCCGCCGCGGCGCAGGAAGCGGGCGCGCTCGCCGCGCTCGTGGTGCAGGGGCGGCACTGGCAGGAACAGAACCGCCCGGACCTGGCGAGCGCCGCCTTCGACCGCGCGCTGCGCGCCGCGCCGGACAACCCCGAGGCGCTGGCCGGCGCGGTCCAGGCCCAGGCGGCGCTGGGCAACCGCGCTGCCGCCGATGCGCTGCTGACGCGGCTGCGCCGGGCAACCGGCCAGGCGGATGGGCGCGTGGCCGCGGCCGAGGCCGCGGTGCGCAGCGAGGCGGTGGACAACGCCGGCCTCGCGGAGGCCCGCCGGCTGGCCGGCCAGGGCCGCACGGCCGAGGCGGTGGGCCGCTACCGCGAGGCCTTCGGCGGCGCGACCCCGCCCGAGGCGCAGGCGGCCGAGTTCTATCTCACCCTGGCCGGCGGCCAGGCCGGCTGGGACGAGGCGCGCGAGGCGCTGGCGCGCCGCGCCGCGCAGCGGCCGAACGACGCCCGAGCGCAGCTCGCCCTGGCGCAGGTCCTGACCTATCGCGAGCAGAGCCGGGCCGAGGGGATCGCCCGCCTTCGCCGGCTGGCCGATGACCCGGCCGTGGGGCGCGAGGCCCTGTCCGCCTGGCGGCAGAGCCTGTTCTGGACCGGCACCGGCCCGGCCGCGGCGAAGGAGATCGAGGCCTATGCGGCGCGCGACCCCGGCGACCTGGGCATCGCCCAGCGCCTGGCGGAGGCGCGCGCCGCTCCTGCCGGCGGCCGCGGCGGGGCGGGCGAGGACCCCCGGCAGCGCGGCTTCAAGGCGCTCGATGGCAACCGCCTGCCGGAGGCGGCGCGGGAATTCGACGTGGCGCTGGCCGCCGACGCGGCGGATGCCGATGCGCTGGGCGGACTGGGCGTGGTCCGCCTGCGCCAGGGCCGGGCGGCGGAGGCGCGTGACCTTCTGCAGCGCGCCATCGCCGCGGCGCCTTCCCGCGCCGGGCAGTGGCAGCGGGCGCTGGACGGCGCCGCCTATGCCGCCGAGCTGGCCGAGGCGCGCGGGCAGCTTCGCGCCGGCCGGGCCACCGAGGCCGAGGCGCTGCTGCGCCGCAGCCTGCAGCGCGACGTGCCCGACCGCGCCGATGCCGAGGCGCTGCTGGGCGAGGCGCTCCTGCGCCGGGGCGATGCCACGGGGGCGGAGGCGCGGTTCCGCGCCGCCCTCGCGCGCCGCGGCGCCTTCGGGGAGGCGCAGGCCGGGCTGGAGCGATCCCTGCGGCAGCAGGGCAGGCTGGCGGAGGCGGAGCAGTTCGCCACCCGGAACCGCCCGGCCGGTCCCGATGCCGCGGGCCTGCGGCACGAAGCGGCACGGGCCGGCGATCCGGACCGGGCGATGGTGCTGCTGCGCTCGGCCGTGGCCACGGCCCCCAGCGATCCCTGGGCGCGACTCGACCTTGCCCGGCTGCTGGCGCGTCAGGGACGGGCGGCGGAAGGCCGGGCGCTGATGGAGGAGCTGGCCGGCGGCCGCGTGCGGGAGCCCGATGTGGCCTTTGCCGCCGCCCTCTTCGCCGAGGAGCAGGGGCGGCCCGCCGATGCCGGCGCGCTGATGGAGCAGGTGCCGGCGGCGCGGCGCAGCGCGGCCATGGCGGCGCTGCTGGCCCGCACCCGCGGGGCGGCGGAGGTCGCGCGGGCGGCCGAGGCAGCGCGTGGCCCGGCGGCGGCCGAGGGTCGCAACCGGCTGCTGGCCCTCGCGGGGCGGTCGGATCCCTCCGGCGCGCTGGCGGCCGGGGTGGTGGGATCCTTCGCCCGGATGGGCGACGGCGCGGGCGCCGAGGAAGCCGGGCGGGTGGCGCTGCAGGGCAATCGGGGGCTGACGCCGGGCGGGCGCCTGGCCATTGCCGGGGCCCTGCTGGGAGCCGGCCGGACCGAGGCTGCGCAGGCCGCCATCGCGCCGCTGGAGTCCGGCGCCTTGCCGACCGAGGAGGCGAGACAGCTTGCCGAGTTGCGCGCCGGCATGGCGGTGCAGGCGGCCGACCGTGCCAATGCCCGCGGCGACCAGGCGACGGGTTTCGAGCGGTTGCGGCCGGTGCTGGAGCGCGACCCCCGGGACCCCGCGACCAACCTCGCCCTCGCCCGGCTGTACCAGGGCGCCGGCCGCACCGCCGAGGCGATGCCGATCGCCGAGGCGGTGCTGGCACGCGACCCGCGCAACATGGATGCCCGGACGGCGGCGGTGGAGGCGGCGCTGGCCGCCGGCCAGGCCCGCCGCGCCGCCGCGCTGGTGGCGGAGGGCCGCAGCCTGGCGCCGCAGGAGCCGCGCCTGCTGCTGCTGGAGGCGCGGCTGGCCCGCGCCGCCGGCGACCCGCGCCGGGCCGAGCGCCTGCTGGAGGAGGCGGCGGCGCTGCGCCGGGCGCAGACCGGCGAGGACCGCTCGCCCTATCTCATCGCCTCCGCCGCGCCGGGCTTGCCGGCGGCGACGCTGGAGAATCCCTTTGGTCGCGCCGCCGCCGGGCCCCCGTCCGGCCGCACGGCGCCGCAGGACGCGGTCTCGGACGAGATCGCGCGCGAACTGGCCGCGGCGCGGGACGAGGCAGCGCCGCGGCTGTCCGTCTCGCCGGCCATCCGGACCCGCTCCGGCACCGGTGGCCTGGACCGGCTGCAGGAAGTCTCGGGCCAGGCCGAAGTCTCGACGACGCCTGGCGGCATGGGGGGCAAGCTGGCGCTGCGAGCGACGCCGGTCTCGCTCGCCACCGGCGACCTGGGCGGCGAGCTCGCCACGCGGCGGAGCTTCGGCACGAATGCACTGGCCGGGCCCGGTGGCGGCGCCGCCTCCCGCGACACCACCGCCGCCGGCGTCGGGCTGGGCCTGGCCTGGCAGCGTGGGGCGGTGCAGGCGGATGTCGGCAGCACGCCGCTGGGCTTCCGCACCACCAATGCCGTGGGCGGATTGGAATTCGCCCCGCGCCTGGCCGACAACCTGCGGCTGCGGGTCACCGGGGACCGGCGGGCGGTCACCGACAGCCTGCTGTCCTGGTCGGGCCAGCGGGACCCGCTCACCGGCCGGACCTGGGGCGGTGTCGTGCGGACCGGCGGACGGGCGCAGCTGGAATATTCCCGCGGCCCCTTCAATGCCTATGCCGGCGGCGGCTATGCCGCGGTCACCGGCCAGGGCGTGGCCGATAACGGCCGGGTGGAGGCCGGGGCCGGCATCGCCTGGGCGCTGTACCGCCGCCCGGAGGAGGAACTGATCGCCGGACTGGATCTGGTCTATTTCGGCTATGACAAGAACCTGCGGCATTTCAGCCTGGGCCAGGGCGGCTATTTCAGTCCGCAGAGCTACACCGCGGTGAACCTGCCGGTGGACTGGCGTGGCCGGTCGGAGGAGTTCAGCTGGCGCCTGGGCGGCACCATCGGCTTGGCGAGCTGGCGCGAGAGCGCCTCCCCCGTCTTTCCGACCGACCCGTCGCTGCAGGCACAGTTGCAGGCCGCCGCGAACACCGACCCGACGCTGCAGGCCCGCTATCCTGGGCGCAGCCAGACCGGGCTGACCGGCGGGGTGCGGGCCGACCTGGAATACCGGCTGACGCCGCAGCTCGGCCTCGGCACCGCCCTGCGCTATGACCGGGCGGCCAACTGGAACGAGGCGCGCGGCCTGGTCTACCTGCGCTATCGGATGGTCGATTAGGGCGGATCCCGATCGGGTGGAAGCGCCCGACCGGACGAAGGTGCTCGTCGATCCAAAGGACTGGAGCGGTTGCCGTGAGCCATGGCGAACGGAAGCCGCTCCAGCCCGATCCATCCCGGCTTCGCGTGTCCTGGGCTCGACTGTCCTGGGCATTGCCGGGTTGGCTGCCCTTGGCACTGCCGAGGAAGATTGGCCCGGATGGTGGGATGCCGGGCGGACCCGTGACCGGCCGCGGGGACCGCGACCCGGCCGCGATCGTCAACCGCGGCGCCCGGCTTCAGCCTAAGCCTGCGCGGGGCGGGGCGGGGCTGATCCTTGGGCGGGCGGGGCACCGCCGTCACCCGGGCGGGCGTCGGGCCGCGGGGTCGGCGCGGATGTCGCGCGCATGCTCCATCAGCGCCTGCCCGGGCTTGGTGGCACGGGGCGCCCGGCCGCATGCCGGCGACATGAATGCTCCCTGCATGCCGAGCGCCCGGGCGGGCGCCGCGGCGCATGCCGCGTCGCCGAGGCTGGCGGAGCGGAACGCCCGGCGATCCGGGGGCCGCCGATCGGTCAGGATCGACGGCCGTCGGCGTCAGTCCGCCGGGGTCGGGTAGCGCGGCGCGCTTTTCTCCAGCGTCCGCCCGCGCTCGAACACCGCGATGCTGTCGTAGAAATGCATCGACTGCGTCGTGCGCGTGAAGGGCGTTGGCGGCAGCGCGTCGCGCGTCCAGTCGGCGTTCAGCTCGTCCAGCAGGTGCTTGCACAACTCCATGAAGCTGCCGGGCCGCTGCAGCCCGCCGCCATACTCGTCCCAATAGGCGGTGTGCAGGTCCTCGACCATGTAGATGCCGTCGTCCCGCACCAGCGGGTAGAGGCAGGCGAAGCTCGCCACCACATGCTCCATCACATGGCTGCCGTCATCCAGCACGATGTCGGGCCGGCCGAATTCGCCGATCACGCCTCGCAGGAATTCCGGGTCCGCCTGGCTGCCGATGCGGACATGGATCTGGTCTTCCTCGAAGGCGGCGCATTCCGGCCGGATGTCGATGCCGACGATGCGCGCATGCGGCCCGAAATAGCGCTTCCACATCTGCAGCGACCCGCCTTCGCCGCAGCCGATCTCGAGGAAGGTGAGCGGCCGGTTCACGTAGCGGCCGAAATGCCGCTCATAGGCGGGGAAGTAGTGCTTCCATTTGTGGATCACGCGGCCCTGGTGGCCGAGGAATTCCGCCCAGAGACCCATTCTGTCCCCCATCACCGCCGGATCCTCCGGCATCGGCGCCTCGCGCACGGCGGCTCCGCCCGCCGGGGGCCCGCGGCCGCGGGGCGCCACGCGACCCATCGCCCGGACCTAGCCCGGCCGGGGTTAGCCGGGCGTTACGCCGCGGCCGGAGTGTAGGGGCGGCCGGCGGGGAAGGCCAGGCAGGCGCGGCCGCCCCGGCGGCGGCAGGGGGGCCAGGCCGGCCCGGCGGCAG
>NZ_SMOA01000609.1 GCF_004353985.1 Paracraurococcus ruber | reverse complement strand
GCAAGGGCCGGCGGCGCGGGGTCCGGCAGCGCCGGCGCCTCCCGCAGGGCGGCCAGCCCCAGGCCGGCGCAGGCCAGCGCCAGGAGCGGCAGGCCCGGCCTCACGACGCCGCGCCCCGCAGCACGCGAAGCTCCATCTGCACGTCCAGCAGCGGCTGCACGCCGCCCCGCGCCGCGCCGATGATGGTCAGCGCGGTCACCTGCACGGGCATCGCCCCGGCCTCGAGCGCCGCCAGCAGGTCGCGCAGCCCCTCATGCGTCGCCTGCAGCCGGGCGCGAAGCGCGAGGGCGCCGGCGCCCGCCGCCGCCTCCGGCAGGGTTTCCAGGCTCTGCACCGCGCCGCCATGCCGCGCCGCGAGGTCGCGCAGGCGCCGCTGCAGCGCCGCGCCCGCCAGCGCATGGCTGGCCCCGGGGATGCCCTCGGCACCGTCCAGCATCCCGCGCAGGGCCGCGACCTCGGCGGCCAGGGCCGGGGCGCGCGCCGCGACCGCCAGCGACCGTGCCTCCAGCGCCAGGGCGCGCTGCAGCCGGTCCGCCGCCGCCTCCCGCGCCGCGAGCCAGGGCGCGACGGCGAGGACCCAGCCGAGAGCCAGCGGCAGGAGGAGCAGGCCGAGCGCCAGCAGCCGCCGCGCGTTGGGGGAAAGCCGGTTCATCGCCGCGCCTCCCGCACCGGCGCCGCCGCGGCGACGCGCATGGCCAGCTGGAAGCGCTCCGGCGCCTCCGGCCGGTCGCGGGTGACGGGCGCGGTGAAGCGCACCTCCCGCAGCAGGGGCGAGGCATCCAGCAGCCCGACCAGCCCGTCGGCCCGCGCCGCGAAGCCGGTGAGGAGGAGCTGGTCGCCGGTCAGGCGGAACTCGGTCAGCCAGGCCTCGTCGGGCAGCCGGCGCGCCACCTCCTCCAGCAGCGCGACCGCCGGCGGCCGCGCCCGCAGCGCGGCGGCGAGGTCGAGCCGGGCGCGGAGCGCCGCGACCTCCGCCTCCAGCAGCAGCGTCCGCTCGGCGCC
>NZ_SMOA01000608.1 GCF_004353985.1 Paracraurococcus ruber | reverse complement strand
GCGGCGGCGCGGCAGGCGACGCCGGCGCTGCTCGTCCGCCTCGCCGCGGCGCAGGCCGAGGCCGCCGAGGGCGCCGCCGCCGGATGGCCTGCCCTGCTGCGGGAAGGCCTGCTCGCCCGGCTGCGGGAACTGGTCGAGACCTGGGACGGCGCCCTGGCGCTGGAACCGCACGCCGACGCCGTCGCCCCCGCCCCGCGGGATGCGGCCGCGCCGGTGACCAGCGGCCAGACCGATGCGCTGCTGGTCGGGCTGACCGGCCTGTCCGGCATGCTGGCCATCCTGGCCACCAACGCGGTCTGGGTCGCCACCGCCTGGCCGGAGGGCGGGACCGCCACCATGATGGCTGCCGTCGCCACCGCCATGTTCGCCCAGCTGGACGACCCGGCGCCGGCGATCGCCGGCTTCATGACCTGGACCGGCATCGCCGCGGTCACCGCCGCGCTCTACCTGTTCGCCGTGCTGCCGGTGATCGACGGCTTCCCGCTGTTGGCCTGCGCCATGGCGGTGCTCTACCTGCCCTTCGGTGCGCTGCATGCCCGGCCGGCGACGATCGGCATCGCCCTGCCGGTGCTGGTCAACACCGTGGCGCTGATGTCGCTGCAGGAGACCTACGCGGCCGAGTTCGCCAGCTACGTCAACAGCGCCCTGGCGCTGCTGTCCGGCTTCGCCGCGGGCCTGGTCAGCACGCGGCTGGTGCGCGCCTTCGGGGTGGACTGGCGGCTGCGCCGGCTGGTGCAGGCGGACCGGCGCGACCTGGCGCGGCTGGTCGAGGCACGGCGGGCCGACCTGCGCCGCAGCGTCGCCGCCATGCTGGACCGCTTCGAATTCCTCGCCGGCCGCATCGGCACCGCCGATGCGGCCACGCTGGAGGTGAGCGAGCTGGCGGAGCTGCGCGCCGCCGTGAACGTCATGCGGCTGCGGGAGACGATGCCGGACCTGGCGGCGGCGCCGCGCATGGCCGCCGCGGCGGCGCTGGCCGCCATCGCGGCCGCGGCGCGTGGCC
>NZ_SMOA01000607.1 GCF_004353985.1 Paracraurococcus ruber | reverse complement strand
CGGCGGGGCAGGGCGCCTGACCGCCGGGCGCGGGGGCCGTCGCGGCGCCATGGCCGCGGGCGTCCGGGGCGGGGCACCGCCGCGCCGATGCCGCGGTGCCACGCCACAAGCCTCGCCGTGGCGTGGCCGCCCGGGGCATGGCCCGCAGGCCGCGTCCCGGCCCGGCCTCAGCCGCGCGCGCCGAAGATGGCCGAGCCGACCCGGACATGCGTGGCGCCGCAGGCGATCGCCGCCTCGAAATCGCCGCTCATCCCCATCGAGACCACCGGCAGACCGTGCCGGGCGGCGCGCTCCGCCAGCCAGGCGAAATGCCGCCGCGGATCGCTCTCGGCGGGCGGGATGCACATCAGGCCGCGCACCGGCAGGCCATGCTCCTCCAGGCAGGCGCGCAGGAAGGCGTCGGTCTCCCCCGGCGGGATGCCGGCCTTCTGCGGTTCCTCCCCGACATTGACCTGGACCAGCACTTCCGGCCGGCGGCCCTCCTTCGCCATGGCCTCGGCCAGGGCGGCGGCCAGGCGGGGGCGGTCCAGGCTCTCGACCACATCGGCGACGCGCACGGCATCGCGCGCCTTGTTGGTCTGCAGCGCGCCGATCAGGTGCAGCCGCAGGCCGGGCCAGTCGGGCCGCAAGGAAGGGAATTTCGCCGCCGCCTCCTGCACCCGGTTCTCCCCGAACAGGACCTGGCCGGCGGCCAGCGCCGCGGCGACCGATTCGGCCGGATGGGTCTTGGAGACGGCGACCAGCGTCACCGACCCGGCCGGGCGGTTGGCGCGGGCGGTGGCCTCGGCGATCCTCTCCTGCACCGTGGCGAGGTTGCGGGCGATGGCGGCGGCGCTGGCCGAAGCGGGGGACATCTGGGCGGTCATGCGATGCGGACGCTAGAGGCGGCGGCGCGCCGCCTCAAGCCGCGGCCTGGCCTGCCGCGGCTCTGGCTGCTCGGCGACCCGGCGCGGCTGCCGGACCCGCGGGCGGCGGCGGCGCGGCTGCCGCCCGGGGCGGCGGTGCT
>NZ_SMOA01000606.1 GCF_004353985.1 Paracraurococcus ruber | reverse complement strand
AGGCTGCGGGCCTGCCGGCCGATGGCGCCGTGCCCCCGCCGCCCGACGCGGCCGACAGCACGCCCCCCTGGGCGGCGGCGGTGCAGGCCGCGGCGCTGCTCGCGGTGGACCCGATCGGGCTGGGCGGTGCCTGCCTGCACGCCCTGCCGGGCCCGGTGCGGGAGGGCTGGCTGGGCCTGCTGCGCGGCCTGCTCCCCGATGCCGCGCCCTGGCGGCGCGTGCCGCTCTCGGTCGCCGACGGAAGGCTGCTCGGCGGGCTGGACCTCGCGGCGACGCTGGCCGCCGGGCGGCCGGTAGCGGAGCGCGGGCTGCTGGCCGAAGCCGATGGCGGCGTGCTGCTGCTGGCGATGGCGGAGCGGGTGACGCCGAACACCGCCGCCCACCTGACCGCGGCGATGGACAGCGGGGAGGTGGTGGCGGAGCGGGACGGGCTGGCCCGGCGCGCGGCCGCCCGCTTCGCGGTCCTTGCCCTGGATGAAGGCCTGGCGCCGGAGGAGGCGCCGCCCGCCGCCCTGCTGGACCGCCTGGCCTTCCGGCTGGACCTGCACCCCGTCGCGCCGCGCGCCATGGCGGGGGAGTCGCCCGGGCCGGCCGCGATCGCCGCCGCGCGGTCCCTGCTGCCGCGCATCGCGGCGGGGGATGCGGTGCTGGAGGCGCTGTGCGGCACGGCGCTCGCCCTCGGGATCGGATCGCTGCGCGCGCCGGTGCTGGCGCTGCGGGCGGCGAAGGCGGCGGCGGCCCTGGCCGGGCGGGAGGAGGTGACGGAGGCGGATGCGGCGCTCGCCGCCCGCCTGGTGCTGGCGCCCCGCGCCACCCGCCTGCCGGCGCCCGAGCAGGAGGAGCCGGCGCCGCCGGAGCCGCAGGCCGAGGATGCGCCGCCGCCCGAGGATCCGGGCGATGCGGCGCAGGACGACCTGCCCGACCCGCAGGCGCTGCAGGAGATGCTGCTCGCCGCCGCCGCCGCCGCGGTGCCGGCCGGCCTGCTGGACGGCCTCCGGCTCGGCGCGCC
>NZ_SMOA01000605.1 GCF_004353985.1 Paracraurococcus ruber | reverse complement strand
GGCCCCGCCGGCCGCCCGGCGGCGCGGCGCAGCGTGGTGGACCAGGGGATGCCCGCCGGCGGGCCGGCGCGCAACCCGGGCCCGCCCGGTGCGGCGATGGCCGGCACCGGCACCGTCACGCTGAACTTCGTCGAGGCGCCGGTGCCGCAGGTGGTGCAGGCCGTGCTCGGCGACCTTCTGCGGCTGGACTACACGCTGGACCCCCGGGTCGCCGGCACGGTCACGCTGCAGACCCAGAGGCCGGTGCGGCAGGAAGCCGCGCTGTCCCTGCTGGAATCGGCGCTGGAGGTGAACGGCGCCGCGCTGGTGCAGGCGGGCGGCGCCTGGCGCGTCGTGCCGCTGGAGGATGCGGTGCGCGCCGGCCCGCCGGTCGGGCTGCGCGCCGCCGGCGCGCGGCCGGGGCCCGGCTACGCCCTGGTGGCCCTGCCCATCGCCAATGCCAAGGCGGCCGAGCTGCAGCGCATCCTGCAGCCGCTCGCGCCCCGCGGCGGCGCGGTGATCGCCGACGAGGCGCGCAACGTGCTGCTGGTCGCCGGCACCGGGACGCAGGTGGCGACCCTGATCGACGCCGCCGAGAGCTTCGACGTGGACTGGCTGCGCGGCCAGTCCATGGCGCTGATGTCGCTGGAGAACGCGCCGGCCGCCGTGGTGGCGCAGGAACTCTCGGCGGCCTTCGGGGCGGAAGGCGGGCGCGGCGGGCTGCGGGTGATGCCGATCACCCGGATGAACGCCGTGCTGCTGGTGACCACCCAGCCGCAGCAGCTGGCGCGGGTGCAGCGCTGGGTGCGGGAACTGGACACCGGCATCGGCGGCGCGCCGCAGCTCTTCGTCCACCGGGTGCAGTATGTCCGCGCGTCGGAGCTGGCGCAGACCCTGCGGCAGCTGCTGCAGGGTGGCGGGCGCGGCGGCGCGCTGCCGCTGTTGGCGCCCGGGATGCCCGGCGCCCTGGCGGTCGCCGGGACGACGACGGTGCCGGGCGGCGGGGCCGGGCCGGGCGGTGGCGCGGTGGCCC
>NZ_SMOA01000604.1 GCF_004353985.1 Paracraurococcus ruber | reverse complement strand
CCAGGCCTGCGCGCCAGCGCGGCGTGGCGGCGTCGGGGCTGCGGCGCGCCGGCATCAATCGACCGTGGCGCCGGAGCGGCGGATGACCGCCGCCCATTTCTCGTTCTCCGCCCGGATATAGGCGGCGAAGTCGGCGATGCTGCCGCCGCGCGGCCGGGCGCCCAGCCCCTCGATCTTCTCGCGCGTCGCCGGCTCGGCGCAGATCGCGTTCACCTCGGCATTCAGCCGGTCGATGATCGGGGCAGGGGTGCCGCGCGGCACCTGCAGGCCGAACCATGCGGTGGCGGCGAAGCCGGGCAGCCCGCTCTCGGCCACCGTCGGCACCTCCGGCAAAGCGGGCGAGCGTTCCGGGCCCGTGATCGCCAGCGGCCGCAACTGGCCGCTGCGCAGCAGGCCGATGACGGAGGGCAGGTTGTTCACCCCGATATCCACCCGCCCGCCCATGATCTGGTTGGCGACGTCGGAGCCGCCGCGGAAGGGCACGTGCAGGATATCGACGCCGGCATCCGCCTTCAGCATCTCGCCCGACAGGTGCAGGCTGCTGCCGCTGCCGGAACTGGCATAGGTCAGCGCGCCCGGCCGCGCCCGCGCCGCCGCCAGCAGGTCCGCCAGGCTGCGGATCGGGTTGTCCGGCCGCACCACCAGCACGTTGGGCAGGTCGGCGAAGAGCGCGACGGGGACCAGGTCCTCCGGCCGGTAGCTCAGCTTCGCATGCAGGTGCGGGTTGATGGCGGCGGTGCCGATGGAGCCGAAGAACAGGCCGTAGCCGTCGGGCTCCATCCGCCCGGCCAGCTCCGCCGCCACGACGCCTGCGGCGCCGCCGCGGTTCTCCGGCACCACCGGCTGGCCCAGCCGGGCGCCCAGCCGGTCCGTCAGGATGCGGGCGAGGATGTCGGTGGCGCCGCCCGGCGGGAAGGGAACGATGAGGCGGAGGGGCCGCGTCGGCCAGGCGGGCTGCGCGGCCGCGGCGCCGGCCAGGCCGCAGGCCAGCGCCAGGCCGGCGAGGCCCCGCC
>NZ_SMOA01000603.1 GCF_004353985.1 Paracraurococcus ruber | reverse complement strand
CCCGCACCGGCTGACCGCGCCGCGCCGGCCCCGCTGCCCCGGGCCTCCTCTCGCCTCTCGCGCCGCGGCCGGCGCTGTGCGAGCCTGCGGCCGCCGGGGGGCCGCCGGGGGATGGGCGGGCTTGCGGCGGCGTTCGGCGGGTGTTGTCGCGGGGTGCCTTGGGCCCCCATCGACCTGGCGCCGCGGGACAGCCGGACGATAGCTGAGGGGGACGACGCTCGACATGCCGGCCGACTATGCCGCCGACAACGCCCATCTCCTCGTGGTGGACGACGATGCCCGGCTGCGCGCCCTGCTGCAGCGCTACCTGGCGGAGCAGGGCTTCCGGGTGACCGCCGCCGCCGATGCCGCCGCCGCCCGCGGCGCGCTGGGCGCCATGGCCTTCGACCTGCTGGTGCTGGACGTGATGATGCCGGGCGAGAGCGGGCTGGAGCTGGTGGAATCGCTGCGCCGCGAGGGCAAGGACGTGCCGGTGCTGATGCTGACGGCGCGCGGCGGTCCCGATGACCGCGTGGCGGGCTTCGAGATGGGCGCCGACGACTATCTGGCGAAACCCTTCGACCCGCGCGAGCTGGCGCTGCGCATCCGCACCATCCTGCGCCGTGCGGCGCCGCCCGCGCCGTCGCTGCTGCCGGCGGCGCCGGTGCAGCTCGGCATGCGCTGGTTCGATGCCGAGAGGTCGGAGCTGCGTGGGCCGGAAGGCAATGTCCGGCTGACCGGCGGGGAGGCGGCGCTGCTGGCGGCGCTGGCCCGCCGCGCCGGGGAGGTGCTGAGCCGCGAGGAGATCGCCGCCGCGCTCGGCACGCCCGAGGCCGGGGAGCGCGCGGTGGATGTGCAGGTGACGCGGCTGCGCCGCAAGATCGAGCCCGATCCGCGCGAGCCGCGCTTCCTGCACACAGTGCGGCACCGCGGCTATGTGCTGCGCCCCGGTCCCTAGGGCCGTGCCGCGCCCGGCCCCGCGCGCGCGGCAGGCCCCGGCCGATGCGGCCGGCCATCCGCGCGCGGTCGGCTGGGGGCGCCCGGAC
>NZ_SMOA01000602.1 GCF_004353985.1 Paracraurococcus ruber | reverse complement strand
ACGCCCGCACGCAGTACCAAACCGCGCCAAGCATCACATGCCAGCACAACAGCAAGCACACTCACACATCACACATACATAAACACTTCCAACCAGATTCACCTGTCAATGAGCAGGCCGCCCGGACGCGGAGACCCGAAGGTCTCGACGCCACCAGGCGGGGTCTTGGAAGCACGCATCCCCCAGGCCAAGGCCAGGAGGAATACCCGACAAGGTGCACCACGCCTGCCGTCGCAGTGCGACGGCTCGCTGCCGCAAGCGGCAGCGACCGGCTTCGTCACCCTCCGGGGGATTCTTGCCGCCGGCGCAGCCGACAGCAAAAATGGAGGCAACCGGATTCGAACCGGTGACCCCCTGCTTGCAAAGCAGGTGCTCTACCAGCTGAGCTATGCCCCCTCGATGCCCAAACACCTTCACAGCACGGCCGAGCCAAGCTCAACCGCGCCTGCCGCGGCAGTGCCGCGGCTCGCCGCTTCGCGGCGACCGGCTTACGGCACCCTCCGGGGGATTTTTACCGTCGGCGCAGCCGACAGCAAAAATGGGCCAGGGAGGACTTGAACCTCCGACCCCACGCTTATCAAGCGTGTGCTCTAACCAACTGAGCTACTAGCCCCCAACCCAGGCCGGGCACGCCAGGCGCCACTACGCCAGGCATGCGGGCCAGGACCAGATCGCGGTTCCAGGGAAGGATGCGCGGACGGCGCCGATCCCCCGAAAGGGACCGGACGCGCCGCGCAGGGTTGCCAGTCTGGCCGGCAAGGGCCAGCCGGAGACGACGGGATGGATGGATGTGCCAGGCCAGGACCCCTCATCCGAGGAGCCAGGGCCCGGCGGTCGCCCGCGGGCGATGCATAGTCTTGCAGGACAGATCCAGCCGAGGGAGAAAGCCCCCTCACCCCGGATCCGTTCCTTGAAAGGAGGTGATCCAGCCGCAGGTTCCCCTACGGCTACCTTGTTACGACTTCACCCCAGTCACTGACCCTACCGTGGCAGGCTAGCTCCTTGCGGTTACCGCACCTGCTTAAGGT
>NZ_SMOA01000601.1 GCF_004353985.1 Paracraurococcus ruber | reverse complement strand
CCCGCGGGTGCGCGCCGCCCTGACCCGCCATGCCGAGGCCGCCGCTGCCCTGGCGGCGCTGCGCGCGCGGCTGGACGGCGCGACCGAAGGACGGCCGCCGCCCGCCGCCTGGTTCGCCGCCGCATCCGCCCGGATCGACGCGCTGACCGCGCTGCGCCGCGCCCTGGAGGCCGCCCGCCAGGGCGAGAGCACGGTGGAGGCGCTGTACGTCACCCGGGACGGGCTGGCGGAGCTGGCGGAATTCCTGGGGCGGGAGCGTGGCCTGCTGAACGGCATCATCGCCGCCGGGCGGGCGCCGGGGGCGGCGGAACTCGGCAGCCTGGGCCAGGTGCGTGGGCGGCAGGCCGGGGCGATGGCGCGGCTGGCGCTGCGCCTGCCCGGCCTGCCGCCGGCCGCCGCCACGGCCGGGGAGGCGGCGCTGGCGGCGCTGGCGAATGACTTCGACCCGCTGCGGGCGCGGGTGATGGCCAAGCTGGCGGCCGGCGAACCCTCCCCCGTCACCGCGGCGGACTGGTGGGCGGCGGCGACCCGCGCCATCGCCGGTTTGCAGGCGGCGCAGCAGGCGCTGACCGCGGCGCTGGCCGAGGATCATGCGCAGCACCGTGCCGCCGCGACCGCGGCGCTGGCGCGGCAGCTGGCGCTGCTCGGCCTGGCCCTGGCGCTGCTGGGCTTCACGGGCTGGTTCGTCGCCCGCCGCGTGGTCCGGCCGCTGCGGGCGGTGGTGGCGGCGCTGCGCGGCCTGACCGAGGGGCGGCTGGACACGCCGGTCCCGGCGGCGCGCGGCCGCGACGAGGTGGCGTCGCTGATCGCCGCGACCGAGGCCTTCCGCGCGATGGCGCTGGCCGCCCGCCAGCACGAGAGGGAGCGGGCCGCGCTGGAGGCGGCCAATGCCGATGCCCGTGCCGCCAGCCTGAAGGAGGTGGCCGAGCAGATCACGCATGCCACCGCCGCGGCGGTCGGCCAGGTGGCCGATCGGGTGGCCGGGCTGCGTGGCATGACCGGCGCGCTGGCCGCCGCGGCCGGCCGCGCGGCGGCCGCGGCCG
>NZ_SMOA01000600.1 GCF_004353985.1 Paracraurococcus ruber | reverse complement strand
GGTCATACCGACCGCGGTTCTCCGGCGTCCACATCCCGCCAAATCGCGCACCACCCGCCGCAACCCGCCAGTCACAACCGATTCAGATGACTCACCATGTTCCCGGATGGACACTTAGCGGGAGATGGTGCCACCGCTTGTCACCATAGGCGCCGCGTCCGGCCGATGAAGGTCCGGGCGCGCCAGGACGCCATCCTGCGGGCGCTGCGGCGCACCGCCACGGCGACGGTCGCCGAACTGGCGGCGGAGGTCGGCGCCTCGCGGCGCACGGTCCTGCGCGACATCGGCGCGTTGCGCGACCAGGGCTTCGTCATCCAGTCGGAACCGGGGCCGGGCGGCGGCGTCCGGCTCGACCCGCGATCGGTCCAGGCCGCGGCGCCGCTGACCGTGGTGGAGGTCTTCGCCCTGGTGGTCAGCGTGACCAGCATGCGGATGTCGAAGGCCTTCCCCTTCTGCGGCCTCGCCGACAGCGGCCTGGCGAAGGTCGAGCGGGGGCTGCCGCCGGCGAAGGTGGCGGACCTGCGTGCCCTGCTCGAATGCCTGCATGTCGGACGGCTGTCGCCCCGGCAAACCCTCGCCGACATGGGCCCGATGGATCCGGCGCTGCTGCCGGCCTTCGAAACCGCGTTCCTGGAGCGGCGGCCGATGCGGTTCCGCTACCGCGACGCCAAAGGCGCCGAGACCAGCCGCGAGGTCGAACCCCAGGCCATGCTGATCCTGCCGCCGCTCTGGTACCTGGTCGCCTGGGATCCCCGGCGTTGCGGCTTCCGCCATTTCCGCATGGACCGCATCGGCCGGCCCGACGTGGTTGCGGATGCCAGCTTCCGGCGCAGGCGCGTGCCATTCGCCGATGACGTCTGCCCGTTCGGCGAGGTGGCGTCCTGAGGGCCCACCCGGAATCGCGAACCCACCCGAAATCCCGAACGCGGAGGGGCGCGCAGGCCGCCTTTGCGCCGCCGCTTGGGTGGGCAGGCTCCGCGCCGGGCCGGACCCGGCGGCTCGCGGCGGGCAGCAGGCGCCCGGCGCGCATCACGGGCACCGCGCCTCGCGCCGTCCT
>NZ_SMOA01000005.1 GCF_004353985.1 Paracraurococcus ruber | reverse complement strand
AGCGCTCCGGCGAACTCGGCTCAGGCAATGCCGGCCGGATCTCCGCCGGCCGGCCCATGCGGCCCTCGTCATGCGGCAGGCTCGCCAGCAGGGCGCCGTCGCTGCGTTCCAGCGCGACGCGGATGCCGGCGCCGGCGGCCGGCGCGAACAGCCCGGCGACGAGCGGGACCGGCACTTCGGCCACGGCATGCCGCGGCTCGCCCCCCGGCATGCGGATGATGCGGGTGAAGAAGAGCGCCCATTCGCCGGTCACCGGGTTGAGCGCCGGCCCGGCGATGGCCATGGCGCCGCGACGCGGTCCCGCCGCCAGCGTGCCGGGCGGCACCGGCAGCGAACGGCCCAGCGAGGCCGGCTGCGCCGAGGCCCAGACCCACCCGTCGCTCCGCACCAGCAGCAGGTCGCGGAAATTCAGGTTCTGGAAGCCGAGGTTGCGCAGCAGGCGCGAGGCGGCGCCGGCATCCAGCGCAGCCGGACCGTCGAGCAGTGCCGGCAGCCCGATCAGCGTACCGTCCACCTGCAGGAAGAACCGGTTCACCGCGCTTTCCGCCACCGCCGCGGCCCGCTGCACCATCGCCTCCGCCTCCGCCTCTGCAGTGCGGTGGGCGCGCTGCACCAGCAGCGCGCTGCCTGCCAGGATCAGCAGGACCAGCGCGCTGGCCCCCAGCAGGATCATCCGGGCGAGCAGGTGCAGCGGCATCGCTCAGCGGACCTCGGCCACGAGGCCGGTGGACGCCGCCATGTGGCGGTTCCAGGCGGCGGCGCAGTGAGGGCCGCAGCGTTCCAGCCAGCGCGGGATGATGGTGTCCGCCAGGAGACGCAGCCGGCGCGTCTCATCCTGGCCGGCCGGCGGGGTGGCGACGCGGCCGGCCGGGCAGGCCGTCGGCCCGGTGTCGCAACCCTGCACGGCTGCGGATTCCCGACCGGCCTCATCCCAGATCGCGCGTTCCAGCCCGCCGATGCCTTGCCGCAGCTGCGCCCGGAGATCTTCCGGCAGCGCCTGCCAGGCGCTCTGGTTGGCGGCGAAGACGCTCAGCCCCCAACTGAGTCCGACCCGGCCGACATGGGGCGCTTGCGCCGAGAGGTTGATGGCTTGGCCGGCGAGCACCGAGGTGATTGCGCAGGTGACCACGCCGTCGCGGATCGCCTGGTTGATCTCGGCAAAGGGGATCACCACCGGAACGCCGCCGAGCGCCTTCACCAGCTCCGACTGCCCGACGGACGAGGTGCGGACCCGTCGCCCCGCGATCTCCAGCCCCTGCACCGGGTCGCGGCAGAACAGCACCTGCGCGGGATAGGTGTAGACGGCGAGCGGTTCCAGCCCGAAACGGTCGCGCAGCACCGCTTCCATCCAGGGCCGCCAGGCGGCGACCGTGCGACGCAAGGTGCCGATATCGGGGCTGAGCAGCGCCAGATCGACCGCGTTCAGCTCCGGCTCCTCCGCCGCCGCCAGGCTGAGCAGGATGTTGCCGTAGGACAGCACACCGAGGCGCAGCAGGCGCAGCACCTCCTGCCCGGCGATACCGCTGCGGTCGAAGGGCTGGATGCGCGCGTGCATCCGGCCATTGGTGAGCACCGGCAGCTGCTCGGTCCAGAAGGGCTTCTCGAGCCGCTCATACTGGCTGATGGCGGCGAGGCCGCCGATCACGTCGAGCTCGATCGGCGCGTCATCGGCCATCGCGCCGGAAGCGGACAGGCCGGCGGCAAGCAGGCCAACGAGCGCGGTGCGCCGCAGCCGCGACCACCAGGGGGGACGGCCGGCGGCGCGACCGGCGGGATGGGCTATGGGGTGCATCGCGTGAGGTCGTGCCCGGCGGGATTGCCAGGCGGATCCTACCGGCGCCGAAGCAAGCAGCCGTGCCGCACGGTGCCTCTTTCGCCCATGCCCTGCGGCAGCATACGCTCAGCGCCGAAGGCGGTCATGCCGTCACCCTCTGGCAACGGAAGCGCCGCACGCTTCGGACCAGGCATGGCCCCGCGATCCGACCTATCCGGCGCGGCGCGTGTCGGATTCGATTGTGGCGACGTTGGCGAGGAAGCCGCCGACCTCCTGGTCGAGGGTTTGTGCCTGCCGCGCCAGGTCCTCCGAGGCGGAGGCAACCGCGCCGGCCGCCGTCCGCGCCTCCCCGGCGGCGCGGCTGACCGCGCCGATCGCGCCCGAGACGCTCTGCGTGCCGGATGCCGCCTGCTGCACGTTGCGGGCGATCTCCGCCGTCGCCGCACCCTGCTCCTCGACGGCAGCGGCAATGGCGGCGGCGATCTCGCTCACCTCGCCGATCCGCGTCCCGATCGCCTGGATCGCGCCCACCGCATCGCCGGTCGCCGACTGCATCGCGCCCACCTGCGCCGCGATCTCCTCCGTCGCCTTGGCGGTCTGCGCCGCCAGGTTCTTCACCTCCGACGCCACCACCGCGAAGCCCTTGCCCGCCTCGCCGGCCCGCGCCGCCTCGATGGTCGCGTTCAGCGCCAGCAGGTTGGTCTGCCCGGCGATGGTGGTGATCAGCCGCATCACCTCGCCGATCCGCTGCGCCCCCTCGGCCAGGCCCCGCACCACCTCGTCGGTCCGCTTCGCCTCCGCCACCGCCTGGCCGGCCACCTTGGAGCTCTGCGACACCTGCCGGGTGATCTCGGCGATCGAGGCCGAGAGCTCCTCGGCCGCCGCCGCCACGGTCTGCACGTTGGCGCTGGTCTGCTCGGCCGCTGCGGCCACCGCGCCGGCCCGCTCCAGCGTGCCCTCGGCGCTGCCCGACATGGCGCGCGCGGTGCCCTGCAGCTGCGCCACCGCCGCCGCAAGCACCTCCACCGTGTGCCGCACCTTCGCCTCGAACCCGCGCAGCAGTCCCGCCAGCCGCTCCGCCCGCGCCAGCCGCGCCGCATGGTCCGCCGCCTGCTCCGCCGCCAGCGCATCCGCCTGCCGCAGGCCGTTGCGCAGCTGCTCGGCCGCCACGGCCATGCAGCCGACCTCGTCGGCGCGGTCGGTGCCGGGCACCGGGTCCTGCCGGTCCCCTGCCGCCATGCGGCCGAGATGGGCGGTCATGGCGGCGAGGGGGGCAAGGATGGACCGCTGCACCACCGTCACCACGCCGAACCCGAGGACTAGGACCACCACGCCGGTGAGGCCGAGCAGCAACCAGGCCAGCCGCTGGCCTGCGGCCGTTGCCGCCGCCTGCAGCTCCGCGCCGCGCACCGCGGCCGCCTTGCCGCTGTCCTCGATGGCGCGGTTCAGGGCCTGGCGCGACGACCGGTTCTGCTCGTTGTTGCCGGTGCGCTCCGCCACCGCCGCCCCTTCCTCGATGCCTATCCGCAGCAACTCGGAGCGGTAGCGGATGAACTCATCGGCAGCGCGTTCCAACTGCCCGAAGGCTTCGGTCGCGGCGGGCGGGACCAGCGGCCGCCACAGGCCCAGATCGCTGCGCAGCCGCTCCAGGCGTTCGCGCATCCCGTTGCTGAAGCGCTGGGCTTCCGCCTTGTCCTTGGACATGTAGAGCCCGCGGCTATCCATCACCACCGCCAGGACATGCGCGTCCACCTTCGCCGCCAATCGCGATGCCTCCGCCGCGCGGGCGGCTTCCACCACCTGTTGCTCGTAGCTGCACAGCATGAGGAAGCCGGCGACAGCCGAGCCCAGGGCACTGGTCGCCAGCAAGGCGATCAGCGCGTAGAGGCGGGTTCCAAGAGATGTCCTGAAGGCGCTGAGCATCCGGGCGGGCTCCTTGTCCGGCTGTCGGAAGTGGGCGGGCCGGAGTCGTCCGGACCTGTGGCGGTGGCCTGCGGGAGCGGATGGCGCGGTTCGTCCGGCGCGGCGTCCAACAGAGGCCGGATTTCAAGCAGCGGGGTCGCGCATCCCGGCACCCGAGCAAGGCCGCGACCCGCGCGGGAGCAAGCCGCGGCGCGCCGTGCACATGCCGCGATGCTTCGGGCGGCAACCGGACGGCCACGCCAGGGCAGGGGCGGCGCCACTCATTGCCCTATCCGGCGCGGCGCGTGTCGGATTCGATTGTGGCGACGTTGGCGAGGAAGCCGCCGACCTCCTGGTCGAGGGTTTGTGCCTGCCGCGCCAGGTCCTCCGAGGCGGAGGCAACCGCGCCGGCCGCCGTCCGCGCCTCCCCGGCGGCGCGGCTGACCGCGCCGATCGCGCCCGAGACGCTCTGCGTGCCGGATGCCGCCTGCTGCACGTTGCGGGCGATCTCCGCCGTCGCCGCACCCTGCTCCTCGACGGCAGCGGCAATGGCGGCGGCGATCTCGCTCACCTCGCCGATCCGCGTCCCGATCGCCTGGATCGCGCCCACCGCATCGCCGGTCGCCGACTGCATCGCGCCCACCTGCGCCGCGATCTCCTCCGTCGCCTTGGCGGTCTGCGCCGCCAGGTTCTTCACCTCCGACGCCACCACCGCGAAGCCCTTGCCCGCCTCGCCGGCCCGCGCCGCCTCGATGGTCGCGTTCAGCGCCAGCAGGTTGGTCTGCCCGGCGATGGTGGTGATCAGCCGCATCACCTCGCCGATCCGCTGCGCCCCCTCGGCCAGGCCCCGCACCACCTCGTCGGTCCGCTTCGCCTCCGCCACCGCCTGGCCGGCCACCTTGGAGCTCTGCGACACCTGCCGGGTGATCTCGGCGATCGAGGCCGAGAGCTCCTCGGCCGCCGCCGCCACGGTCTGCACGTTGGCGCTGGTCTGCTCGGCCGCTGCGGCCACCGCGCCGGCCCGCTCCAGCGTGCCCTCGGCGCTGCCCGACATGGCGCGCGCGGTGCCCTGCAGCTGCGCCACCGCCGCCGCAAGCACCTCCACCGTGTGCCGCACCTTCGCCTCGAACCCGCGCAGCAGTCCCGCCAGTCGCTCGGCCCGCGCCAGCCGCGCCGCATGGTCCGCCGCTTGCTCCGCCGCCAGCGCATCCGCCTGCCGCAGGCCGACGCGGCACTCGTCGATGGCGCGGGCGAGGTCGCCGATCTCGTCCTGGCGCCCCGCGCAGGGCAGGTCGAAGGCGTAGTCGCGCTGGGCCAGCTGCCGGGTCACGGCGGACAGCCGCACCACCCGCGATACGACCTGCCTGTTCAGCCAGGCGGCCGAAGCCGCGGCCATGGTCGCCGCCAGCAGCGTCGCCAGGCCGATGACCCAGAGCGCCCGTTCATAGGCTTCCTTCGCCGCCTGGCCTTCCGCAATGCCCTGCGCGCGGTTGAACTGCTGGTCCGCGCGGATGGCGTCCATCGCGTTCTGGTAGGTCTCGAAGGCGCTGGTGAAGAGCTTCACCGCCGCGTCGCTGTTCTGCCCGCGCGCCAGGTTGACGACCTGGTCCGCCTGCGACCGGTACTCCTCCAGCAGCGGCCGGATCCGGCCGGCCAGCTGTTCCTCGTCGCCAGGCACGATCAGCGGCTGGTAGGCGCGCCAATTCTCCATCAGCGCCTCCTGCGTGTCGTGCATCACCCGCATCGACCGCACCGCCACCTCCGGGTCCCGGATCAACAGCATCTGGCTCAGCGCGGCGCGATGGCGCGCGAGGTTCATGCCGAGCTGGCCGAGCAGGTCGATGGTCGGCATCCAATTGCCGGCGAGCTGCTCGGTCGCGCCGTTGACGATGGCTAGGCGCTGCGCAGACATGGCGCCGACGCCGGCGAAGAGGACCACGAGCGCACCGAAGGAGATGGCGAGCTTGGTGCGGACCTTTTGGTTCTCGAAGAGGGCCATGGGACGAGGTCTCACTGACGGTCGTTGCAGAGAGCGGGAATCAGCACGACCGCCGGATGCGGCCGGCGGCCGGCAGGCTGGTGAGGCACGCGGCGCCGGCTCGCGCGGCGCGGCTATTGCGTCAGGCTGGTCAGGCCGGCGGCATCCACCGTGCGGCCATCCTGCAGGACCAGCCGGTAGCCTCCGCTCGCCTGGGTGCGCACCTCCGTCACGCGCCCGGCGGTGCTGATGCTGCCAGCGGCCTGCGCCTGGCCCTTGGAATCGTTGCCGACCACGCTCAGCGCGTAGGTATCCGCCGGCAGGCGGTTCCCCTTGGCGTCGTTGCCGTCGAAATTCACGGTGCTGGTGCCGCTGCCGACCGGGATGCTGCGCAGCACTGTGCCGGCGGCGTCCTTCACCAGCAGCCTCGGGTTGCTGAGCGACACCTGGTCGACGGTGACCGAGACGGGCGCGGCGGCGCCGGAGGCCGGCAGCGCCAGGCTGTTCGCCGCGGCCGTCACCTGCTTGCCGATCAGGGCCGCAACCTGGGTCAGCTGGCCGCCGGAGGACGCATCGGCCAGCTTCTGCAGCAACGTGTTGCTCTTCGTCTGCTGCTCCACCTGGGAGAACTGCGCGAGCTGCGCGACGAATTGCGTCGCATCGGTCGGCTTCATCGGGTCCTGGTACTTCAGCTGCGCGGTCAGCAGCGTCAGGAAGCGGTCTAGGTCCTGGTTGACGCTGCCAAGGGTCTTCGTCGCGTTCGTCTGCTGGGAGGCCAGGGTGCTGGCGCCGCTGATGCCGGTGATCGGGGTGGTGGCCATCTGGGGTGCTCCGCTCTGGCTCAGGCGATGATGTCGATGAGGCTGTCGAGGGCGCGCAGGCGCTGCGCGACCGGCGGCTCGGCGGTGTCCTCCGCGGCGGCGAAGCCGGGCGACCCGGCGGGCGGGCGCGCCTCGGCCTCCGGCCGGCCTCCATCGCCCTGCCGCAGGTCGAGCCCGCCGGCGCCCAGCTCGATGCCGGCGCGCGCAAGCTGCTGTTCCAGCTGGCTGCGGTCCTGGCTGAAGGACTGGAAGGTCTCCGGTCGATCCGCCGCGACGACCACCTGGTGGACGGCACCGTCGCGGAAGCTCAGCCGCACCTCGACCCGGCCGAGTTCGGGTGGGCGGAGATCGACCGAGATGGTCTCGATGCGGTGCTCCGCGGCGCGGGCGACGCGCAGCGCGACCTGATGCCCCGCTTCCGCCATCAGCCGCGGCGGCACCGGCATGGCCTGCACGTCCGGCGTGCTGCGCGGCGTCGCCTCCGGCCGCGGCAGGGCCGGGGCGGGACCGGCGATCGCGGTGGCGGGCGCCGGATCGGGCACGCGATCGGCCACCGCCGACAGCGCGCTTGGCGGCGGGGAGGCAGGTGTCTCGGCGTCCCTCGGCACGGCTGCAGGCGGTGGCGCGGCGACCAAGGGGAGAGCGGGCCCGGTCGGCTCGGCCGGCTCCGGCCCGGGTCGGGCGATGCGCCGCTCCAACAGTGAAGGCTGCAGGAGTTTCGCATTTCGATCGGCACGCGCCGATGGCGGCGTCGCCTGTCCAGGTGCCGCCTGCCTGGATGCGATCTGGCCCTGGGCCGGAAGCGGGGCGGCCGCCGGGGCGGGCGAGCCGGCAGTCGCCTCGGGCTTGTCGATCGTGGCCACCTTGTCCGGCGGCGCGGGATCGGACGGGCTGCCGGGGGCTGCGGCGGCGGCATCGGCCGTCCCGGCCACGAGCGCCATGCCGGGCAGTGGCGGGGGGGGAGAGGCCGGGGCCGGGATCGCAGGCGGCAGCATCGCCACCAGCGCCGGCGGGGGTTGTGGCGGGCTCTCCGGCAGTGGTGCGGCTGCGCCAGGATCCTCGGTCGCCGCGGCTTCCGTGCCCGGCAGCGCCGGATCCGCCGCGTCGGGTGCCGGGGATTGCAGCGGCACTGCGCCGCGCATGGCCGGCACGCCCGCCTCGGCGAACAGGTCGGCCGGCGGCAGCACCGGCCGGGGCGCCTGCGGCAGGCCCTTCGCCGGCGGGACGCCGAGGGCTGGCGTCACGGCAGGCATCGGCCCGCCGGCCAGCAGGGCGGCAAAGCCCTCCGTATCGGCGGCCGTTGCGGCGCCATTGGCGGGTGGCGTGGCTGGGGCGGGTGCCAGAAGGGGCCCGGCAGCGATCGAGAGAGGCATGGTTCGGCCTTGGCTCCGCCGGGCGCGGGTTATGCGAAGATGTCGTCGACGGCGCCCTGGCCGAGGCCGCCCTGGGCGGGGGAACTCGGGCCGTTTAGCAGCGGATCGGCAGCAGCCTCGGCCTGCTGGACGGTCCGCACCTCCTCCGGCGCGATCCCCAGAAGCTTCGTCAGCCGGGCGACCCGCGCCTCCACCTCCCGCAGGGCGCCGATGACTTTGCGGATGCGCTGTCCCGTGATGTCCTGGAAGATGCAGGCCATCACGATGGCGGTCGCCGCCTCGTTCACTTCGGCCGCGTCGGCGGCATGGGCGGCGCCGGCCGTGCCGTCCAGTCGGATGGCGGCGGCCTGCACGCGCTCGGCCTGGCGCATGATCTCGAAGGCCGCACGCTCGGTCTCGAGCACCACGAGATCGAGCGTATCGTTCGCCTCGCCGAGCGGCGGCGGTGCACCGGGCGGCGGCGCAAGGCCGATGACCGCAAGGCGCGTCTCGGCCAGCAGGGCGGCCATCTGGCCCATTTCCGCCCGGGCCTGAAGGAGGCTGTCGGCGTGCTCGGCCGCCCAGGTCTGGGGCAGGGTGTGCATGGCCCCGCTCAACCCATGACGGCGGCGATCTTCGCCTTCAGGGTTTCCGCCGTGAACGGCTTGACGATGTACTGCGACGCACCGGCCTGCTTGGCGGCGATGACGTTCTCGGTCTTGCTCTCGGCCGTGACCATGATGAAGGGCATCCTCGCCAGGCCGGCATCGGCGCGGATCTGCTTCAGCAGGTCGAGCCCGGTCATCGGCTCCATGTTCCAGTCGGAGATGACCAGGTCGAAGCGGGTGGTGCGGACGCGCTCCAGCGCCGCGACGCCGTCGCCGGCCTCCTCGACATCCTTGTGGCCGATCTGATCGAGCAAGTTTCGCACGATGCGGCGCATGGTCGGGTAATCATCCACGACAAGGATCTTCACGGCCAAGCCTCTCTACGCAAGTTGGCCTAGCCAAGCCGGAACAGCTATTTTTCGCAAGAGTTGAATTTGCGTTGCGAAACTCGCCTTCTGGCGCTACTCATAGCAAGCGTTTTTTCGCATAGCTCGGCCGGAGGCGCGGCGTGGAAGACTTCGTCCAGGACTTCGTCGCCGAGACGGTCGAGGCACTCGGTGCGCTCGACAACGACCTGCTGCGGCTGGAGGTCGGGGCGGCCGAGCCAGATTTGGTGCCGCGCATCTTTCGCGCCGTGCATACCATCAAGGGCACCTGCGGCTTCCTCGGCCTCAATCGACTGCGCCGGGTCGCGCATTCGGCCGAGAACGTGCTGGATGCCATCCGCAAGGACCGCCTCGCGGCCGGGACCGAGGTGGTGACGGCGATCCTCGGTGCCATTGACGTGCTGAAGGCGATCACCGACCACCTCGGCGCCACCGGGTCCGAGGGCGAGGGCGACGACGAAGCGCTGATCAACCGGCTCGATGCCCTGCACGAAGGCGCGTCTGCGACGCCCGCACCGCCGCCGCCGCCCGCGGCCACCCTGTCCGCGGAAGAGGCGGCACTGGCCGCCGCCTGGGACGCGACGCCGGCGCACATCCCCATCCCCGAACCGGTCCCGGCACCCGCCCCAGCCCCAGCCCCTATCCTGGCCCCGGCTGCCGTGCCGGCTCCGCGCGCCGAGGCCCGCCCCGTCGCGGCCGGCGAGGGCGCGGCGCAGTCCATCCGCGTCAACCTCGACCTGCTGGAGACGCTGATGACCAGCGTCTCCGAGCTGGTACTGACCCGCAACCAGCTCCTCCAGCTCTCGCGCAACAGCCGCGACAACAGCTTCGCCGGCCCGCTGCAGCGCCTGAACCACGTGGTCTCCGAGCTGCAGGAGAACGTGATGAAGACGCGGATGCAGCCGGTCGGCAATGCCTGGAGCAAGCTGCCGCGCATCGTCCGCGATCTCGCCCGCGATCTCGACAAGAAGATCGAGATGCGCATGACCGGCGCCGAGACCGAGCTGGACCGGCAGGTGCTGGAGATGATCCGCGACCCGCTGACCCATATGGTCCGCAACTCCTGCGACCATGGGCTGGAGCGCCCGGCCGAGCGCGTCGCCGCCGGCAAGGACGAGACCGGCATCATCGCGCTGCATGCCTCGCACGAGGGCGGCCACATCGTCATGACGCTGTCGGATGACGGGCGCGGCCTGAACCTGGTACGCATCCGGCAGAAGGCGGTGGAGCGCGGCCTGGCGACCGAGGCGGAGGTCGCCGCCATGGGCGACAACCAGGTCGCCCAGTTCATCTTCCGCTCGGGCTTCTCGACCGCGGCGGCGGTGACCGACGTCTCCGGCCGTGGCGTCGGCATGGATGTGGTGCGCACCAATGTCGAGCGGATCGGCGGCACCATCGAGCTCTCGACCAAGCCGGGCAAGGGCTCGGTCTTCACCATCAAGATCCCGCTGACCCTGGCCATCGTCAGCGCGCTGATCGTCGATTGCGCCGGGCAGCGCTACGCCGTGCCGCAGATCTCGGTGACCGAGATGGTCCAGGCCGGCGAGGGTGGCGAGCGGCGGATCGAGCGCATCCGCGATACGCCGGTGCTGCGGCTGCGCGACCGGCTCCTGCCGCTGGTGCCGCTGCGCAGCGTGCTCGGCCTGCCGCGCGGCGAGCCGGGAAAGGAAGGCAGCTTGGTCATCGTGACCCGGGTCGGCGCCTATGAATTCGGCATCGTGGTGGACAGCGCCCAGGACACCGAGGAGATCGTGGTCAAGCCGGTGGCGCCGCTGCTGAAGGAGATCGGCGTCTACTCGGGCAACACCATCCTCGGCGACGGTTCGGTCTGCATGATCGTCGACCCGAACGGCATCCTGGCGCGGGCCGGCCGGCTCGACACCTCGGCAGGCGGCGACGGGGTCCAGGCGGCCGCGGGGGCCGAAGGCCTGCACGGGTCGGAGCGGGTGGCGCTGCTGCTGGTGCGCGCCGGCCTGGGCATGCCGAAGGCCATCCCGCTCGACCTCGTCGCCCGGCTCGAGGAGATCGCGGTGGACGAGATCCACGAGCTCGGCGGCCGCATGCTGACGAAATACCGCGGCAAGCTGATGCCGCTGATCGCCGCCGACCATGGCGTGGCCTTCGAGCCGGGGACGCGCAAGCCGGTGCTGGTCTTCGCCGAGGGCGAGAACAGCATGGGCCTGGTGGTCGACACGATCGACGACATCGTCGAGAGCGACATCAATGTCGAGCTGCGCTCCGGCCGCCCGGAGGCCATCGGCTCGGCCCTCGTGGGCGGCCGGCCGGTCGAGCTGCTGAACGCCAGCCACTTCGTCGGCGAGACCGCCGGCACCTGGTTCAGCCCGCCGAGCGTCGCCCGCCGGCCGCGTGGCCGCCGCGTGCTGATGGTGGACGACAGCCCCTTCTTCCGCGGCCTGGTCGGCCCGATCATCCGCTCCTGCGGGCTCGAGGTGCTGGCGACCGGCTCGGCCGAGGAGGCGCTGGCGCGGCTCGAGGCCGGCGAGCGCGCCGACCTCGTCGTCACCGACATCGAGATGCCGGGGATGGACGGCTACGAGCTGTGCCGCACCCTGAAGCGCGACCCGCGCTGGGCGCATCTGCCGGTCATCGGCCTGTCCGGCCATGCCGGCGCCGAGGATGTGGAGCGCGGCATGGCCGCCGGCTTCGCCCGCCACCTGCCGAAGCTCGCCCGCGACGACATCAGCCGCGCGATCGGCGAAGTCCTGCAGCCGGAGACCTGCGCGTGACCGAGGCCGCCCGCGACATCCGCTCCCAGTCGGTCTCGGTCGTGGTGGCCGGGCAGGCCTGGGGCATTCCCATCGCCGCGGTGCGGGAGGTGCTGGGCCCGCAGGCCATCACGCCCGTCCCGCTGGCGCCGCCCGCCGTCGCCGGCTCGCTCAACCTGCGCGGCCGCATCGTCACCGTGCTCGACCTGCGCACCGCGCTCGGCCTGCCGCCGACGGCGGTGCCGGAGCGCGCCACCGAGGTGGTCGTGGAGCAGGAGGGCAATCTCTACAGCCTGCTGATCGACGAGATCGGCGACGCCATGGACCTGGCCGCCGGCACCGTGGAGGCGCCGCCGCAGACCATGGATTCCCGCTGGCGCGGGCTGGCGACCGGAATCGTCAAGCTGGATGGCCGCCTGCTGCTGCTGCTGGACCTCGACCGCCTGCTCGGCGCGGTCGGCACCGCCTGACCCGGAGCACCCCATGCCCCAATGCCTCGTCGTGGACGACAGCGCCGTGATGCGGCGCATCGCCCGCAGCATGCTGGAGAAGCTCGGCTTCGACTGCACCGAAGCGGCGGACGGCGCGCAGGCGGTTGAGGCGGTGCGGCAGCACGCGCCCGATGTCATCCTGCTCGACTGGGAGATGCCGGTGCTGGACGGCTTCGGCGCGCTGACCGCGCTGCGTGCCGAGCCCTGGGGGCGGGCGCCGCGCATCGTCATGTGCACGACGCTGAGCGACATGGAGCGCATCGTCGCCGCGCTGGAAGCCGGCGCCGACGAATATGTCATGAAGCCCTACGACCAGGAGATCCTGGCGGACAAGCTGCGCGCCGTCGGCGTCCTCGATTGATGACGCCAGGCATGGAAGTGCGCCCGGCCGAGCCGGACCGGTTGCCGCTGCGCGTCCTGCTGGTCGCGGCGGAGCCGGTGGTGCGGCTGCAGCTTCGCCGCCTGGTCTCCGGGCGACCGGACCTCGAGGTGGTCGGCAGCGCCCGCAACGACGCCGAGCTGGAAGCGCTGCTGGCCGAGACGCGGCCGGCCGTACTGCTGGTGGATGCGCGCGATGCGCGGTCCGGCGCGGCGGCGGTGCTCCGCCTCGCCGCGCGGCAGGGGCTGCGCGGCCTGTCGCTGCTCGGCGAAGGCGCGGCGCCGGCCGGCGCCGCCCTGCCCTGCCCGGCCGACCTGGCCGCGGAGGAGCCTGGCGGCGCCTTCATGCAGCAGCTTTCTGGCGCGTTGCGCGGTGCCGCCGGCACAGCGCAGCCATCGCGCCTGGCTGCGACCAGGCCAAGTTTCCGGCCCGAGCTGATCGCCATCGGCAGCTCCACCGGCGGACCGCAGGCATTGTCGGAGCTGGCGCGGGCGCTGTCCCGTCGCCGCCCGTCGCTGCCCGTGCTGCTGACGCAGCACATGCCGATGACCTTCACCGCCATGCTGGCGGACCAGCTCAGCCGCTGCGGCTACCCCGCCGTCGAGGCGATGGAGGGCATGCCGCTGCAGCCCGGCCGGATCCATGTCGCGCCCGGTGGCTTTCACCTGCTGGTCCGGCGGGACGGCGACCGGCTCGCCTGCACGCTGGACGACGGCCCGCCGGAGAATTTCTGCCGCCCCGCGGTGGATCCGATGCTGCGCGCCGCCAGCCGCGTCGCCGGCGGCCGGGTTCTGGCCGTCATCCTCACCGGCATGGGCAGCGACGGCCTGCTGGGCTGCCAGGGCCTGGTGGCCGCGGGCGGCGTCGTGCTGGCGCAGGACGAAGCCAGCTCGGTCGTCTGGGGAATGCCGGGCGCGGTGGCACGCGCCGGGTTGTGCCATGCGGTCCTGCCGCTTTCCGCCATGGCCGACGCGGTGGCACGCCTTGCCACGGGGGGACCGTCGTGACTGCTGCCGCGCTCGCCACCATCCGGGACGTGGTGCAACGCCGCTCCGGCATCGCCATGGCCGCCGACAAGGACTACTTGGTCGCGGCGCGGCTGGAACCCTTGCTGCCGCAGCTCGGGGTCGCCACCACCGTAGCGCTGGCCGACCGCATCGGGCGGCAGAATGACGCGCGCTTGGCCATGCTGGTCACCGATGCGCTGACCACCAACGAGACCCTGTGGTTCCGCGACGGCAGGCCCTTCGACCTGCTGCGGGACGTGGTGGTGCCCGACATCCTGGAGCGCCGCGCTGCCGAGCGGGAGTTGCGCTTCTGGTCCGCCGCCTGCTCCACCGGGCAGGAGCCCTATTCCCTGGCCATCCTGCTGGCCGAGGACACGGCGCGGCTGGCGGGATGGCGCTGGCGCATCCTCGGCACCGATCTCAGTGCCACCGCCGTCGCCCGGGCGCGGGAGGCGCGCTACAGCCAGTTCGAGGTGCAGCGCGGCCTGTCCGCCCACCGGCTGATCAAGCATTTCAGCAAGGACGGCGAGGCCTGGCGGCTGAAGGAGGCGCTGCGCGCGGCGGTGGAGCTGCGCGAGGCCAACCTGCTCAGCCTGCCGCCGCTCGGCCCCTTCGATGCCGTCATGTGCCGCAACGTGCTGATCTATTTCGACGTGCCGACCAAGCGGGCGGTGCTGGACGCGGTGGCGGCGCGGCTGCGGCCGGGCGGCTGGCTGCTGCTCGGCGCCGCCGAGACCACGCTCGGCATCACTTCGGCCTTCACCCCGCATCCCGAGCACCGTGGCCTGTACCGCCGTGCCTGACGCCCGCCATCGCCCGCCGCCGCCGGACCCCGGCCCGGCCGGGCAACAGCCGGCAACGGACTGACCCGCCCCGATCCCGCCGACCTCCTAGAAGGGAGAACCCAGATGCGCCGCGCCACGAAGTCCAGCACCCGAGAGCCGGTCGTCACCTACGAGCAGTTCGACCTGCCGCGCGAGATGGAGGCGGAGTTCGACTTCATCCCTGCCCCCGCGCCCACCTCGACGGCCGGGCCGTCCGTACCGCCCGCGACGGCGTCGGACACGCCGGTCGCCGGCACCATGCTGGTCGCCGCGGGCGGCACGATCGAGGGCAAGGTGGCGGCCGCCAGCCATGTCCGCGTCGCCGGCATCCTGCGCGGCCGGCTGGAGGCGGACAGCGTCTTCATCGCCCGCGGCGGCCTGGTGGATGGCGAGATCACGGCCCGTATGGTGCATGTCGAGGGCACGCTGCGTGGCGCCGTCACCGCAGCCGAGGTCGAGATCCTCGGCTGCGCCGTGGTCGAGGCCAATCTCACCTATGACGAGATCGACATCGCCCGCGGCGCCCGGGTCAGCGGGCTGCACCGCCGGCGCGAGGCACCGGCCCCCGAGCAGCCGATGCTCGCCCTCGCCTCGGCGACGGCCGCGGCGGCATTCCCGCCGGGCCTCGCCACCGAGGCGGAGCAGGCGCTGCAGGCGCTCGCCGCCGTGGCCCATGCCGCGGCGGCGGCGGCGGCCGAACTGGCCGGGGACAGCTCCGCCAGCCTGGCCGAGCTGGAGGAGGAGCTGCGCAACGCCGGCGCCGTGGCCGGCAAGGCCGCTGCAGGCTAGGGCCGGCTGCGGAGGGCATGCACGCCCGGGCCCATGCTGTCGCTGCGTGGCTTGCCGTGCCAGACCGCTGCTCGTCGGGCGGCGTCATCCCGACGGTCCGGGGCGATGAGCGCCGGGAGGCGTCATGCCGCCCAGAAGCGCCGGGCGATCCCGGCGGCGCCATCGCTTGCCGCGGCGGCGGTCGAGGCCGATCGGTGCGCTGGCCCGCTGCGCCGATCGCAGAGCACGCGATCCGGTCACCGGCAACGCAGGGCCTGGCGCCCGGGCCGGTCCGCGATCCGCGCCCGGGTGGGGTCGCCCGGACAGCGCGCATCGGCATGCGCGGCCGTCCACCACATGTCGGCGTGCCGGCCGGCCGGCCTAGAGGCCGCGCGCGGCCAGGCCGGTGGCGGCAAGGGCGGCGGCGCTGATGGCGAGGCCGAGCGGCATCCAGTCCGGCCGCGCCTGCCGCATGTAGCGCCAGCCAAGCGCGAGCAGGGCCGTGGCCGCGGCGAGCAGCAGCAGGAGGCGTGGCAGGCCCGACAGGCCGGCCAGCGCGCCGCAGGCCGCCATCAGCTTGACGTCGCCGCCGCCGAGGGCGGGCTGCCCGAGCAGGATGCGGGCCGCGAGCTGCAGCAAGGCCAGCAGGCCCCAGGCAGCGACCGCGCCCAGCAGCGCATCGCCGGCGGGCACGGGCGCCAGGCCAAGCGCGGCGCCGGTAAGCGCCAGCCAGAGCAGCGGCTGCGTGACGCTGTCCGGCAGCCAGTAGGCGCGCAGGTCGAGCAGAGCGCCATAGGTGATCAGCGCCGCGGCGAGCCCGAGGAACAGACCGGGCAGCCCCGGCCCGGTGGCGAGCGGCGCGCCGGCCAGTGCCAGCGCCAGGGCAACGCTGTGGGCGGTGCGCCAGGCCGGTTCGGGCGCGCCGGCCGGACGCGCGAGGCGGCGCAGGCTCTCGGCCAGCTCCGGCCCGGTGCGGCCGCTCGCCTCCTGCGCCTCCAGCGTGGCGACCTGGGCATGGGCCAGCCTGGCCAGGGCTGGGCCGAGCAGCGCGGCGGCAGCAAGGCCGGCCAGGGCCTGCCAGAGGACATCGGACATGGGGCGTGGCGGCGGCGCCGCCTCCTTGTGAGGGTTTGGTTGTGGTGTTTGTCAGGGTCTTGGCGGGACGAGGCCTGGGTAGGGGATTTCGTCGTGTCCGCGGCTGCGCAGGAGGGTGTTGGCGGCGCGTGCGACTTCGCGCGGGCCTGCGGGGAAGCCGTCGAGCTCGTAGTAGCCGTTGCGCAGGATGCGGACGCGGCGGCCGAGCAGGGCATGGGCGTATTCGAGCGGGGTCATGCCTTCGGGCACGGCGGCCTCGCGGGTGGGCAGGGCCGGGCTCTGCGCTGTCTCGCGCTCGGTGCGGGCGAGCAGGCGGGCGAGGTGGCGGCGGGCGTAGCAGAGTTCGAGGTTGAACAGCCGGGCGAGGCGGCGGATCTCCTCTCCGGCGAGGGCGCGGCGGTTGAACTCCTCGCGCCGTTCGGGCGGCAGGGTGCGGCGGCGCAGCTGCTGGCGCTTGCGCCCCTTGGCGGGCGGCTCTGTCACGGGGCCCATGGCAGGGGACCTCTCCAGGGCCGCGCTTGGCGCGGCCGGGCGGCTCCTTCTGGAGGAGGGGAGCTGTCCTTCTGGAGGCCGGGTGGGGCGCCACCTTTGCGAAAAAGCGTGGTATGAAACTTCTAGCCGAAGCCGAACACACCTTCCAGCAACGATCCCAGAAATCGGTGCCTCATCATGGACCCGACCACGCCAGCCCGCGCCGCCACCGCCGCCGACCCCGCCCGCCGCGCCGCACGCCAGTTCGAGGCCGCCTTCGCCGCCGAGATGATCCGCGCCGCACGCCCGCCACGCCGCGAAGGCAGCCTCGGCAGCGGCGCACGCGACTTCGACAACTTCATGGACGAGGCCCTCGGCAAAGCACTCGCCGACCGCGGCACCCTCAGGCTCGAACAGCCCATCGCAGACGCCATCCGAAAAACACAGCGCGCCAGGACCAACCAGCCATGAGCCATGCAACAGAGGCGGCCAAATGGCTCACCACGCTGCTGCAACGCGAAACCCTTGCGGCGCGCCGGGCCGCCCTGCCGGAGCTGATCGTGCTGGCCGAGGAGAAGCGCGAGGCCTTCGCTGCCCTTGCCGCGGCCGGCACGCCGCAAGGCCCGGACGCGGAGGCAGCGACGCGTGCGCTGCTGGCCGCAGCCGAGGAGAATGCACTGGTGCTGGGCGCAGTGGCCGGCGCGATCGGGACAATGGAGATGCGGCTGCGGCGCGACCTGGCGGCGGCGACGGATCCCGGGGTCTACGCGCCGCAGACCCGCCTGCGCCGGCCGCCGCGGCACAGCCTGGCGGCGCGGGTGGACCGCATGGCCTGAGCGTCGACCAGAAGGCCACATGCGAAAAACATCGCTTCGAGGACGATCCAGGATTGCGAAAAATGATAAACGTCGATTAGAACACTAGGGCGGCCGGCGACTGCGCCCGCCGCCCCCTCGCGTCAGAAGGCGCTCCCGCAACCAGCCCCGCGAAAGGGAGCTTCCTGTGCCTTCTTCGATCCTGACCAACAACGGCGCCATGGTCGCTCTGCAGTCCCTGCAGATGACCCAGAAGAACCTGCTGGACACGCAGAACCGCATCTCCACCGGCCTGAAGGTGGCGAGCGCGAAGGACAACGCGGCGACCTGGGCCGTGGCGACCGCCATGCGTTCCGACATCGCCAACTTCAAGCAGGTCAGCGAGAACCTCTCGACCTCCGCCTCGATCGTCGGCACCGCCCGCGCCGGCGCCGAGCAGATCACCAGCCTGATCACGCAGATCAAGGCGAAGGTGACCTCCGCCCAGGATCCGTCCAAGGACAAGACGCAGATCCAGAACGACATCGACCAGCTCGTCGCGCAGATCCAGAGCACGGTCGACAGCTCGGCCTATAACGGCGTGAACCTGGTCAACAACGGCGGGGCGCAGCGCTTCGTCGCGTCCGTGAACAACGTCAGCGGCGTCTCCACGCCATCCTACATCGCGGTATCCGGACAGGATCTGAACGTCAATGGCGGCGGCCTGTCCGCCCTGAAGAACCTGGATGTCACCGCGCGCGGCGACACGCTGTTCGGCACCAGCAACGCCGGCCAGAAGGCGATGGGCACGAAGCAGGCGACCTTCGCCAACTTCGACGCCGCGACCGGTCTGACCGCCACGGCCTACGGTTCGGGCACGTTCACGGTCAACTATACCGACGCGGCCGGCTCCGCCAAAACGGTGACCGTCAGCAGCGCCACCGCCATGACGGCGACCACCCTCAACAGCGACGCCAACTTCGCCAAGCTGTTTCAGGCGACCGCCGGCGGCACGGGCGAGATCATCCTGCAGGCGGCCACGCGCGACGTCGAGACCGGCTCCTTCTCCATCAACAGCGTCGAGGGCAGCGCGGTCCTCGCGCCGGCTGTTGCCAACGGCGCGGCGGGCAGCCCGATCGCTGCTGCGAACGCGAAGACCTCGGCCGACTTCACCTTCCAGGCGGTGCCGCTGAAGGCGGGCGAGACCTTCCAGCTCGACTACAGCATCAACGGCACCAACAAGACGGTGAAGCTGCAGGTCGCCGACAAGGCGTCCGGCACGCTGCTCAGCACCGATGGCAACGGCGTCAACACCTACGCCGTCGACGCGTCGGTGGTGTCGGTCTTCAACGCCTCGGCCACCAACATCGGTGCGGAGATCCGTGCGGCCCTGCTCGGCTCCAACGACTTCGCCGCGGCGGCGGCGGACGGCACGAAGCTGGGCGTGACCGCCACCACGGGTCGGGTGGTGATCGCCTCGGTGGACGGCACCGATGCGGTGCGCAAGTTCAGCCCGCCGGCCACCGACTACAAGGCGATGCTGGCCAATGTCGACACCGCGGCGAAGGCGGCGACCAATGCCGCCGCCGTCTTCGGCTCGGCCGGTACGCGCATCGACACCCAGAAGACCTTCATGGACAAGCTGGCCGATACGCTGACGACCGGTGTGGGCGCCCTGGTGGACGCCGACATGTCCGAGGAAGCGGCCCGCCTCACCGCCCTGCAGACGCAGCAGCAGCTCGGCACCCAGGCGCTGTCGATCGCCAACCAGGCGCCGCAGATGATCCTGTCGCTGTTCCGCAGCTGATGAGCCGGAGGGGGCGCCGCAAGCGCCCCCTCCATCCCCCTCGGGCCTCGGCCGGGCGTTGCCGGCTGCTTTACCTACCCCCGCATCCCCCGCGGACGGCCCCGCCTGGCCGAGGCCCGACCCCTTCCCTGTGCCCGGAGAACCTACGTGCAGACTGCTGACCCGTCCGCCCTGACCTCCCGGCCCCGGGGTGCGGCGGCGGCCTATGGCTCCGTCATCCGCGAGACCGAAACGCCCCGCGACATCGAATACCGCGTGCTGGCCCGGACGACGGATCAGCTCGAGACCGCGGCGCAGCCCGGCGCCGGCCCCACGGCCCTGCCGGCCGCGCTGCACGACAACCGCATGGTCTGGACCGCCTTCGCCGCCGACCTCGCCAGCCCCGGCAATGCCTGGGACGACGCCGGCAAGGCCCGGCTGATCTCCCTCGCCGCCTGGGTGGTGGCCGAGAGCGAACGCGTCCTGCAGGGCGCGAAGCCGCCCAATGCCCTCATCGAGATCAACCGCATCATCATGCGCGGCCTGAAGCCGGCCCCGCTGATGCAGCCCGAAGGCACGGCCTGATGTCCCTCGTCGTCAAGCTCGCCGCGGGCGAGCGCATCTTCATCAACGGCGCCGTCCTCACCAATGGTGACCGCCGGTCCCAGTTGCTGGTGGAGACCGCGGCGCAGGTGCTGCGCGAGCGGGACATCCTGTCCTCGCAGGAGCCGCTGACCCCGGTGCGCACCGCCTATTTCGCGGCGCAGAACATCGCCCTCGGCCTGCGGCTCGACCTCGCCCCCAGCGCGCCCTTCCAGGCGCAGATCGCGCGGCTGCGCGGCGCCTTCGTCAAGCCGGAACACCTGGCGCTGCTGGACGAGGCCGAGGCGCAGATCGCCAGCGGCAATGTCTACCGCGCCCTGGCGGCCTTGCGCGACCTGGTGATGTACGAAGCCGCCCTTCTCGGCATCACCGCGCCGGAGCGCTTCCGCCGCGGTGCTTCGCCGGCGGCCGAGGAGCCGATGCCGCGGGTGCAGCGCGTGACCGGCGCGCTGCTGCAGTAGCGCCGGGGCGGCGGGGAAGGATCGGCCATGGGCATCGACAGCGTCGGCCTCGGCCTGCCGGATGGGATGGCAGGCTGGTCCATCCTCTCCACCCGCAAGGCCACCGACTTCAAGGCGCTGACCAACGACCCGCAGCTGAAATCCGACCTAGCCTATCTCCGGGCCAAGCTGCCGACCAAGGCGACCGCCGGCGACCTGCTGGCGGACCAGCGCTTGCGGCGCATCGTGCTGCAGGCCTTCGGCCTCGAAAGCCAGGTCGGCATGACCGCGCTGGTGAAGAAGGTGCTGGAAAGCGACCCGGCGAGCACCACGTCGATCGCCGCGCGCATGAACGATCCGCGCTACCAGACGCTGACCAAGGCGCTGAACTATGGCGGCATCGCCATCCCCGCCATCCCGGCCTTCGCATCGGAAGCCAGGGTGGCGGTGGACGGGATCGGCGCCAATGGTGCGGTCACCGGCTTCACCGGCACATTCGGCGGCGTCTCCATCAGCGGCCTCGTGCTCGACGGCACCGCGGGCCGGTCGGGAATCGCCACCCAGCTCCAAGATGCCTTCCGCCGCGCCGATGGCGGCCGCAGCGATATCTCGGTCGCCGTCTTTGGCACGCAACTGGTCTTCAGCGACGCCAAGGGACGCGGCACCGCCAAGGGCTTCACCTTTGACACCAGCGGCGACGCCACCACCGCGCTGGAGGCGACCACGGCCGGGAAGCAGGCGACCGCGGCGCAGGGTGGGCCGAAGGTGACGGATACCGCGACGGTGGCGGGCATTGCCGCCCGTTTCGTCCAGGCGCGGTTCGAAGCGGCGGTCGGCACCAATTCCGATACGCTGCGCGCCGCGATCTACGCCAAGCGACAGCTGCCGCAGACGACCAGCTGGTACAGCGTCATCGCCGATACCAACCTGGCGCGCGTGGTCCGCGGGGCCCTTGGCCTGCCCGACAGCTTCGCCAGGATCGACGTCGACCAGCAGGTGGCGGTGCTGAAAGGCAGGATGAGCATCGCCGACCTGAAGGACAGCAAGAAGCTGGACGCGCTGCTGAACCGCTTTGTCGCCCGGTCCGCCGCGGCAACGGGCACGGACAGCACCGGCGGCATCCTCAGCCTGCTGCAGCCGCTCAGCCAGCGCTGAGGGCGGCGCCGGCGCTGCGCGCCCGCATGCGGCTGCGGTCAGCGCCCGGCGCCGTGCTGCGCTGGTAGACGGGACGCCCCCGCGGCGTCAGCCGCGCGGCGAGTCCGAGAGCCGCGCGAAGGGACCATAGAGCTCCTCGAGCGTCATGCCGTCCTGCAGCCGGGTGTAGCGCAGGCTGGACCGCGGCGCCTGTGGCTGCACGGCCAACAGCTGCCGCCCCGCCCGGCCGAGGAACAGCCGGTGCGGATAGACCTCGCCACGATAGATGACGAAGGTGCGCTTGGACGCCTCGACCGTCTCATCAAGGTCGGCGATGGCCCAGCGGCGCCAGGTCACCGCCCAGGATTCCCGGTTCTCCGGCATGCCATCCCGTGGCCGGGTGATCGCGCTGACACGGGCCAGCTCCTTGGTGAGCCGGGTGATCACCGGGTTCGGCTTTTCCTCCCGCGCGGTCGCCTCCGCCAGGGTCGTGACCGGGCCGATCCCGCTGAAGCGGGATGGCGAGTAGTCGGTCGCCGGACGGCGCGGATCCGGCTGGCCGGCAACGGATGGCTGCACGGGCTGGAAGGCGAACTTGGTACTGGCCGGCAGGTCGGGCAGCTGCCCGGGCATGAGCGGCGCCTGCGGCTTCTGCGGCGACCGGTGCTTCGAGAAGGGGAACACGGTCATGGGTTCTTGTCCTGTTCGACGCGTGAGGCCGGGCTTCAGCGGCCAGCCCGCATCCGCGATGGAGGCTGGGCCAGTGCCGCCACCGGGGCGCCTGCCCGGCGTCGCCGCAGCGCCCTATGCCCGCGGCTGCGCGCCGAGGGCAGCGATCCTGGGTAGCGAGGGCGACCTGCGTCAGCGAAAGCCATAGGGCATCGTCCCGGGCGGGAGCTGACGCGGGTCGTATCCCTGCGAACCGGAGGGATATCCCGATTGGCCGGAGTTCGGCTGGATGAAGGGCGTGATGTTCATGGGCGGCATCTGCGATCCCGGCCCGGCCGGTGCGACGCCGCAGGATGGGCGGAGTATGCCACAATCCCAGTGGAAGCCCTCCCGCCGGCCGCTCACGCTGCCGCCACGTTCGTAGCGGCATTCGCAAAGCTTCTCGCCGATGCAGGCGGTGATGCCTTCCCGCGCTGCGCCGCAGGCGGGCGGTGCGGATTGCGCCCAGGCAGCCGGCGCGAGCAGCAGGGAGGCCATGAGCCACAGGGGACGACGCATGCTGCAATCCTGCGTTCATCACCTGACCCGTCCGTAAACGCAAAGGCCGCACACGGGCTGAATCCGGGGGCCCTCAAGCGTCGGCCCTGCCCATGAAAACAGGCCCGGCCATCCCTTGCGGCTGGCGGGCGACGCCCCGCGCCGTCCCCGGGCGCCAGGTCAAGTAGAGGCACCATCGGGGTCCCGCCCCACCCTGCGGCAATAGTATTCGGCGGGCGAGCGGCATCCAGGGAAAGTCCCGATGAGTGAGTTTCTGCGCCAATCCCTGCGAGGACTCACCCGTTTCCTCGAGCTTCTGCATATCGAGACGCGGTGCCATGCGGCGCGCGACGGTGCGCTCCGCCTGACCACCACGGGCGTGATCTCGGCGGGCGACGACCAGGGCGTCTTTGGCATCGAAGGCTCCCTGGCCGGGCTGCCATTCATGACCGTGCAGACCGTGCGGATCGCCGATCTCCTGGCTGCGACCGATAATGCGCATGCTTCGGCGAAGACATATGCCTTTCGCGCCGGCCGTTTCTCCGTCGGCATCAATCATGTCACGCGCAGCGATGCGACGGCGCGGGAGCCGACCCGCTTCCTGATCTCGAACAAGTCCGTGCTGGGCAAGCCCTTCCACGGCTTCGCCATGACGTCATCCGACGTTCCCGCGGAGCGCAGCCTGCAGGTCGCCTTCGTCAGCGCATCGGACCTGCTGACGGATGACGGGCTGGAGCATTATCTGAGCCGCATCGTGGACCACGAGAGAGACAGCCTGTCCGTCCGTGCCGAACTGGCCTACTCCGCGACGCCAGGGCGCGGGGAGCAGCGCGCCTGGTTCGAATGCCTCGGCGACCGCGATGCGACCATCAGCCTTGAACATGTGGTTCCGCATGGTCTCGACGCCCAACGCGGCTGCTACCGGCTGTGCCTCGCCGCCTGAAAGGAAGCCCGTCGAGACGCGGCGCAGAGCTGTACGCCCAACCCCCGCTGGCCTGAAGATCCACCACGAAGCCGATTGACCGGGACCGGAGGCAGGGGCGGCAGGACCTCGGTCGCGTTGACAGCTGTCAACGCCCCTGGGCCATCAATCCGATTGCCAGCTGTCAACGCGATCTCCCGACAGGCTGCTATCGGCGCAGAACCTCAGGGAGTTGCACCTCGGCCCGCCGGTCTCCTACGGTATTGCCGCGTAGCCACGGGGCGAATCCGTAGATGAGCGGCGATTTGCAGACGTCCGTATCGGAAGGGCCGGAGGCAAGTACGGTCGATGAGGCCATCCGTGCGGATGCACAGCTGCTGAGCAGCCATTTGACATCGCTCCGTGCAAAGCTCTTCCCACCGCGCTCGACGAAAAGCCTGCGCCGCTTCTCGAGCGGCGAAGCCGCCTCCCTGATCGGCGTCACGGATGCCTATCTGCGGCAGCTCTCCCTGGCCGGCCAGGGTCCGCAGCCTGAAATCGCCCCCGGTGGCCGCCGATCCTACTCGCTGGAGCAGGTGAACGAGCTTCGGCGGCATCTCTCGTCCTCGGAGCGACGCAGCTATTCACCCTGTCGGCAAACCCGCGACCCGCTGCAGGTCATTGCGGTGACCAACTTCAAGGGCGGGTCCGGCAAGACCACGACGACCGCGCATCTTGCGCAGTATCTCGCCCTCCATGGCTATCGCGTCCTCGCCATCGATCTCGATCCACAGTCGAGCCTCTCCGCCCTGTTCGGTCTGCAACCGGAGACGGACCTGGGAGAGAACGAGACCCTCTACGCCGCCCTTCGCTACGACGAGTTGCGGCGTCCGTTGCGGGAGGTGATCCGCACCACCTATTTCGACGGCCTCGATCTCGTTCCGGCGAATCTCGAACTGCAGGAATTCGAGCACGACACGCCCCGCCTTCTTGCGCGCAGGGAGCGCGGCGACGGCAGCCTGTTCTTTGCCCGCCTTGGCCAGGTGCTGGCGAGTGTCGAAAGCGACTACGATGTCGTCGTCATTGATTGTCCGCCGCAACTTGGCTTCCTGACCCTCGGCGCCCTCTGCGCGGCCACGGGCGTCATCGTCACGGTGCATCCGCAGATGCTCGATGTCGCCAGCATGGGGCAGTTCCTGTTCATGGCGTCCGACCTGCTCGAAGTGGTCCGCCAGGCGGGCGGCACCCTGGACTACCGTTTCCTGCGCTACCTGGTGACACGGTACGAACCGCAGGACGGGCCACAGACCCAGGTGGTCGGCTTCCTTCGCACCCTGTTTGGTGAGCGTGTCCTGACCAACGCCATGCTCAAATCAACCGCGGTATCCGATGCCGGCCTGACCAAGCAGACGCTGTACGAAATCGGACGCCAGCTTGGGTCGCGCGGCAGCTACGGCCGCGCGCTCGAGGCGCTGGACGCCGTCAATCGGGAGATCGAGCAACTGATCCTGCAGGCCTGGGGACGCTCGGCATGAAGCGGAAAGACATGTTGCGCGCCTTGCTCACATCCACTGCGGCAACCGAAGACCCGCCGGCGCCGCCCGTGATGTCGGAGCGGCGGGTTGGGTCCGGCGCGGTCCGCGCCATGGGCCTCGACCTCGACCGGTTGGCCCAGGATGCCCGCAAGGCAGAGGCGCTGGAGCGCCAGGCAGCGAACGGCCAGCTGGTCTTGGACGTCGATCCCGCGCTCGTCGATCCGTCCTTCGCCGAGGACCGGGTGGCCCGCACCGGGGATGCCGAGTTCCGGACGCTGGTGGAAAGCATCCGTATCTCAGGGCAGCAGGTCCCCGTCCTCCTGCGGCCGCATCCAGAGGCAAAGGGCCGGTATCAGGTCGCATATGGCCATCGTCGTGTGGCAGCGGCCGCAGAACTTGGCTTGCCGGTTCGCGCCATGGTCCGGCCAATGTCCGATACCGACCTGGTTGTGGCGCAGGGCAAGGAGAATGCGGAGCGCCGCAACCTGTCCTTCATCGAGCGAGCGCTCTTTGCGGCCGAACTGGAAGCGCGTGGTTTCGATCGACCGACGCTGATGGCTGCTCTCTCGGCGCATCCGGCGGAAATGTCGCGCTATCTCTCGGTGGCCCGGGACATTCCCCGCTGGGTGGTGCGGGCGATCGGGCCGGCACCCAAGGCGGGGCGTCCGCGATGGCTGGTCCTGGCTGGCCTGCTTCAGGCGGATGGTGCTCCCGAAACCGTCCGGCACCTGATCGAGCAGCCGGCCTTCCTTGCCGCAGCGACCAATCGGCGGTTCGAGATGGTGATCGCGGCCCTGCGGCGATCACCGGAGGAGGCGAAGCACGGCGATCCGGCCCTGGTGCGGGCACCATCGGGTGAAATCCTGTTGCGTCTGGAGCGGGATCACCTCGGCCTCCGCATCACGGCGGTGGAGCAGGTTGCGCCCGGCTTCTGCGCCTTCCTGGAAGAGCGTTTGCCTGATCTCGTCGCCGAGTTTCACAGCCAGGCATCCCTCGGCGATGGCGATGACCGCCGTGATCCGTCCGGGGCATGACCAGGGTCCAACACGATCGTCCGGACCCCATGCAGTCGGCCCAACCAGCGGCGACCTGCGCCGGCCCTTGGTCTCAGGATGGCTCTGCCTGCACATCCTGCCAGATCATCGTGCTGGACACCGTGACCAGGGTCCAAGCCACTCGACCAGATTCGCTGTATTCCGGCGGATAGGCCGGCATGTGACCAGGGTCCAAGCCTGGTCCGGGCGGCAGGGTGTCAGGCTACGGATCGGGGCATGATCGGCGGGCGAGTGGGCTTGAGGATCAGCCCCTTGTCGGTGACCTCCACGCCATGATCGGAGGCATCCGGATAAACGGCCAGGGCCGCCGGCAGGATCTTCCCGAGGAACTGTCGCTTGAAGGCCGCGAGCTGCCCATAGCCGCGGCCGAACTGGCTGTGCAGCGCGTTCCAGGTGATCGGCGTCGGCTTCTTCAGCGCGTGCAGCCGGTAGGCGAGCCAGCAATAGGTGTCGATGGCCATGCTGCTATTGCTGATATGCCGGATCGCGCGCTCCTCCAGCGGCACGGCATGCTCGCGCAGCGCCTTGAAGAAGCTTTCGGACAGGACGACGCCTTCCCGGAACAGGCTGGCTTGTCGCTCGTCCCGGGCCTTGCCGTCCAGGAACAGCAGGCCCTCGTCCACGATCGACTGATTGCGGATTGCCCTTACCCCATCGCGCTCGGAGTGAAAGGAGAAGCGACAGGTCGCGATCCGCTCGGCCTGCTGCCGCACGAGCCGGTAGCTGTTGCCGCCTGCCTTTTTGTCCATGCGGCCGAACCACTCGTTCATCGAACGACCCAGTTCGATGGAGCGGCTATTCGTCCGCAGCGCCTCGGACTGCAGGTAGATCATGATCAGACGTGCAGTCGGCCCGAACGGCACGCCGATGAACTCGTCGGGCTGGCCGGGCCGCGCACGCCGGCCGGGTTCTACAAGGAGGACGATGTTGCCGTTTTCCAGCCGCCAGGCTTCGTCATCCCTGATGCGGGAATGAGGCAGGGCGGTCATGCACCAGCCTGAGTACAGGAAATTCGGGATGCCGACATCCTCGTCGCTGCCATAGGCGGCGACGATCTCGACCAAGCGGCGATCGTCGTAGCGGGCGATGGCGCCGAGGCGGCCATGCGTTTCCACCAGCCTCCGTGCCTCGCGAACCCCGTCCATCGCCATCCCCCTGCACCCAATGAGAGGTATCGCCGATGTGGCCCGGAATACAGCTTGGACTTTGGTCAGCTTGGTACTGGCAAGGTAGTTGGAAGAATTCTCTAATTGCTTGATGACCAGGGTCCAAGTGGAAAAGCCCGGCAAGTCACTGATCTACAGGGTTTGTGGTTTCTGTCCCGACGCACCAAGGTCCAAATTCGCGGAACCAAGGTCCAAGCCCGCCGTGGGGTCGCTGGGGATAAAGCCGACCGACACTCCGCGGATGCGCCCGATTCGCCGGCTGCCCGGGAGTTGGACCTTGGTCACGGCTACCGCCGACTCGATAGCGACGCCGTGGCTGCGGAGCGGTGTGCGTGGCCTTTGGACCTTGGTCACGCTGCCTGGCGACCACCAACCCCGGCAGCCACTCCGGCGCACCGGCCGCCTTCCACCAGATCTCCCCTGGGTTATCGGTTCGGCTCCGAGCTGCCGCCCAGGCAATCGGGCCCGGCCGGTTCCGCTTCGGCTATGGCGCAACAAAGGGCGCAGGGTCGATCCACGCCGAGATCACCGCCCGCAGCGATCCCGCGCCATCTTGGCCACGCCGCGCATTCCGCCAATCCGCGTCCGGTGGCTTGGCCTGTCAGTTCCTGCCGCTGGGAAGGCGGGCCATTGCCTTGGCATCAGCGGCCTGCGCTGTCCTGCCTGCACCGTCGACGCCGGACCTTGGTCCGCAGGGCGGTCACCGGCGCCTATTCGCCGATGGCGCGGAAGCCGGTGGATCGCACCACATCCGCCCAGCGCAGCCGCTCGGCCGCCATGCGGGCCGCGAAGGCATCCCGCCCAGCTGCCGCGACACGAAACCCTGCCCCTTCGATCGACGCCCGCGTCGCAGGCGCGGCCAGCGCGGCCAGCGCGGCGGCGTCCAGCGCCGCCAGGATCGGCGCAGGCGTTGCCGCGGGAGCGACGAGACCAAACCAGGCCTCGAACCCGAGGTTGGGGTAGCCCGCCTCGGCAGCGGTCGGCACCTCCGGCAGGAGAGGCGAGCGCGCCGGGCCGGTGACGAGCAATGCCCGGGGCCCGCCCCGCCCGCGCAGCAGCGGCGCGACGGAAGCGACGGTGCCGAACATGCCCTGCACCTCGCCGTTCAGGATCGCCGTCGTCGCGTCGCCCTGGGTGCGGAAATGGACAGGCTCCATCCGAAGCCCGGCGCCGGCGGCCAGCAGCGAAGCGCCGAAATGGCTCGGTGAGCCCGCACCAGGGGTGCCCATGAAGACGCCCTCGGGGCGGGTGCGCGCCCAGCCGAGGAACCCGGCGAGGTCGTTCCCCGGGATTCCCCCCGGCACGATGAAGGCAAAATCCACGGCAGCGACTTCCGTCACCGCGACGAAGTCGCGGCTGGGGTCGTAGGGAAGGCGCGCATAGGTGCTTGGCGCCATGGCCAGGGTGCCCACCTCCCCGAACAGAAGAACGCTGCCGTCCGCAGGCGTGGCGCGCGCGACCTCGCCGGCCGCGAGGATGCCGCCGGCACCGGGGCGGTTGTCGACCACGATCCCCGCCGGCACCGCGGCCCGCATGCCGTCCGCGAGCAGGCGAGCGAGGACATCCGGCGCCGAGCCGGCGGGAAAGCCCAGGACGAGACGAAGCGGCCGGTCCGGCACCTGCGCCCGCCCCAGGGCGGGCGCCAGGAGGGCTGCGGCAAGCACTGCGCGGCGGGCGATGCGCGGGCCTTCGCGGGTCATGGCCATCCTTCCTTCTCCCATGCGCTCATGCCCCCGATGCGGCTCGGCGGGCGGCATGCCGCGGGGTGGTTCGCACCGGCCGCCCTGCGGCATGCCCCGGGACCGGTGCCCCCCTGGCGCGCCAAGCCGCTGGCGCCGAGGATGTCGCCATGCTGCCAGCCTCGTCGTCTCCGACCCTTCGTCCGAAGCGCCGCGCCGTCCGCGTGGGCGGTGAGACCTTCTTCAGGTTCGTCCTTCTCGTGAACCTCGTCGCCCGCCCCTTCGCGCGGGAGCATGAGCGCGAGCATGGCATCCGACTGACGGAGTGGCGCGTGTTGCGCGTTCTGGCCGCGGCACGCGGTTTGGCGACGGCCGGCGAGATCGGCGACGCGCTCGGCATGGACAAGATGGCGGTCAGCCGGGCCGTGCGCTCGCTGGAGGCGCATGGAAGGCTGTGCCGCAGGCCAAGTCCGGAGGATGGGCGGCGGATCATGCTGGAGATCACCCAGGCCGGGCGGGACCTGGTCGCGGCGATCGAGCCCTCGGGCAAGGCGCGGGAAGCGGCGCTTCTCTCGGCCCTCGATGAGGGGGAGCGGGAGACCCTCGACGCGCTTCTCGACCGACTGATCGCGCGGGCGCGGGCGCTTCCGGGGGATGGCACGGATCAGAATCCGTAGGGATCGGGGCGGCTAATTCCGTCGAGCCAATCGACCGGTCCGTCGGCCCAGGCGATGAGCCGCACGCCGAACTCCGACGCGATATCGGCTTCGGTGCCAGGCTCGATCACCACGAAGCTTCCGCCCTGGGCGCGCGTCTCCCCGATCCGGACCTCGCCTCCCAGGACGAACCACTCGATGGACGCGCGTGTCCGGTACGCCGGGATGGCCGTCCCGGGCAGGAGGTTGAGCACGACCAGTCGCCGGTCTTCCCCGATCGCGCGGTGATCGAAGACGAGCCGCCGGGTCAGGCCGCCGATCCCGGTCGCCAGGGAACGAAGCCCGGCGATGTCGATGTTGATGTCGGGCGGCACATCCGGCGCAGGGTTGCGGAAGTGCGCTTCCCGCGCGCCGGTATGGGCGCGGCCTTCGGCCCCTTCCTCCGGTGGGTAAAGGACCGGCCCTTCAAGCCGCGCAGCGAGGACGCAGCGGTCATAGGCCACCGCGTCATGCGTCGTCCCGGCGAGGTTGATGCCCATCTCGCCCTTGCGGGCCGCCCCGTCGTAGTCGTGCAGCGTACCGTCGAGGAAGTAGGAATAGGCGGGGGCCTGATGCTGATGCAGCCCGCTTCGCGTCATCGCATCGAAGCCGATGAGGCCGAGATACTGCCCGGCCTCCCGGTTCGCGCGCACGGCCTTCTGGTGCAGTCCGGGCCGTCCGGCCGGCGTCCAGGGCGCTGCCAGCATATCATAGGCATAGACACCGCCAGGCTGGCGGCGGACGGCAAGCTGGGCAGTCAAGGACGCCTCCGCACGGGCAATTTGGTAACGTCTGTTACCACAATGCCGAGGCGCCCGGCCAGGGCTCTGGTGCCTTGGGGATCGACGGGCCCGGCCCGTGCGGATGCGCGGGTGTGCATGGACGGCAGTTCACCGGCCATCCGAATCCGGCAGGACAGTCTCTTCGTGTTCCATGACAGCCCTGCCAAACCCCTGGCGGGCGCTCGCCGCACTGCCGGATCCGACCGGTCGATGCTTCATTGACCCGCCGTACGAAGGAACCGCGTCCCACTCGGCCTGGACGAACGACATGTGCCGGTCCACGCAGTTGCCGACCGCATCACAAAACTGTCGGACGTCGTTCTTGTGGCTGTTGCAGTCCACGCCGGGCAAGTACCCAACCAGATATGGAGGTCTGCATGCCAAGCAATGATGTGGGCCGGTGCAGGATACGAGGCGGAGAGGCGCGACATGAGATCCTGGAGAGCCTGGACCGCTTTGGCCCTGGTTGCCTACGTCTTCGTTTTTCCGGCAACGCTCACGGCAGCGTGGGACAACTGGCAGATCGAGGATGTTCTCGCAGTACTGCCCTCTTTGCCTTCACTGCCGCCGATGCCATTGATCATGGTCCTGACGACCATCATTGCCGCGGCAGCATGCGGCTGGATGGCAAGCCGCGCCCAGACCTTCGGTCGTCTCGCTTTGGCCGCCGGTGGTGCCGCCATGGCAGGGGGCGCATTCATCCTCGCAAATCAGGCCCTGCCGCTCTATCGGGTTTCGGAGCCCATACAGCAGGGGCTGGTGAGTGACTTCGGACGAGGCATTGTCGTACGCGTCCAGTCCTTGGATGGGCAGCAGACCGTGGAAGTGCTGCGGGGCGGCAGGACCGTCACGCGTGGCAGTCATTTCGAGGTCACCGACCTGGATCAGTTCCGCGCCTTGCTGAAGCAGTTGTCCGGAGTCTGATGAAGGCCGGCGGCGTCTCAGGCTTCATGCGCCGTCCTTTCTGGGCAGCGGCCCCGACGGCGGGCACCAGGGAGCAATGCGACCACCGAGCATCCGGAGATGCCCGCCAGCCTTCGCGCGCCGTGCCACGACGATGTCCAACCCGCAACGGAGTTTCTCGGCATCGGCCAAGGCGTGGACGATGGCGATAGCCGCTTGGGTGCGGGTGGCGAAAGCCCACGGAGGGACCTCGATGCCGAGAAACGCCGCTGCGGGCCGCCTAGCGACCTCCTTCGCGATCCGGCCTGTTTCGTGCAGCGCCTCGTCGGCCCGACATGTGGCCAGGCCGGATCTCCTCGGACGGCGCGGCTGGACGGCGCCGGCCTGGCGGCATGTGCCCGCTTCAGCGGATGGAGAGAGCAGGCGGGGGATATTGGCAGCGGTTTCGTCGCGGTCCTGCGCCCGGTAGAAGCCGGCCATGGACAACAGCATGGCGACGCGCCCCTACAGCCGGCTGAAGGGCGATCCCTATCGAGCCTATGAGGAGCTGCCGGTCGAGGTGCGCCGGGCCTTGCAGGAGGCCTTGGTGGACTGGTGCCCCTTACGTGCGCGCGAGTGGCACCTGCGCCTGCTGCATGAGCAGCGGCTGCGGCCGGCCCAGGCGGCGTCCTTCCTTGTGCAGACCATCCGCAGATACGACCAAGCCGAGGTGGCCTCCTTTGCGCGGACATGGCCGAAGGGTGCCCAGACCTACCCGCACATTGCGGCTGGCGCGACGCTTCAGCGGTATTCTGGGCCGGACGGCATTCCCGCACCGGAGCCCATTCGCGTCGCTGCACGGGCGAAGCCAGCCAAAGCACCGGCGAAGCGCAAAGCAGGCCGCCGCTCGAGACGTTGACGCGGTCCGACATGCCTGGCGGCTGAGGCGGCCGCCAGGCAAGCGTCCCCGTATTCTCTCGGGTGGGCGAGGCGTTGCCGCGGCACTATGCGGATCCAGATGCGAGATGCGTCCTGAGCAATGCCATGTTCCGGCGGTTGGCCCGAAAGAAGACATCGCCCACCGGTCCTGCCAATGGGACCGAACTGATCACGGCATCCAGCCCCACATTGCCGATCATGCGCAGCACCGTTCCCGTCGAGACACCCAGGCGGCGCGACGCCCAGATCAGATAGGTCGAGATCGCGGTGGACACGACCGGCCCAAGGCCGGGCAGCAGGCTCAGGAGCGCATCCGCGCCGAAGCGGACGCCGGTCCCGGGGATGCGCCAGCGGCTGTCGAGGAGGTCGGCGATGGCTTCCAGCCGGGCACGCGAATGGGCGTTCATCGTTGCAGTCGAGGCGGACTTGTCGACCAGGGTGGGGTTGCGGGTCACCTGAGCCTCGGCGGCAGTTGCCGAAGGGAACGCGGCAGGCCCGGCCGCGGTCATGATGCCGGGCGAGGGGATGTTCGGAGCCTTCCGCCGCCCCCAACTGATGCGCGTGCCGCAAGCCGCCTTCTTCTCAGCCTGCCATTGGCCGGCAGGTCATCGCCACGATCGGCGACGACCAGATGCCTGAGCGAGGCTTTGCCATGAGCATGTCGCAGGTTCGCTTGTCCGACCGACGGCGCACGGCATCCCTGGCAAGCCGTGGAGATGGCAGCGCTCCCCGCCGAAGGTCCGTTCGCCTGGGACAGACGCGGGGCGAGGCGACCTCGACCATCACCGCGCCGGCGACGGGGTCAGGGAGGATCTCAATGATCCTCTCCTCCAGGACGAAGCATATCGGCGGCGATCCTGACGGCACTGTGCGGCGGCATCGTCCTGCAGGGACAATTTTCGCATCGGTCACGGCACGCCCTCCCGACCGCTTCGAAATCCCCAACACAGACGAACGGGATGGCCAACTGGGCCGAGCAGGATGGCGACCAGCGCGTCCGCGGCAGGCAGATGGTCCGGATCGCACCAAAGGCTACAGGGGCATGGAAGGCCGATCCGCTGTGTTCTGAGGCACGCTCCGCCTTTGCAGCCGCGACGTTCTTGGATTGCCTAGGCCCGCTTCGACTCTCCTGCGCCTAGCAAGCGTCTCACCTTGATCCGGCGGAACCCGGTCGCATGACCTATCTCGGCCTCGTCGCGGCGTTCGCCGCGGTTCCCGTCGCAGCCTGCGGCATGATTGCTCACGGCCCGATGCGCCAAATTGCTGGGCTCTCAGCACTGGCGCTGACCGGCCTCAGTTTGTTCTTGATGTGACATAACATGCTTTGTTTCAGGAACGGATGCGAACCAAGCGATCAAGCTGAGTGGGTTCATCCAGCAGCGAGCCCGAGCCGGACTTGGTCCTTGGTCCCGATCCTCGAAACCGATCCGGCGTGAGCGCAGGCTTTTCGGGCAGGTTGGACCTCCGGCAGGGGGCATACCATGGGCAGAAGCGATGCACGGTCGGACAGATCGCCTTCGGCTTGAGGCAGGCGAAGAGCGGCACCGCGGTGGCCGAGATATGCCGCACACCCGGCGCGACTGAGCCGACAGGCTACCGCTGGAAGAAGCAGTTCGCCTGCGTAGGGATGGTGCAGATCGGGCGACTGAAGTAACTCGAAGACGAGAACGCCAAGTTCAAGCGCCTGATCGCCGACTGCAGCCTCGACAAGATGTTGCCGCAGGGCGTGCTGCGACAAAACTGGCGGCTGGCACTGGCCCCCTGATGGTATGGCCTCCTCCTATGCTGGCGTGCTGTCCGGCTTCGACATCGAGGCCGACGCCGGTGCGGCAGCTTTCATGGTGGGCTGGCGGCGAGAAGTGTCACTCGCCTTCGGGGGCATTGGCGATGGGTGGGCTGCGCCGCCGGGCGGGAGGAGGGCAAGACGACCGTCGATCAGCCTGACAGGCAGGCCGCTAAGGCGGCCGTTGCTCAGGTACCGGCACCGACGGCCTCTGACCCAGGTGAGGCTATATCTTACTCTATAAGAGCCTTTCCAGAGCCTGATAAACTCCTGCCCAAGTCGGGCAAGACCAGCGTGCGAAACGATCAGAAGGCTTGCTGCGCTTGGGGACAGGACGCGGCGCATGGCGGCCCGGCGCTGAAGGTGGAGGGTCTTTCGCCAAGCCCGCACCGTCCTGCTGCCCGGGGGACAGCAGGACCGGTCTGCGGGACTTCGTATCGCAAAGGCGGTCCTGTTGCGCGTCCTGCTGACATAAGGCTTGCCGTGGAAGCATGTGGCCTTCGCGCGCGCAGCCGTAGTCGTAGACGCGGGGTTCATCAGCGATTGTGCCGAATGGCAAGCGCCGGACGGCCTGCCGCAGGCAAACCGCTCAAATCCAATGCTGGATGCTTTCGCTCCGCCTTGGCGTCGCCTTCCCGGCAATGGACGCAGCAGGACCGGCCCGAACGGGTGTGCCAGAGGATATGGCCATCACCCGTCATGCCGTTCGTCCGGTGCAGACGGGCAGGCTAGGGCTGGAAGAGCCAGGCATGGGCCTTGCCGCGCGCAGGGTTGCCAATTCAAGCTGTTGGTCCAGAACAGGGGTGGCTGCGCTGCCGCCGCCTGCGGGATCGTCCACGAGGCCGCCTTGGCCTCATGGTCGAGAACGGTGACACCGCCACACCTTGGGTCAGGCAAGCCAGGCCGCGGTAATTCCCAGCGCAATGGCCAGCAGCTGTGCGACGCGGGGCGACAAAGGCCACCCTCGCGGCGTGGCCGCTACCGGGCGGATCGCCGGCGGGTGGGGATCGGCAGGCGGCGGCGCCGTCAGCCATTCCTCGAAGGCACGGGATTCACGCATCAGCATCAGGCCCGGACGCATCGGTGACTGCCCTGCGGTGCCGCCACGGCGCCGAACGCCGGGCGGAATTGCCGCGTGCCATCGGGGAAGGTGATCTCGAGGATGTCGGCCTCCGCTTCGCGGCCCGGCACCCAGGACCGTTGCAGCACCACGCCAAGCCCGCCTTCGTCCAGCTCGGCCCGCTCGTTGCCGGCCGGGCCGGTCTCCTCGTCCTCCGGCACCGGCCGCCGCCCGGGATCGGCATCGCGGCCATATCGCGCTGCGCCGCCCTTGGGGCACCACGCTGCCGACCTTCTCGTCCCACCACGAGACATCCCGTGACCTCCTCCAGAAGGATTGTGTCCGCACCCGGGATCATGCCGGGTCCGGCTCGCCGTTCCGCCGCACCAGGCGAAGCACGGGCGGCCGCCGCAGCACCGGCGGCGCGGCTGGCGGCCGGCTGGCGCGCCCCAGCACCAGCGCCGCGATCCGCACCGCCTCCTCCGGGCTCGGGAAGCGCTGCCCGTGCAGGTCGGCGACCACCGGATCGGCGGCGATGAAGTTCCAGCCCTCGGCGCCGGCGACGACCGAGCCGAGATGGCGCTCCCCCACCGAGACGGGCCGCGACCGGACCATGCGCCGCCCGCTATTCCGCCGCGCTGCGCAGGCCCTCGCCCGCGGCCCGCAGCGCCTGATCGAGATCGGCGAGGATATCCTCGATATGCTCGAGCCCGACCGAGAGCCGGACATAGCCGGGGGAGACGCCGGTGGCGCGCTGGTCCTCGGCCGAAAGCTGGCTGTGCGTCGTGCTGGCCGGGTGGATCGCCAGGCTGCGCGCATCGCCGATATTGGCGACGTGGTAGAACAGCGTCAGCGCGTCGATGAAGCGCCGCCCCGCCTCGGCGCCGCCTGCCAGCTCGAACCCGACCAGCCCGCCGCGGTCATGCGGCAGGTATCTGCGCGCCCGGGCGGCTGCCTCGCCCGTCAGGTGTGCCGGGTGGATCACCCGGGTCACCTCAGGCCGTTCGGCCAGCCAGTCGGCGACTGCCAGTGCATTGCGGCTGTGCTCGCGGATGCGCAGCGGCAGCGTTTCCAGCCCCTGCAGGAAGAGGAACGCGTTGAAGGGCGACAGCGAGGCGCCGAGGTCGCGCAGCAGCGTGGTGCGAGCCTTCAGCACATAGGCGATGGGGCCGAGCGGCTTCGCCGCCTCCACCCAGACCGCACCGTGGTAGCTGGGGTCAGGCCGGTTCAGCGCCGGCTGCCGCGCCGGATGCGCCGCCCAGTCGAAATTGCCGCCATCGACGATGATGCCGCCGATGCTGGTGCCGTGACCGCCGATATACTTGGTCAGCGAATGCACCACTACCGCGGCGCCATGCTCGAAGGGCCGCACCAGCAGCGGCGCCGCGGTGTTGTCCACGATCAGCGGGATGCCGAGCGGCCGCCCGAGCGTCGCCACCTCGGCGATCGGGAAGGGCTCGAGCTTCGGGTTGGGCAGCGTCTCGGCATACCAGGCGCGGGTGCGGTCGTCGCTGGCGCGCAGGAAGGCCGCGGGATCGGCGGGATCGACGAAGCGTACCTCGATCCCCTGGTCCTTCAGCGTATTGGCGAAGAGGTTCCAGGTGCCGCCATAGAGGTCGGTGGAGGAGACGATGTTGTCGCCGGCATGCGCCAGGTTCTGTACCGCGAAGGCGGAGGCTGCCTGGCCCGACCCAACGCCGAGCGCGGCGCTGCCGCCCTCCAGCGCGGCGATGCGCTGTTCCAGCACATCCACCGTCGGGTTCATGATGCGGGTATAGACATTGCCCAGCTCCTCCAGCGCGAAGAGGCGGGAGGCATGGGCGGTGTCGTCGAACTGGAAGCTGGTGGTCTGCCAGATCGGCACAGCGACGGCCTTGGTGCCGGGGTCGCGGCGCCAGCCGGCATGCAGCGCCAGGGTTTCGGGATGCAGGCTCATGGCGATCCTCCTCGATGCGGTCCGGTCAGCTGCCCTCGCCCGGGATGCTGCGGGCGAAGGCGCGGCGGCTCTCCAGGTCTGTGGCGATGCGGCGCAGCCCCTCGGCGCCGGATTGCAGGATCGGGCGGTTGCCGTTGCCCTCCGTCACGGCCCGCATCGCCTCGGTCCGCAGCGCCGCGGCCAGCGCCGCCTCCAGCCGCGCCACCACCGGCGCCGGCGTCGCCGCCGGGGCGAAGAGCCCGTTCCAGATGGTGAAGTCCGGCTCGGTCAGGCCGAGTTCCGCGCTGGCTGGCGTGCCCGGCAGCTCCGGCAGGCGCTGGCGGCCGATGACCAGCAGCGGCAGCAGCCGGCCCTCGCGCGCATGCGGCGCGGCGGTGGCGTAGTCCGCGGTGCCGATCTGCACATGGCCGGCGACCAGGTCGGTGACCTGGGGGGCGGTGCCGCGATAGGGCACCTTGGTCAGGTCCAGGCGGAAGTGCCGTGCCAGCTGCTCCACCGACTGCTCGGACACCGAGCCGCTGCCGGTGGTGCCGAAGGCGAGCCGCGACTTCGCCGGGTCGCGCGCCCGCGCCAGCAGCGCGTCGAGATCCCGCACGCCGAGCGCGGGATGCGCCCAGAGCACGCTGTAGGATTCGACGAAGAGGCCGATGGGCACGAAGTCGCGCAGGGGGTCGAAGGGCACCGTGTCGCCCAGCGCGACGACGCTACCCACATAGGCCGTTGTGTTGGCGACCAGCAGCGTGTGGCCATCCGCCGGCCCGCGTGCGACATGGCCGATGCCGACCGTGCCGGTGGCACCGGTGCGGTTGTCCACCACCACCGTCTGGCCGAGAAGCGGGGCGAGTTCCCGCGCCAGGGCCCGGGCGAAATTGTCGGTCGGCCCTCCAGCTGGCCAGGGCACCACCAGCCGGACCGGCCGGTCCGGCCAGGCGGGTTGTGCCCGGGCCATGCCGGCCAGCGGCGCGGCGCCCAGCAGGGTGCGGCGGCGCGGCATCAGCCGGCCACCGCCGGAGCGATGGGATGCAGCGCGCGGCGCACATCCACCAGGTCCCGCAGCAGGCCGAATTCCACCGCCTGGTCGGCGGCGAGCTGGAACTCCCGCACCAGCGCATCGTCCAGCGGCGCGGCCGCCGTCGCCTCGATGCCATAGGCGCGGACCAGGGCGGCTTCCGGGATGCGGGTCAGGGCCGAATTGTAGCGGGCATACTCGGCGATGTTGTCGCGCGCCCAATCCCAGCCGGCCGCGAAGCGGCGCAGGAAATCGGCCAGCTGCGGCCGCCTGGTCCGGATCGCCTGCTCATGCGCCGAGACGATCATGATGGACGGCGTCAGGCCGCGCCCGTCGATCAGCGTGCGGGCGCCGAATTGCTGGATCTCGACGGAGATGTAGGGTTCCCACACCGCCCAGGCATCCACGGCCCCGGATCGGAAGGCGAGCAGCGCATCGGTCGGCGGCAGGAAGGTGACCTGCACTTCCTCGGGCCCGATCCCCTCCCGTTTCAGGGCGGCGCGGATCAGGTAGTGGCCCCAGCCGCCGCGGTTGCCGGCGATGCGCCTGCCGCGCAGGTCCGCCAGGCTGCGGATGCGGTCGTCGCGCACCAGGATGCCCTGGCCGGCCGGCGAGGGCCGCGCCACGCCGATGCCACGCAGCGGCGCGCCGGCGGCGAAGACGGTGAGGAAGGCGAGGTCGCCCTGGTAGCCGAGATCGAGCGCGCCGGCATTCAGCGCCTCCAGCAGTGGCGCCGCGGCGGGGAACTCGCTCCATTCGATGCGGTAGGGCAGGTCGCGGCCGGCGCCGGAAGCCTCGATCAGGGAACGCAGCCCGCCCTTCTGGTTGCCGATGCGCAGCACCGGCAGGGCCTGCGCGAGGGAGGGGGCGGCGAGCAGGCCGGCGGCGGCGGCGCCGAGCGCGCGGCGGGACAGGGATGCGGTCATCGGTCAGGTCCCCAGGTCACGGGTGAAGCTCTGGTCCACGGCATCGGCCACGCTGACCTTGCCGGGGATCACGCCCCAGGCATGCGCGCGGTCCACCGCCTGCTGGAATTCGCGGACCAGCGCGGCATCGATCGGCACGGCGCGGGTGCGGTTCACCTCATAGGCGCGGAGCAGCACGGGCTCCGGCTGGCGGATCGCCTGGGCGGTGACGCGGGCATAGGCGGCGCGGTTCTCCTGCGCCCAGGCCCAGGCCCGCGCGTCCCGCCGGACGAAGTCCAGCAGCTGCTCCCGCCGCTCGGCGAGGGAACGGTTGTTCACCGCCAGCACGCTGGCCGAGGGCGTCAGGCCGCGCGCATCGGCCAGCACGCGGGCGCCGAAATTCAGCACCTCGAGCGATGTGTACGGCTCCCAGATCGACCAGGCATCCACCTCGCCGGTGCGGAAGGCGAGCGCGGCCTCGGCCGGCAGCAGCCAGGCGAAGCGGACATCGCCGAAGGGGATGCCGGCCTGGTGCAGGATCGACAGCAGGGAGTAGTGCGTCCAGCCGCCGCGCGCCGCGGCGACACGCTTGCCGCGCAGGTCGGCGACGCCGCGGATCGGACTGTCGCCGCGCACCACGATCGCCTGCGATGCGCCGTCCGAGCGCGAGGCGGCGATGGCGGTGATCGGCGCGCCGGAGGAATAGACGCTGAAGAAATTCAGGTCGCCCATGGTGCCGAGATCGACGGCATGCGCGTTCAGCGCCTCGAGCAGCGGCTGCGCCGCGGGAAATTCGCTCCATTCGATGCGGTAGGGCAGGTCCTGCGCGACGCCGGAGGCTTCGAGCAGCGAGCGCAGGCCGCCGCGCTGGTTGCCGACGCGCAGCGTGCGCGCCGCCGATTGGGCGCGGGAGGCCCGGGGAACGGCCAGGGGAACGACCAGGGGGGCGGCGCCGAGCAGGGCGCGGCGGGTGGCATCGGTCATGCGGCGTGGTCCATCAGAGCGAGAGGGGCGTGAAGGCGGCAGAGGCGATCATTCGCGCCGCGACATCGGGCCGGGAGGGGGCGGGGCCGCGGCATCTCAGGCTGCCCGCGCGGTCGCGTCATGGCCGTCCTCGTCGACGCCGAGGGTGGCGAGCAGCCGCAGCCGCAGCGCGTCGAAGCCCGGCGCCGCCCGGCGGCGCGGGCGTGGCACGCCGACCGCCAGATCCTCCGCCAGCCGGCCTTCCGCGAGCACCAGCACGCGGTCGGCCAGCAGCAGCGCCTCCTCCACGTCATGCGTCACCAGCAGCACGGCGGGCCGGTGCGCCTGCCACAACTCGCCGACGAGAGACTGCATGCGCAGCCGCGTCAGCGCGTCGAGCGAGGCGAAGGGCTCGTCCAGCAGCAGCAGGTCGGGCTCCCGCACCAGGGCGCGGGCGAGGCCGGCGCGCTGCGCCTCCCCGCCCGAGAGCGTCAGCGGCCAGGCTTCCGCGCGGTGCGACAGCTCGACCTCGGCCAGCGCGGCCAGGGCGCGGTCACGCGCCGCCGCCGACGGCCCGGGCAGGCCGAGCGCGACATTTCGCCAGACCGGCTTCCAGGGCAGCAGGCGCGGTTCCTGGAAGACCACGGCGCGGCGTTCCGGCAGCACGGCCTTGCCATCGGTCACCGGGTCCAGCCCGGCGAGGGTCCGGAGCAGGGTGGTCTTGCCGGAGCCGCTGCGCCCGAGCAGGGCGACGAACTCGCCTGCCGGCACGATCAGGTCGAGCGCATCCAGCACCGGCGGCGAGCCCGGCCCGTGGAAGCGGCGGGAGAAGCGGCTGAGGTGGAGCACGGGATCCGGCATCGCTCAGCGCTCCCCGAGCACGGAGGGACGCCAGGCGAGCGCCGCCTTCTCGATGAACCGCACCAGCTGGTCGGCGCCGAGGCCGAGCAGCGCATAGACCAGCAGCCCGACCAGGATGATGTCGGTGCGCAGGAATTCCCGCGCATCCATCACCAGGTAGCCGATGCCGGCGGTGGCGTTGATCTGCTCTCCGACCACCAGGCTGAGCCAGGCGGTGCCGAGCGCGTAGCGGAGCCCGACCAGCGCCTGCGGCAGCGCGCCGGGCAGGACGATGTGGCGGATCAGCCCAGCGCGGGAGAGGCCGAAGACCCGCCCAGCCTCCAGCAACTTCGGATCGACGCCGCGGATGCCGCCGAACAGCGTGAGGTAGATCGGGAAGGCGGCGCCGAGCGCGACCAGGGCGATCTTCGTCGCCTCCCCAATGCCGAGCCAGAGGATGAGCAGCGGCACCAGGGCGAGGAAGGGCAGCGCCCGCAGCATCTGCAGCGTGGCGTCCACCAGATCCTCCCCGAGCCGCGAGAGGCCCGCGAGCAGGCCGAGCGGCACGGCGAAGCCGAGCGCGATGGCCAACCCGATCGCCACGCGGCGCAGCGAGACGGCGAGGTGGTAGGCAAGCTCCCCCGATGCGATGAGCTGCCAAGCCGCCGTGGCGATTGCCGCCGGCGAGGCGAGCAGCCGGGTGGAGACCAGCCCGGCCTGCGCCGCGAGCTGCCAGAGCAGCACGAGCACCACTGGCGCCACGAAGCGCCGCGCCGCCCCGAGGCGGCGGGGGAAGAGGCGGAACCGGGACGGCGCGTCGCCCAGGGGCGCGGCGCCGGCGAGGGATTGTCCCGACATGCGGAAACTCCAGGGGCTTCGACCGCCGGGGGCCGGGATGCTGGGATGGGAGAGCGGCGGCGCGGCCATGGTCATGCCGCCTCCGCGAGGCCGAGCAGCGCCAGGATCTCCTCCCGCAGCGCCACCAGGCCGGCATCGTCGCGCCGGCGCGGCCGCGGCCGGTCCACCCGGATATCGGCGCAGATGCGCGCCGGCCGGTCGCTCAGCACCAGGACGCGGTCGGCCAGCAGCACCGCTTCCTCCACGTCATGGGTGACCAGCAGGGCGGTGAAGCGCTCCCGCTCCCACAGCGCCGCCAGCTCGCGCTGCATGGCCAGCCGCGTCAGGCTGTCCAGCTTGCCCAGCGGCTCGTCCAGCATCAGCAGGCGCGGCTGGTTCACCAGCGCCCGGGCCAGCGCGGCGCGCTGCGCCATGCCGCCGGACAGCTGGTGCGGAAAGGCCTCGGCGAAGCTGGCCAGGCCGACCAGGGACAGCGCCTGCTCGATCCGCGGCGCATCCGCCGCCAGCGTGCCGCGCGCCTCCGGCCCCAACTGCGCATTGCCGCGCACCGTGCGCCAGGGGAACAGCGTCGGGTCCTGGAACATGATGGTGCGGGACGGGTCGGTGCCGGTCACCGGCGCGCCGTCCACCAGCAGCCGCCCCTCGCTCGGCGCCTCCAGCCCCGCCACCAGCCGCAGCAGGGTCGACTTGCCGCAGCCGGAGGGGCCGAGGAGGGCGACGAACTCGCCAGGCTGCGCGACGAAGTCGATGTCCTGCAGCACGGGCAGCGCCCGCTTCTCCAGGGCGAAGGCGTGGCTGACGCCGCGCACCTCCAGCCGCGCGCCGCTCACCACCGCACCAGCCCCTTCTGCCAGGAGAGCAGGCGGTCGCGGACCCGGAACAGCAGGGTGACGGCGGAGGAGCACATCACCGCCATGACCAGCAGCGCGGCGTACATGTTGGCATAGGCCGCCCAGCCCTGGGCCCATTGCATGTACCAGCCGAGCCCGGCCTTCACGCCCATCATCTCCGCGACGACGAGGACGCTGAAGGATGCGCCGAGCCCCATGAACAGCCCGACGAAGACCGAGGGCATGGCCGCCGGCACCGCCACCTTGCGGACCAGGAACCAGGGCGAGGCGCCCATGGTCCGCGCCACGTCGTAATAGGATTTCGAGACGGCGGAGACGCCCGACCAGGTCAGCACCGTGACCGGGAAGAAGCTGGCCAGCGCGACCAGGAAGGTGGAGGCGCCACGCGAGGAGGCGAAGGCGAAGAAGGCGATGGGCAGCCAGGCCGTGGCGGGCAGCGGCCCGATCAGCCGCACCACCGGATGCGCCCAGTAGCCGACCAGCCTTGACCAGCCCATGGCGACGCCGAACAGGAAGCCGATGGCGGCGCCCAGCAGGTAGCCCGGCAGCACCAGCAGCAGGCTGCGACCGACGCTCTCGCCCAGCCGGGCATAGTCGTCGGTGAAGACTTCGAGGATCGATTGCGGCGCGGCGAAGAAGGGCCGCGGCAGCCAGTCCAGCTTCGCCGTCGCCAATTCCCAGGCCAGCAGCGCGAGCGCCAGCACCAGCAGCCAGGGCCCGGCCGCGCGCAGCGGCGCCAGGCGGGCGCCGAGCGCCGGCACCGCGGCGGCGATGGCCGCCAGCAGCAGCAGCCCGCCCAGCGTGGCGGCGAGGAAGCCGAGCTCCGCCGTGCGGCCGAGATCGTCGGCATCCGGCAGCAGCAGGATCACCGCCGCCGCGCCCAGCCAGGCGAGGCCGGCCGCCCAGCCGCTGGGCCAGAGCGGCGCCGGCCGCGCCGGCGCGGCTAGCCGGGCGCCTAGGGTCGTCGCGCTCATGCCGGCGCGCCGCTCAGGACATCGGCGAAGATCCGCTCGGACAGGCGCAGCGGGTCGGTGTTCGGCCGCATGACGCGCACCAGCTTCAGTTCCTCGATGTAGGCCGCGAGCTCGAAGCGCAGCGCCGATCCGGTCGGGTGGTGGTTGTGGGTGTGGCTGCGCAGCATGGCCGCCAGCGCCGGCACCGGCGCCTTGGCATAGGGCGCGAAGATCTCTGCCGCGGCATCCGGCCGCTCATGCACCCAGTGCTGCGCTTCCAGCAGGGCGGCGGTGATGGCGCGGGCGGCGGCGCGGTCCTGCCGGATCAGGCTGCCGCGGACGCCCAGGATGCAGCAGGAGCGCTGGGCGTATTCGCCGTCCAGGTTGTTCGCCACCTCCAGCAGCCCGTCGCGGTCGCGGATGAGGGAGGCGAGCGGATCGCCCAGCGCGAAGCCCTGGATCTCGCCGCGCTTCAGCGCCTCCGCGAGCAGGTCGGCAGGAAACTGCCGCCAGGTCAGGTCCTTTTCCGGGTCCAACCCCTGCCTGGCCGCGATGATGGAGAAGAAATTCTTGTCCGGCGCCGCCATGTCGGAAGCGCCAAGGGTCTTGCCGCGGAACTGCGCCAGCGTATGGATGCCGCTGCCCGGCAGGGCGAACAGCCGCATGCAGCCGCCATGGATGGCGGCGGTGATCTTCACGTCGAAGCCCTGTTCCAGCGGCTTCAGCCAGCGCAGCGCCATGCCGACGCCGGCATCGGCCTTGCCGGTGGCGATCGCCTCCAGCAGCTGGTCGGTCGAGCCGCCGAAATTGATCAGCTCCACATCCAGGTTGTGGCGCGCGAAGATGCCCTGCGTCGCCGCCACCGGCACGCCGACCGTGCAGATGGCATTGGCATTCCAGGTCAGCTTCAGGCTGCGGCGTGGGCCGGGCGCGGCGGCCGCGGCAAGCGCCAGATCGGCCACGCGGCAGATGGGCGGCGCGGGCAAGGAAGGGGTCGGGAGAAGCGTGCGGGGAGCCATGCCGCCGACTGGCACCGCCAGCGCAGCCAGGCCGGTGGCGCGCATCAGGGCGCGCCGGGAGGCGGTTGTGTCAGGCATTGCGCGGATCTCCGCCGGGCAGGACGCCCTCGACGCGGGCCGCGATGGCCTGCGGTCGGCGCAGGAGGTTGAGAATGGGGCTGGCCCGATCCACCGCGGCCTCCACGACGGTGATCTCGGCGCCGCTCGCGGCGGTGGTCAGGCGGACGGTGAAGCCGATGCCCTGCGGCTCCGGCCGGATGTCCTCATGCCCCGGCTCGCCGGCCCGGGCATCGATCCGGCCGGTGACCTCGACCTCCACCGATTGCAGCGGCAGGCCATGCACGGCCGCCTGGATCAGCCAGCTATGGGCAAGGCAGGAGCCGAGCGCGCCGAGTGCGATCTCGGGTGAGGAGGGGCCGAGGTCGTAGCCGACGAAATCCGGCGGGCTGTCGGTGATGACCTGATGGTCGCGCAGCCGGATGCGGCGAATGCCGCTGCGGCCTTCCACCGTCACCACGGCGCGGAGCGTGCCGGGCTCGTAGCCTGGGGCACGCGCCCTGGCCTTGATGGCCTGGTAGGCCGGGCGCTTGAGAGCGAGGTAGTCATCGAGCGTGTTCATTCCGCGGCCACCCGGACGGCGCCGTTGGCGGCGATGGCGGCGCGGGTGGCCGGCAGCAGGTGCCGGCCATACTCGACCGCATCCTCCAGCGGGTCGAAGCCGCGGATCAGGAAGGTGTCGACGCCCAGCGCGTGGTAGTGGGCCAGGCTCTCCGCCACCTGCTCGGCGGTGCCGACCAGCGCGGTGGTGTTGGCGCCGGCGCCGACGGCGGCCGCCACCTCGGTCCACAGGCGCGCGTCGCGCACGCGGCCGCCCGCCGCCGCCTCCAGCAGGCGCTTCGACCCGATGCTTTCCGGCTTGCGGCCGCCGCTGCCGACCGCCTCCGCCCGCAACGCGCGGATGCGGGCGATGATGCGGTCGGCGCGCGCCCAGGCTTCCTCCTCGGTCGCCGCCAGCACCGGGCGGAAGGACATGCTGAACCGGATGGCCTTCGGGTCGCGCCCGGCCCTCGCCACGCTGGCCCGCACCCGCGCGATGGTCTCCCGCGCCTGGTCCAGCGTCTCGCCCCAGAAGGCGTAGACATCGGCGACGCGGCCGGCGATGTCGAGCGCGACGTCGGAGGATCCGCCGAAGAAGACCGGGATGTGCGGTTGCTGCCGCGGCTTCACCTCGGCGAAGCCCTGCTCGAAGCGGTAGAAGCGGCCGTCATGGTCGAAGGGCCGGTCCTCGGTCCAGAGCCGCTTCAGCAGCGCGACATACTCCTCGCTGCGGGCATAGCGTTCCTCGTGGTCGAGGTAGTCGCCATCCTTGCGCTGCTCGGTGCTGCTGCCGCCGCTGATGATGTGCACGGCGGCGCGGCCGCCCGAAAGCTGGTCGAAGGTGGCGAATTGCCGGGCCGCCAGGGTCGGCGCCACGAAGCCAGGCCGGTGCGCCACCATGAAGCCGATGCGGCTGGTCGCTGCGGCGGCGTGCGACGCCACCAGCAATGCGTCCGGGGAGGTGCTGCCCCAGGCGACCAGGATGCGGTCGAAGCCGCCTTCCTCATGCGCGCGGGCGAAGCGCTGGACATAGTCCGGGTCCACCACGGGATCCTGCGGCGGGTGGATCTCGGACTGCGCGCGATGCGCGATCATGCCGATGAACTGCAGCGGATGGGGCATGGGCGTTCTCCTCGGATGTCAGGCGATGCGCAGGCGGTGCAGGGCGGCGCCGACCGCGGCGTGGTCGGCCGCGACGCGCCGGCCCAGCTCCTGCGGCGTGATGGCTTCGGGGCGCAGGCCGAAGCGGCGCAGCGCGGCGGCCACCTCCGGCTCTGCCAGGCTGTCGTTGAAATCACGGTTCAGCCGTTGGATCACCGCTGCCGGCGTGCCGGCTGGCGCGAAGAGGCCGAACCAGCCACTGCCCGGCCAGTCGCGGCCGATGCCGAGCTCGGCCAGGGTGGGCAGGTCGGGGAAGGCATCCCAGCGGTCCGGGCCCAGCGTCGCCAAGGCCCGCAGCCGGCCGTCCCGCACCAGCGGCGCGGCGATCGGGTCGATGATCAGGTGGCAGTCGCCGGCGGCGACGCTGTTGACCGCCGGGGCGCTGCCGGGGAAGGGGACATGCACGGCCTCGAACCCGCCTTCATCGGCCAGCAGCGCGCCGCGCAGATGCCCGGCCGAGCCGATGCCGGCGGAGCCGTAGTTCAGGACTCCCGGATTCCGTCGCGCGAAGGCGACAAGCTCCGCCATCGACCGTGCCGGCACGGCGGGATGCACGGCGATCAGGCTGTAGGCCTCACCAGCCGAGGCAATGGGCGCCAGGTCGCGCAGCGGGTCATAGCCGACATTCGACAAATGCGGCGCGATGGTAAGGTTGCCGGCCGAGGCGTTCAGCAGCGTGTGGCCGTCCGGCCTGGACTCCGCGACCAGCCGCGTGCCGACGGCGCCGCCGGCGCCGGCCTTGTTCTCCACCACCACGGCGACGCCGAGCCGCGGCGCCAGCGCCCGCGCCATGCTGCGGGAGACGTTGTCGTTGGTGGCGCCGGGCGGGAAGGGGCAGACATAGCGGATCGGCCGGTCCGGGAAGGCGTGGGCCCTGGCGGTTCCAGACCGGGCGAGAAGCGGCGCGGCGAGGCTGGCGCCGAGCAGTCCACGGCGCCCGATCATGCGGCACCCACGGCCAGTGCAGCGCGGCCGGCCGCAGCCTGCGCCGCATCGGCGGCCGGCGCATGCATGCGTGCGCATTGCACGTCGCGCCAGTGCCGTTCCAGCGGGTTGGCGCGGTCAAGCGCATGGTTGCCGGCGAGCAGCGTGCAGCACTCCACCGCACGCACGGCATTCTCCGCCAGGATTACCTTCAGGACGCCGGCTTCGGCGGCAGATGGCGGCTGGCCGGCATCGGTGGCCAGGGCCAGCGCCTCGGCCATGCGCGTATTGGCGGCGATCAGCCCCTCGACCTGCCCCACCGCCTCCTGCACCCGCGGCAGGATGGCGAGCGGCGCGCCCAGGCTGCCCGGCGCGCGACGGCGCAGGAACTCCAGCGTCCAGTCCCGTGCCGCGCGGGCGACACCGGTATAGACCGCGGTGACCAGCACCGCGTTCCAGGCCATCTGCACCGCATCCGGCCCGCTGGTCGGCCCTGGCAGGGCAAGGCCGATCGCGTGGTCCGCCGGGATCGGCACGGCGTGGAACAGCACGTCATGGCTGCCGGAGGCGCGCAGGCCGAGATGGTCCCAGGTCTCGCGGATCTCGATGCCCGGAGCATCGGCCGGCACCAGGAAGCTGCCGATGCGCGGCTCCGCCTCGTCGGTGCGACCATGCACCTCCAGCCAGCGCAGCGCCGGCACGCCGGTGCTGTAGCGCTTGTGGCCGGACAAAACCCAGCCATCAGCGGTGCGGCGCGCCACCGTTGCTGGCAGGCCGCCGCGGGTGGGGGAGCCGAGTTCTGGCTCCACCCGCAGCGCATTGATCAGCGCACCCTCGGCCACCGCCTCGCGCTGCACCCTCTGCCGCAGGGCCGTTGGCCAGGCCGGGCTACGGGCGAGCGCTGCATGCTTGATGTACTGCATGACGAGAATGAGGGCGCTGGCCGGGCAGGCGCTGCCGAGCAGCGCGATGGCATCGGCCGCCTGCCGCAGCCCGGCGCCGCCGCCGCCCAGCGCGGCGGGCACGGTCAGCCCGGGCAGACCGGCGTCGCGGAGCAGCGCCAGGCTGTCATATGGGACGCTGGCGGCGCGGTCGTGCCGCGCCGCGGCCGCGGCGATGTCCGGCAGCAGGGCGACGAGCCGGGCGAGTGGGGCGGTCGCGGCCTTCATCGCGCCGTGCCCCCGGCGGGCCGGCCGGTGCTGCGGGCGAGAACGAGGCCGGCGACGCGCTGCGCTTCGGCCGGACTTGGGAAGGTGGCGCCGTCGAGGTCCTCGAGCAGCGGGTCGGTGGCGACGAAGCGCCAGGCCAGGCCGCCGTGGTCGGCGACATGGGTGACGGCGACGCCGAGGAAGCGGCCCTGGACGTCGATGGGGCGAGAGGTGTGCATGCGTGGGGCTCCGGGCGCGCGCGTGGCGGCGCCGGTCTCGGACGGGCTGCGGTGAAGGGGCTTGGCGAGCGCGGCGCGCTCGAGGCGCTCAGCGCCGACAGCGCATTCCCGGACAGGGATCCGGGGCGGTCCCCTGCGCCTGAAGGCGGCGCTTCAGTGCCTGATGACGCGGTGCGAGCCGCATGGATCAATTCCCGCTATCCCATCGCGATATGCGTCGGGAGCGCTCGGATTTAACGACCATGAAGAGTGTTGAGTCAACCCATACAAACGGTCAGACAAAGTGCAATTGAGTCGCGAAGAAGACGGACCGGGCGGCTCCGCATCATGCTGGTCGCGGTCCAAGGCACGCCGAGCAGTTGTTCCTGGGCGTGTGGAGCACGCTGCAGGCGAGAGGCCGGCATGACCCTCAAGGGGGCCGACCCGTGCGGCCGCTCCGTTGCCGTCATGCCCGGCACGGGCATCGCCTTGTCGCCTGAGACGCTGCAGCGGTGCTACCGCGCGCCGCTGCTGTCCACCGCGACGAGAAACTCAACGGGCTCCGCCGTCCGATTGTGGAACTCGTGTTGACGGTCGCCCTCGTAGAAGAGGGTTGCGCCGGCCGGCACCGTGAATGCGGTGCCGTCCACGATCACCTCCAGCGTGCCCCGGGAGACGTGCAGGTATTCCTCGACGCCGCGGTGATGCGGCGGGAAGACGGCCTGGCCGCCAGGCGCCAGCCGGTTCAACGCAAGGTCCAAGAAGCGGTCCGGGAACACCGGCGAGATGGACCGGCGCTCGAACCCATTCGCGGCATCGGCATAGACGGGCTGCTCCGCCGGGTGCAGCAGCACAGGCCCGCGCGCCTGCGCCGCACCCAGCAGCCGCGATAGTCCCACCTCCAGCCCATGAGCCAGGCGCCCCAGGACGGTCGCCGTCGGCACCGCGGCGCCGCGCTCGATCTTCGAGATCATCGCCCGGCTCACTCCGCTCGCGGCAGCAAGCCCTTCCAGCGTCAGTTCGCGATCGCGCCGCAGCGCGCGCAGGTTGGCCGCCAGCGTCGCGCCCTGTCCGGGCGTCGGCGGCCGTTCCGGGACATTCACCATGATCGGCTCGGCATGCGCCTGATGATGCCCGGTTCGCTGGGGAGTAGGAAATGTGTTGCCAAACCGAATTCTATCATAGTAGATCTACTATAGTGGATTTGGAGGCCGCATGCCGCGCTTCGCTGCCAACCTGCACTACCTCTTCAACGAACATCCCTTCGAGGCGCGTTTCGCGGCCGCGGCCGGATCCGGTTTCCGCGCGGTCGAGGCGCAGGTGCCCTTTGCCTGGCCCGCCGCGCGCCTCGCCTCCCTGCTGCGAGAGAACGGCCTGGCCATGGCGCTGATCGACACGCCGCCCGGTGACTGGGATGCGGGGGAGCGTGGCCTCGCCGCCATCCCGGGTCGCGAAGCGGAGTTCCGCAAGGGCGTCGCGCTGGCGCTCGACTACGCAATGGCCCTCGGATGTGAATGCGTGCACGTCATTGCTGGCACCGTCCCTCCTAGTGCGGACCGTAACGCCATGCAGGCCACCTGGCTGCGGAACCTGGAATACGCGGCGGAGGTCTTTGCGCCGCACGGCGTGGCAGCGGTCATCGAACCGATCAACCCCCTGCATGGCGTGGTCGCGGACGGGGAACGGTACACGACGCTCGGGATGCGGAATTTCTACCTGACCAGCACCGCGCAGGCGCAGGAGGCGATCGCCACGATCGGCCACCCGAACCTGCACCTCCACCTGGATCTGTATCACCTGCAACTGACCGAAGGCCGCGTGGCCGACACGCTGCGCGCCGTTATCGGCAACGCCAGGCACCTGCAGATCGCCGGCGTGCCTGGCCGCAATGAGCCGGATGGTGAGGGCGAGCTGAACTATCCCTGGCTGTTCGATCTCATCGATGCGCTCGGCTACGCCGGCTGGGTTGGCTGCGAGTACCGGCCCCGCGCCGGCACGCGCGAGGGCCTCGGATGGGCCCGCCGCTGGGGGATCGGCTGAGCCATGCGCTTGCTGATCCTGGGGGCCGGCGCAATCGGCGGCAGCTTCGGTGCCTGGCTCGCGGAGGCAGGGGTGGACGTCACCTTTCTCGTCCGACCCGCCCGCGCGGCGACGCTGGCGCGGGACGGCCTGGTGCTGCGGAGCCCGCTCGGCAACCTCATCAGGAAGGTAGCGGTGACATTCGAAGCTAGACCCGGCTTCGACGCGGTGATGCTGACCTGCAAGGCCTACGACCTGTCATCCGCCATCGAGACCATCAACCCAGCCATACGGCCCGGCACCGTTCTGCTGCCGCTGCTGAACGGGCTACGGCACCTGGACGTGCTGGATATGCGCTTCGGCCGCGACGCGGTGCTGGGCGGGCTCTGCCATATCGGGGCGACACTGACGCCGGACGGGACGGTCCTGCATCTCAACCGACTGCGTCATCTCGCTCTCGGTGCGCGCACTTCCGCCCAGCTGCCCACGGCCCGGGCACTGCACGAGACGCTCGCCCGCGGCGGCTTCGCGCCGGTCCTGCAGGACGATATCCTGCAGGCGATGTGGGACAAGTTCGTCCTGCTTGCCGCCTATGCCGGCATGACCTGCCTGATGCGCGCTTCGGTCGGCGCGATCGTGGCAACGCCGGAGGGCGCGGCCCTGATGCGCGAAGCCTTGGCCGAATGTGCCGGCGTGGCAGGGGCCGCCGGCCATCCCCCCGCCGCGGCCTTCCTGGCCGAGACGGAGGCGATGCTGACTGAGCCAGGCTCACCCGGTACCGCTTCCATGCTACGCGACCTCCACGCGGGCGCGCGGACGGAGCACGAACACATCCTCGGTGACATGCTGGCCCGCGAAAATGCAGCAGGGGTGCCGACGCCGCTCCTGCGCGTTGCGCTCGCCCATCTCCAGGCGAACGAGTTGGATCGGTGGGGCGCGGCCCCGCCTGGACAACTACGCCCGCCGCATAGCGGCGCCTTACCATCTGCCGCACATCAGTCCATGGAGATTGGATCCGTGCATATCGGCCTCATCGGCGGAATAGGACTAGGCGCCACGCAGTTCTACCATCGTCGCCTGGTCGCCGGCTTTGCCGCGCGACACACCCCTCTCCATTTGACGATCGCGCATGCCGATGTCGGACAGGAGACCGCCAATCTCCTCCGCGACGACCGCGCCGCTCAGGCGGCGATCTTCGCGGGGCATGCACGGCAACTAGCCGGTGCCGGGGCTGAATGCGTGGTCATCCCCTCGGTCGCCGGGCATTTCTGCATCAAGGAGTTTGAGCCGCTCTCGCCGCTGCCTCCCGTGAACCTCCTCGATGCAGTTGCGGCTCGTGTTGCCACGCAGGGATACCGCCGTATCGGCGTGATCGGCACGCGCACCGTCATGGCGTCCCGCTTCTACGGACGCCTGCCCGCAGTCGAGATCGTTCCCCCGCCCGGCGCCGGGCTCGACCTCGTCCACGACGCCTATATCGACATCGCACTGACCGGCGAGGCCGGTCCGGAGCAACGCGCGCTGTTCGATGAGGTAGGCCAGCGCCTGGTTGCCGACCATGGCTGCGAGGCCGTCATGCTCGGCGGCACTGATCTCTCCCTTGTCTACAGGTCACGCCCACCGCCCTTCCCCTACATCCACTGCGCGGAGATCCATGTGGAAGCGATTGTCCAGTACGCGGCCTGACGGGGCCGGGCCGCGTCGCCAGGCGCCCGTGCCACCAAGACGGCCCAGACTTGCCGGTTGCTGCGCGCACCAATTCGCCGACGGACAGGACGAGATTGGCGTCGAGGCTGGCGTGGGGCGGGCCCGGTGTCCCGGCCTCTTCGTTCTCAATCCCGGTTATGCGGCTGGCGGCGACGGGTGGGTTCGACAGACTCACGATCGGTGACGGTCGTGCGGAGGTCGCTGCAGTGCTTGCGGCAGCCTATCTGCGCAGGCGCGGTACCGCGCATGCGCCTGAGGTCCGACTGGCGGCAGCGAGCGCTCGCGGTGCCCAGCGTCGTGCCGGGCTTCCCGATCCTGACCTCGCCGAGGCTCACGCAAGGGCCGGCCGCTAACGGCATCGTTGTCGCTACCTTGCTGCCCGCAGCAACAACGATGATGGCCATGCTGCGCGACGGATGATCGATTGGCGGGCGTGAGCAACTCCGTGGTGAGGCATGCAGGTTCAATCGCCTGTCGCGGCTTGGCGCGACTGCGCCGGACTACAGCCTGACATGCCCAACTTACGTCCGGGAGGCCGGGCCGCCCCGCTCCGCGTAACCATGGCGGCTGCCGAGAGCCACGATCTCAGCCGGGATGAGTGACAGCGGCAGAACTCGCTCTGCCGCGCCCAGCTCTATCGCCTCCCGCGGCATGCCGAATACCACGCAGCTTTGCTCATCCTGCGCGATGGTCATCGCGCCCGCTCGCCGCATCTCCAGCAGGCCCTTGGCGCCATCATCACCCATGCCCGTCATGATGATGCCGGCGGCATTCGGACCGGCATGCTGCGCCGCCGAGCGGAACAGCACATCCACCGATGGCCGGTGGCGTGAAACCAGCGGGCCATCCTTGATCCGCACCGCGTAGCGCGCCCCGCTCCGCTGCAGCAGCAGATGCTTGTTGCCGGGTGCAATCAGGGCCCGCCCTGGCAGCACGGCATCGCCGTCCTCCGCTTCCCGCACCTCGATATGGCACAGCGTGTCGAGTCGCCGGGCGAAGGCGGACGTGAAGCGCTCAGGCATATGCTGGACGATGACAACGCCGGGGCACTCCACCGGCAGCCGCGTCAGCACTGCGGCCAGCGCCTCGGTACCACCGGTCGAGGCACCGATGCAGACCACCCGCTCGGTCGTGCGAAGCACCCGGGTGCCAGACGGCGGCGGCAGTATCACATCGGCGCTCAGCTTCTCCGCGACCGGCTGCCTGGGCATACGGTCCTGACGGGCCTTCACCCGAACCTTCGCGGCGGCTCGGATCACGTCGCAGATGCGGACCTCGGATTCCAGCAAAGCCTGTGCGGTGTCGACGCGTGGCTTCGGGATGACCTCCACCGCCCCTGCCTCCAGCGCCTGAAGCAAGGTGTCCGATCCGGCTTCTGTCAGAGTAGAGCAGATCACCACGGGTATCGGCCGCTGCGCCATGATCCGACGAAGAAAGGTGATCCCGTCCATCCGCGGCATCTCGATATCGAGAATGACGACATCCGGCAGCTCCTGCTGCATTCGCTGCACGGCGACGAAGGGGTCCGGAGCGGTTGCCATCACCTCAAGATCCGACGCGTGGCTGATGACGCGCGTCAGAGCCTGGCGCACCGACGCGCTGTCATCGACGATCAGAACGCGGATCGGCCGTGCGGTGGTCATGCCGCCTCATCCTCGCTACGGCGCCATACGGTGGAGGCAACCGGCAGCAGCCCGACTGCGCCGCTGGCGGCCGCCGTCTCCGAATGGCCCAGAATCAGGTAGCCGCCGGGACGCAGATGCCCTGCCAGGCGCGATACGATCGCCACCTGTGTTGGACGGTCGAAATAGATCAGGACGTTTCGGCAAAAGATGATGTCCACGTCGCGGTCGCAGGGATACCGCGCATTCATCAGGTTCAGCTGCGCGAAGCGGACATGCCGCCGCAGCTCTGGCACGATGCGGAGCAATGGCTGCGTCGGGTCGCGTGACCGGAGCGTGTAGCGCAGCCGCAATTCCCCCGGTACGGGATCCAGCATGGCGGCCGGATAGATCGCCCGCTCTGCATGCTCCAGCACATGGGTGGCAATATCGGTGCCCAGGACAGCAAAGCGGAAGGGTGGGCGCGTCGCCCGCGTCATGTCGTCCAGGACCATGGCGATCGTATAGGCTTCCGCGCCGATCGAGCAGGCGGCGCTCCAGACCTTCAGCCGGGGCCCGCCTTGCGGATGGCCATGCCCCGCCAGCAGGTTAGGAACCAGCGTTGACCTCAGGAGCTCGAAATGCTCCGCCTCCCGGAAGAAGTCCGTCTTGTTGGTCGTGATCAGATTGACCAGTTCCTGGTACTCCGCCTCAAGCAACCCTTCGTCGAACAGCGCAGCGCAATAGGGGTCGACCCCCTGGTAGCCAAGAGACTGGGCGCGCTTGCGCAGCCGGCCCTCGACCATGACCCGCTTCGCCGGCGGAAGTTGGATGCCGACAGCCTGCTGCACCAACTGTGCAACCTGCCGGAACCGGTGATCACTCATCCCCTCAGCGCCATCGGTCGTGGCGGACGTGTCGACCGCCCATGATGATGCGGCATGGCGTCGGACGAACCGTCCCTGCACCGCGTCAGGCCGCCAAGGTCAGGCCATCGGCAGCCGATAGCACGGCCGAATCGGCCAGTATCAGCCGCGCGACATCGAGCAGGATCACGAAGCTGCCGCGGCGGCGGCCAATTCCGGTGATGCAGTCAGACCGCCAGCGCCGCCCGATCTCCGGCCTGGCATCGACCGGGGCATCGTCGAGACCCGTAACCTCGAAGACCTGGTCGACGATCAGGCCAAGACGTAGGCGCTGGGTCGGCAGGGCGACTTCCAGCACCAGGATGCGGGTACCTGGACCGGGATCGATCGGTGAGAGACCAAGCAGCGCGCGCAGGTCCATCACCGGTACGCTCCCCCCGCGCACATCGATGAGTCCGACAAGGCTGGCCGGCGCGTGCGGCAGCCGCGACACCGGGCGCAGATCGAGGATCTCCTGCACCTCGGCGATGGGAATGGCGAAGACCTCCTCGCCAATCCCGAGTGTGATGAACTGCGTCTGGCCGGACATGGCAGCGTCCCCGTCAGTGTCGCTGGAACTCGGCATCCAGGGCGTCGCCAGCCGGCGAGAGATCGAAGTTGAAGCCGCCATGGCCATTCGCCTTGCCATTCGCTGTCGGGCTGGGCTTGCGGGGCGGCTGTGGCGGCCGCGGGGCCGTCGTCCGGATTGCGGCAGGTGTCGGGCGCGGACGGGCGGTGGTGAACGGCCGCGATGCCGGCGCGGCGGCGGCCGGGCCCGGCTGCTCCGCCAGCCGGAAATAGGAGATGGTGCTCTGCAGGAGTTCGGCCTGGGCCGACAGCTCTTCCGAAGTTGCCGAGACCTCCTCCGACGCCGCGGCATTCTGCTGCGTCACCTTGTCGAGCTCCTGGATCGCCTGGTTGATCTGGCTGGCGCCGATATCCTGCTCGCGGCAGGCGGCGGTGATCTCCTCGACCAGCTCTGCGGTACGCTTGATGTCCGGGACCAGTCGCTGCAGCATCTCGCCTGCGTCGCGCGCGGTACGCAGCGTATTGGCCGATAGCGTGCTGATTTCCCCCGCGGCCGCCTGACTCCGTTCGGCCAGTTTGCGCACTTCGCTGGCCACCACTGCGAAGCCCTTGCCATGCTCGCCGGCGCGCGCGGCCTCAACCGCGGCGTTGAGGGCCAGGAGATCGGTTTGCCGAGCGATTTCCTGCACGATGTTGATTTTCTCGGCGATGGTCTGCATCGCTGCGACGGCTTCCCCGACCGCCTGCCCAGAGGCCTGCGCATCCGCGGAGGATTGCCGGGCGATCTTCTCGGTCTGACCGGCATTCTCCGCGTTCTGGCGGATGTTCGCCGCCATCTGTTCCATGGAGGAGGAGGCTTCCTCGGTGGAACTGGCCTGCTCGCTCGCGCCCTGGGCGAGCTGCTCGGAGCTGGAGGAGAGCTGCTGGCTACCGGAGGCGACGTTGTTCGCGGCCGCCATCGCTTCCGTGACCACGGCCTGAAGGCGTTCGAGCATCTTCTCCAGCGCGATCCCCATCGCGTCCTTGTCTGAGAGGCGCTTGGCCTGGACCGACAGATCGCCGGCGGCGATCCGCTCGGCAATGTCCGCGGTCTTGCGCAGGTTCTCGGTCATCCGGCCCATGGCGTCCACGAGGTCACGCACCTCGTCCCGCGTGCTGACCGTCACCGTCTGGGTCAGGTCGCCCTCTGCCACGGCCTGGGCCAGCGCGGCCGCCCTCGACAACCCACGGCTGATGGACAGCGCGATCCAGAGTGCGGCGCCGATGGCCAGCAGCAGGGCGCCAGCGGTGAGGCCAAGCAGGAGGCTGCGGGTGTCCGCATAGGTCGCCGCTGCGGCTGCCCGTGCTTCCTTCATCGCCGCCTGGTTCAGCGACACGATCTCCGCCAGCCGCTCCATCACCTCGGCAACCCGCTGCCGTGCCGGCCCCATGGAGAGCGTGACCGCCTGGATCTGGTCACCGGCACGCAAGGCCTCCCGGATGCGCTCCTGCACCTGGACGTATTGCTGGAATGCGGCCTTCGCAGCCTGCCATCGCGGCCGGCCCTGTTCCGACGCCCTTGCGATGCCGGTGTCCATCGCGGCCAGGAGCGCATCTCGCCGCTGCAGCATCTCCTGCTCGAAACGCTCGACGGAACTCCTGTCGCCTTGAGAAAGGATCGTGTTCTTCTCGGCGCGTACCAGGAGCACCATGTCCGTGGTGGCGATCAGCGACCGCTCGACCCGCGGCACCGGACTGTCGAGGATGTATTCCAGCTTGCCGTCGAGGTTGGCGAGGCTTGAGATGCCAAGTGCGGCCATGCCGGCCAGCAGCAGGATGATGGCGCCGAAGGCGGCGAAGAGCTTCGTCTTGATGGTGATCCGCACGGTCGTGGTCCCTGGGTGGATCGATGGGGATGGGATGGGCGCTGTCGGCTTCAGGTGAGGATGCGTTCGAGGTCGGGCAGGACGACTAGCCGCCCGGACCGCATGCCGACGCTTCGGATGAATTCCGGCTGCCAGCGAAGGCCGAGGCGGGGCGCTTCCTCGAGCATCCCGAGGTCAAGCTGCACCACCTCGTTCACCCGGTCGGCGAGGATGCCGACAGCGGTCGGTTCGCCCTCAAGCGCGATGTCGAGCACGATGATGCGCGTATCCGCAGTCGGCGCGGCTGGCGGCATGGCCAGGCGGAGGCGCATGTCCACCAGCGGCACGATGCGGCCGCGCACATTGATGACGCCCCCGACGAAGGGGCGTGCACCGGGCACCTCCGTCACCGGCACAAGATCGAGGATCTCGCGCACCGCCGTGGCCTCGATCGCAAAGACCTCGGTGCCGATCTCAAGGGTGAGCACGTCCACCGCTTGGTCTGGCGTGGCTGCCGGGGCCATCATGCCGCCTCCCGCAGCTTTGCCCGTCCTCGTTCCTCCTCCGCCTGGCCGATCTCCAGCAGCTGGGCCACGTCCAGGATCAGGGCGACCGTGCCGTCGCCAAGGATGGTCGCGCCTGAGAAGGTCTTCACGTCGGCATGCAACCGCGACAGCGACTTGATGACCGTCTGATGGCTGCCGAGGATCTGGTCGACGACCAGGCCGACACGATGCTCGCCCGCGGCGATGATCACCACCTTCTGGTAGGGGTCCGGCGCCGTCCCCGTGCGCAGCAGCTCCCGCAGCCGCAGGAAGGGGACCAGCGCGCCGCGGATGGAGAGCAGGCTGAAGCCACCACGCGAAGCCTCATCCGGCGGTAGCTCGACACATTCCTCGACCGCCGACAGCGGGATGGCATAGATGCCGCGGCCGACCCGCACCAGCAGCCCTTCGATGATCGCCAGGGTCAGCGGCAGGCGGAGCGTGACCTCCGTGCCGTGACCGGGGCGCGAGGTCACCTCGATGCTGCCTCGCAGGGCTTCGATCGTGCGCTTGACCACGTCCATGCCGACGCCACGGCCGGAGATCGCGGAGATCTCGCGCGCGGTGGAGAAGCCAGGATGGAAGATAAGCTGGTGGATCTCCGGTTCGGTCAGCCGGGCATCGGCGGCGATCAGGCCATTCTCGACCGCCTTTGCGCGGATCCGTTCGGCGTCCAGCCCGCGCCCATCATCGGCCACGGTCACGAGAACTTCGGCCCCGGCATGGCGGGCAACCAGGCGGATGCCACCGGCACGGGGCTTTCCCGCGGCCTCGCGTGCGTCCGGTGCCTCCAGCCCATGATCCACGGCGTTGCGGATCAGGTGGACCAGCGGATCGGCCATGCGCTCGATCATGGTCTTGTCGAGCTCGGTCTCCTCGCCGCTGGTCACCAGCTCCACCGGCTTGCCGAGGTCGCGCGAGAGATCGTGCAGCAGACGGCGGAAGCGGGTGAACAGCGATCCGATGGGCACCATGCGGATGCCCATGGTCGTATCGCGCAGTTCCGACACCAGGCGGCCGATCTCCTCTGCCACGGCCGTCAGGCCCGGGTCGGCGCCCGCGCCGGCCAGCTGGTGCAGCCTGGCCTGGCAGATGACCAGCTCGCCGACCCGGTCCATCAAGGCATCCAGCCGTTCGGCCTGGACGCGCAGGCTGCCGCCGACACGGCCGATGTCCGGATCCGACCGCCCGGGCCGAAGCGGCGGCACGACGGAGGGAGGCTCGGCCTCGGCCAGATCGGGGGTGGCGGCGATGGCCGCAGCGGGTCCGGGCTCCGCCTGGGCGGCAGTGTCGTCGGACGGCGGCTCGATCCGGACGGCCGCGTCGTCGAGGATGAAGAGGAACACTTCCTCGATCGCCGAGCGCGGTGCGGCCGTCTCCAGCATCACCTCCCAGCCGAGGTAGCAGCTCTCCGGATCGATGGCGTCGAGCGGGGGTACTCGGTCCAGAAGGGCCGTGACCCTGGCGCGGCCCAGGCCGCGCAACTCCTCCAGCATCAGCAGGGGATTGGTGCCGTTGACCAGCGCGTCCGGTCCCGGCCGGAAGCATATCCGCCAGGTGCGGGGGCTCGCAGAAGCGCTCTCCGGTGCAGTCGGCGGCAAGGCCGGCGCCGGTGCGGCGGCGTCATCCGACACCGCCGCATGCAGCGCCGACAGGATGGTGTCGCCGACGGCCGGGTCGGTCGCGTCCGGCGCCTCGATCAGACCACGGATATGGTCCCGCGCGCGCAGCGCGGCGGCGACCAATGCCCGGCTGCAGGGCGCGAGCCCGGCGCGCACCCGGTCGAAGGCCGTCTCGAATTCATGGGTGAAGGCCGCGACGGAATCGAAGCCGAACATGGCCCCCGAGCCCTTGATGGTGTGCAGGGCGCGGAAGGCAGTGTCCACCAGATCCCGGTCATCGGGCCGATGGTCGAGGTCGAGCAGGCTCTGCTCGAGCATGTCGAGCAGTTCGGCGGCTTCCTGGCGATAGGTCTCGGCCGGGTCCGGCAGGCTGCCGCTCACCGCAGGACCTTCCCGACGACGGCAAGGAACTGGTCGTTCTGGAAGGGCTTGACGATCCAGCCGGTGGCGCCCGCTTCCTTCGCCTGCTGCTTCTTCACAGCATCGGATTCCGTCGACAGGAACAAGATCGGGATGCCCTTCCCCGTCGGCAGCTTCCGCGCCTCCCGGATGAAGGTCAGCCCGTCCATGACCGGCATGTTCAGGTCGGTGACGACCAAGTTCACGCCGCCGGCCTGGAGTTGCTTCAGGCCCTCGGCGCCATTCGCCGCTTCGACCACCCGGTAGCCGGCGTTGGTAAGGAGGTTGGCGACGACCTGACGGATGCTGGCGCTGTCATCGACGGTCAGAACCGTTCTCATGACGGCGCTCCTGCCGGCTCGGCCCAGCCGGTGAGGCCAGCCTCGGTCAGCGCCTGCCGCAGCGCATCGGGTACCGCCTCGGCCAAGCGCAGTATTCCGCCGCGCGCCATGACAAGCAGCCGGGTGGATTCGAGCAGTTGCAGGAAGCTGGCGTCGAACCCGCTTGCTTCCCGGCAGTCGATCATGACATCGCCATCGGCAGGGATCGCCGCCAGCAGCGTCGCGCGGGTCTGCGCGGCGGTGGCGATGGTCAATGTCCCCGCCAATGGGATCACAGCGGTGGCTGTCCCTTGCACGGTCACGGCGCCCCCTTCGCTGCCTGAATGCGGTTGCGTCATGGGGCGCATTGATGGGCGGGGACCGTTTCAGGCGGCTTAAAGACGTCCAAAAATGTGTTCAGAGCCCCGTATTGTGAGGCAGTGTTCCCTTAACCTGCCTATGGCACTCCGTGTCACGGCCCTGCCCCGGGCCCGTGCTTGGCGCATCCGCCGGTTGTCGGCGTGCCGACGCCTAGTGACCCAGACCCGGGTGCGGAAGGCTGCATCGGCTGCGGGGTCCCATCCTTGAGCATTGCTATTCGTCCAGCGCTTTCGCCGCCGGTCCGGCTGCCCGGCGCCATGCTTCATCTGCTCGTCGGCGTCGCGCTCGGCTTGGTCGTCGCGCATCTGTTGCGCGCCATGGGCCTGGCGGATCCCGGTCCGACGATTGCTGCCATGGCCTGTCTCGCCTGCACCCTCCATGTCCGGTTCACCGTGCCAAACGTCCCGCAGGCGACACGCCCGGCGGTCGGCATGGCCACGCCGGCGATGGCACCGGCCGATCCAGTGACAGTCTCGACCTCAACCGATGTCGCGGCGGCGCTGGATCGCTACGGCGAGGTGACCGGCATCCTGCAGCGGCAGGTCCAGGGCGCGGTGGATGAGTCGGAGACGGCGGCGCTCGACAGCATCCGGCGCCTTGGCTTGCTGGAGGAGGATGTGAGGGACCTGCTCGCCCGCCTGACGGAGGCGGAACAGCGGTCGCTGCAGCTGACAGCCGATGGCGCGGACAAAGCGACCACCATGCGCAGCGCGGTGCACGCGCTGCGCGACCGGATCCAGAGCCGTGCGGCCGAGGCCAAGGCCGACCGCGACATCTATGCCAGCATCACGGAGGAGACACAGCGCTTCGCCTCGGCCATCGCCGCCATCGCTCAGATCGCAGCTCAGACCCGGTTGCTGTCGCTCAACGCGACGATCGAGGCGGCACGGGCCGGCGAGGCCGGTCGCGGCTTCTCGGTCGTCGCCAACGAGGTCCGCGGCCTTGCCGACGAGGCTGCCCGCGTTTCCGCCGAGGTGAATGGCGGCATCCAACGCCTCCGCGACATCATGCGCCGGCGCATGTCCGATGCCCAGGACACCACCGCTGAGGATGCTTTGCTGGAGACCACCGAAGCCCAGGCGCTTGCCGCGGAGCAGGGGTTCTCGCGTCTGGCGGCCGAGGCCTCGGGCACACTCGGGATCGCCCGGGATGCCGGCCAGGCGATCGCCAGGCGGGCATTGGAGGCGATGAGCGCCGCCCAGTCGCAGGACATCGCGCGCCAGCGCCTCGACCAGGTGCGCGATGGATTGGGGAGCATCGGCCGACATGCCGGCGGGCTGGCAGCGGCGCTGCATGGGACCGGCGTGCTGGAGTCGGTGGAGGATGTCCTGCTGCGGCCGATGGAGCAGGCCTATGTCATGCAGGCGCAGCGCATGGCCCATGCCGGCGGCATGGCCGGAACGCCAGCGGAAGGCTCGATCGAGCTTTTCTGAGGCTGACTCCGAACCTTGTCGGGCCGCACGCTTCGCCGGTAGCCGGCTGTGACTTGGTGCCGCCGGGGCTCGATTGCGTGCGGGTCGTCATCCGGTGCGCCATGGCGATCGCCCGGAACAGTCCATCCCGCCGCAGGGACGCCCTTTGGCCGCGGCGGTCCGGGCGTGATGGGCGTGACCGCTTTCGCACCGGATGACGGCGCTGGATCAGGATCCCATCATGATCGTACCACCCCCGGCCGCCTGCGCATCGGCAAGGGCCGTCGTGGCGCAGGCGATCAGGTCCCGGGCCGAGCTGCCGGGACCGCGGCCGAATGCCAGGCCGATGCTGCAGCCGAGGCTGACCGGACCGGTGGTGCTCGGCAGCGGCGCGCCGGCGACCAGCCGTTGGAGCCGCTGCGCCGCTTTCTGGGCCCCGCTGCTGAACACTTCCGGCAGGCAGATGACGAAGCCGCGTGGCAGGCGGCCGACCAGATCATGTGCTCGCACCCCGGCCCGCAGCCGGTCGGCCACACCCAGCAGAATGCCGTCCTGGTCGGTCGCCGCGATCGCGTCCAAACCATCGAGCCCCAATACGATGACGGCCACCAAGGGACCTTCGAAGTCCGAGACGTCGAGCGCCGCCTCGACGAAATGCAGCATAGCCTCGGCCGTCGCGGTGCCGGTCACGGGGTCGCGCCGATCCGCCCGCTGCTGATCCATAATCATGGCAAAGACCTGGTTCGCTGCCTGCCACCAGAAAGCCCGACGCGATTGCCAGGGTTTTAACCCATTCAACTCCCCCGTTTTTCTGTGCCGTGCCCCGGTCAACCGCGGCCGACCCGGGCGCCTTGCCCGTCCTACCATCCCGTCGGGCCGGGCCAGCGCGGTCAGGCGCCACCGGACATGGGCCGCAGCCGATGGGCACACCTCCTGCCGGCTCCGATCAGTGACCTGTCGCGGCCGAAGGGTTCGCACCCGCGATACCGGGTCAATGCGGATCGGCGCGCTGCGGATTGCCATAGGCACCGCCGGGACCATCCGTGCAGTCCTCGGTATCGGCGATGCGCTCGGCATGGGCGCCCAGGTCGAAGCATCCGGGTCGGCGCAGAGGGCTCTGGTCGGCTGTGCAACATCGGTCGCGGAAATCCTCACCGTCGTCGCATCGCATGAAACGCACGGTTCCGGAGACCGCCTGCGGGTCCTGGATGCAATGAGGCACCCCGACGCGGCGGCCGCTTCGCCCCTGCTGCTACAGCGCCGCACGGTCCCAGGGGAAAAGCGCTCCGACCCCCGCGCGCCAGCTTGCACGGCCGCACCTTCGACAGGCGATGCCCGGTCTGGGCGGCTTGGAGGATGCGGGCGCGACCCGGATCGGGCGCGGCAAGGGATGGCGGGACGCGACCATGACGCGACCTGGCCTCGGCCGGGCCCTGGGCCGGAGCCAGGCGTGGAAGGAGCCAGGAAATCATGCCGCTCTACACGGTGCTGATCGAGGATCGGGCCGTTCTGGTCTTCGCCGCCGACACGCTGGCCGAGGCCGAAACCCTGCTGGCCGGTCTCGGCGCCGCGCTATGGGAGATTGATGCCGTCGGCGTGCCCCGGTGGGATGGCAAGGCAGGGCTGGCCGTCCGTCCGGCCCAGGTGGCGGAAACGCTGCGCTGGCGGCAGGCGCTGCACGACGCGCAGGGTGAAGGCAGCGCAGGCGAGGATCCGGACGACTTTGCCACGCTTCTTGTGGAAGCCGTTGACCAATGAGGCGATGCGCGACGCCGTCACCGCCGGAGGCGCCCTGAAGACCGCGCTGCCGGCGGTTCCGGGCGACGTGGGTTAGCGCGCCGCGATGGATCGCGCATTTCGCTGAACACACCACCGCCCCATCCCCCGGCCTGCCAAGCGAAGGCATCCACCCGGGGCTTCGTACCGGGCCCCAAACGCCCCGGGGTGACGAGGGCCGCCCGGCCATGGACCGCATGCGATGCGGCGGTCAGGCGTCCTGCTTCCCGAGCGTTCCCAGCCAGGCGACCGCAGGGTGTGCCGGGGCGGGCGGCGTCCTGGCTCCGGCCTGCCCTTCGCGGCGCCTACCGTCGCGCCGCTTGTCCGTCTGGCGGACCCAGGCGTGTCGCCCATCGTAAGCAGCGACCCCCGACAGCATACGCGGTGCCGGCGGCGGCCGGCCGCGGTCAGGACAGCACGGCCTGTTCCAGCAGCGCGGTGTCCAGCCGGCGCAGCAGCGCCGGGACCTCGCCGGCCGGGCAGGGATGGCTGAACAGGAATCCCTGCGCCTCGGCGCAGCCCTTCCGGTGCAGCACACGAAGCTGCGCCTCGGTCTCCACGCCTTCGGCCGTGGTCGCCATGTCGAGGCCGAGGCAGAGCGAGGTGACGGCGCCGACGATGGCATCGCTCTGCTGCGACTGGTCGAGGTCGCGGGTGAAGCTGCGGTCGATCTTCACCTTGTCGAAGGGGAAGCGCTTGAGATAGCCCAGCGAGGAATAGCCCGTCCCGAAATCGTCCATGGCGATGCGCACGCCAAGCGCCTTGAGCCGGTGCAGCGTGTCGAGCGTCGCCTCGGCATCCTGCACCACCGCCGCCTCGGTGATCTCCAACTCCAGCCGCCCGGGGGGAAGTCCGGCGGCCCGCAGCGCCGCGGACACCGCCTCGCACAAGCCGCGATTGGCGAACTGCCCGGGCGAGAGATTGACGGCAAGCCGTGGCGCACCCGGCCAGGCGGCCGCGGCCGCACAGGCCTGCGTCAGCACCCATTCGCCGATCGGAACCGACAGGCCGGTTTCCTCCGCCAATGGGATGAAGCGGTCGGGCGAAAGCAGGCCGCGCTCCGGATGCCGCCAGCGCAGCAGCGCCTCCAGCCCCAGCACGCGACGCGACTCGGTCTCGACGATCGGCTGATAGAAGAGCTCGAATTCCTCCGCCGCCAGGGCCCGGCGCAGGTCGAGCTCGAGCGCGCGGCGAAGCTGCATGCGGGTGTCCATCTCCGGCTCGAAGAAGCGCCAGCGCCCACGCCCTTCGGCCTTTGCCCGGTACAGCGCCATGTCGGCGCTTTTCAGCAGTATGTCGGCGTCCAGCCCGTCCACCGGCGCGACGGCGATGCCGACGCTGGTGCCTATCACCACCTGATGGCCGGCCACCTCGAAGGGTTCCGCCAGGACGGCCACGAGCCGGCGGGCGAGGTCCGTCGCATCGCGCGGCTGCGTCACGCCAGACTGGATGATGGCGAACTCGTCGCCACCGAGGCGGGCGAGCGTATCGGTCTCCCGCAGCTCGGCGATCAGCCGCGCCGCCACTGCCTGCAGCAGGGCGTCGCCCACGGGATGGCCGAGCGTGTCGTTCACCTCCTTGAAGCGGTCGAGGTCGAGGCAGAAGACGGTGAAGCCTTCACCCCGACGGGCGCGGGCGATCGCGGCTTCCATCTGCTCGCGCAGCAGGACGCGGTTCGGCAGGCCGGTCAGCGCATCATGATGCGCGAGATGCGCGATCCTCGCCTCGGCCAGCCTGATCTCGGTGATGTCTTCCAGCGTGGTGACCCAACCGCCGCCCGCCATCGGTTCATGCCGGATGGCGAGGAAATGTCCGGGTCGCACCTCCTCGACCTGCCGCAGCGACCGCGCCGGGGCCGGCGGCGTGCGCAGCAGGCGGCGCAGGGTGGCGGGATCCCGGCCGGGGAAGCTGCCGGCCGCCGCCGCGGCGGTGGCCACCTCGTCCAGGCTGGCGCCTGCCTCCAGGTCCCCTGGTCCGGCTTGCAGCAGGGCGCGGAAGCGGTCGTTCAGCACGACCAGCCGTTCTTCCGCATCGAACATCGCCAGGCCCTGGGCGATGTTGCCCAGGGCGGCGGCGAAATGCCGGTTCGTCCGCTCCAGCGCCAGGCCGCGCCAGCGCATCTCCGCCGCATCCGCCTTAAAGACCTCGAGCGCGCGGGCCATCGCGCCGATCTCGTCGCCATCATGGGTGGCCGGAACCTCGACGCCTTCCTCATGCGCCGCCAGCCGCCGCATCGCCCGGGTGATGCGGGCAAGCCGGGCGACGACGGAATGCGTGACGGCGATGCCGACCAGCGCCATGACCAGCGATGCGAACGCCGCCCAGGACGTTCGGCGCGTCAGGCCGTCGGCGCTGGCATGCAGCGCCGCGACCTGCGCATCCATCGCCCGTAGCCGGTCGTCGCGCCAGCCATGCACATCGCCGCCGACCCGGACGAAGGCGGCAGCATACTCGCCCTGCAGGGCGGCCAGCGCGGCGTCCTTGCGGAAGGCCTCGGCGCTGCGGAACACCTGCCGCCCAGCCTCGGCGAGTGCCGGCAGGTCCTGCAGCAGCCGCACCCGCAGCTCCCACAAGGCCAGCGGGGCGTCGCCCCGGCCAGCCAGGGCGACCTCCGCCGCCGCCCGCACCAGCTCGGCGTCGAGCGCCTCAAGTCGGCCTCGGATGACGGAGAGCCGGCCGTGGTCGAGATCGGCCGGCGCCGCCTCCACCAACCCCCGATGCTGCTCCAGCAGCAACTGCAGGCGGGCGGCGATCCTGGCGCCGACCAGCCCATCCTCGTAGAGCAGCAGCGTGGCGTCACGGGTCCGCTGAGCGAAGTGATGCGTCGCCATCGCCAGCCCGGCCGACGCCGCCAGCGAAAGCAGGCATACGGCATAGAGTCGGACCACGATGCCAAGGCCGCGCCAGCGGCGCAGCCGGGCCGACCACCCGTCAGCAGGCAACAGGCTCGCCGCGCTCATGCCCGGGCCCTGCCCGGACGGCGCGGCGGGTGCGCATGGCGTCCGGCGGATGCCGGGAGCCAGCGCGGATCGGGCGGCAGCGACACGAGGAGCGTCCCCTGGAGAGGCCGGAGGCCAGCGATGGCCGCGCCGCGGCCACGGGACGGCTTCTAGGGGAGTTGCGCCGCCGGTTGCGGCGGCGCGGTGCCTCGATCTCCAGGCGGGCCGGCGCAGGCCTCAGCGGCGCGCCAGCACCACGACGCGGGCCGGCGCGATCCCGATGGTGAACAGGCCGATGCGGCGGGCGATCGCCTCGCTGACATCCACGATGCGGCCGGCCCGGTAGGGTCCACGATCGGTGACGCGGCAGGTTGCGACCTTCCGCGTGTCGAGGTTGCGGACCTGGATGCGGGTACCGAATGGCAGGGAGCGGTGGGCGCAGAACGGCGCTCGGCGTCGGAACCGCTCGCCATTGGCCATGCGTCGGCCCTCCAGCCGGCTGCCATACCAGGAGGCAACCCCCTGCTGGTGCGCTTGCGCTGGCTCCACGGCGAAGGTGGCGAGGCCGAGCAGCAGGGCGCCGAGGGCTGTCTTCAAGGCTGTGTCTCTCCGAGGTCGAGCAAGGCGGTTAGATGGCTTGGTCTGCGAAATTCCATCTACTGAAAGACTAACATTGCCTTTCCAATTTTCGCCCTTTGGTGGGCCTGCCGTAACGGCGCCTGGCCGATAAGGGGGTGGCAATAGGTCGCCGCCCTACTCGCCCCAGGAAGCGCGGCTGCGAAGCCTGTCGATAGCTTCAACCTTTGCGGGAGGGCGTGACACGGTGCTGGAGCGGAGTTTCGCCGAAATCGCCCTGGTCGACCCGCAGTGGTTGGAGGCCGCCTTCGCCGCCGCTGCCGCGCTCTTCCTCCTCGCCTTGGTCATCACCCTCGTGCGGCGGCGACGCTGGCAGGCCGCGCTGGAGGCCCATGTCGCAGCCTGCTGCCCGCCGCGGCGCCCCTACCACCTGCCTCCGACGATCGATGCGGCAGAGCAGGAGATGGCGACCTTGCTGCGGCGCCTTCGGGCGCATGCCCGCGACCCCTACGACTTCGCCGCATCCCGCATCACCAGCGAGACGGCCTTCCAGGAATGCCTGGACCGCGCTGCGCTCATCGGGGTTTGGATTGCCGAGTTGGGCGGCGCCCTGCCGGCGGATGAGGCGGAGCGCGAGCGCACGCGTGGCCTGATCCTCGAAAGCGTCAGCAGCCGTCGCTGCATCGTCCCGCGGGACGCTCTGCCGCTGTCGGTTTAGTTCGAAGGGCCTTACGGGATGACCTGGGACCGGGGCCGTGCGCAGAGGCGGCGTGCCAAGGGTCCGACGAGGATGTCGCCTCGAGCAGCCTGGTGCAGGAAGGCGCCGGCAGAACGCCCGCAGACAGGGTCGATTGCCATGGGTTGGATTGCCTGACGGCAGCATGACGATGGGCCACCGGCGGGGCAGGGGGCGCCGGGAGGGCGGCTCCAGGCTCCGCGGCGTTCATGCCGCGCCGCGCCGCATCCGAGCCGCCGCGGTCAGGCCACCCGCACCCGGCCACGTCGGGCGGTGCGCCGCAGATCGAGCAAGGTGCCGGCGAGGAGGGCAAGATTCACGAGCGACTCTCGCTGGCGGTCATCCAGGCCGCGCGGCTTCCGGTCGATGACACATAGGGTCCCGAGCGCCCGGCCTTCCGGGCTGACCACCGGCATGCCGGCATAGAAGCGGATGCCAGGTTCGCCGCAGACGAGGGGATTGGCCCCGAAGCGATCGTCCTTCGCAGCATCCTCGACCAGCAGGGGTTCGGTCGGGTTCAGGATGGCATGGGCGCAGAAGGCGTGGTCGCGCGGCGTCTCGGCCAGGTCGAGCCCATGCCGTGCCAGGAACCACTGGCGCTTCGCATCCACCAGGGAGATCAGCGCCACGGGACAGTCCGTCAGCGCGGCCGCCAACTCGACCACCCGGTCGAACATGGCTTCCGCCGTGGTGTCGAGGATGGCGTAGGATCGCAACTCGGACAGCCGCTCGGCCTCGGTGATGGGGATCGGGGCTGGCATGGGTCACCTCGCTGCCGGGGATCGTTTCGGCTGGGACCCTGGCGGCGTTTCGCTTGCCGGTCCATGAACCGTCACGGGTTCCCATGCGCCACGGCGGAACGCGGCCCCGCCAGGGGCCGCGAGGCAGTCTCCGGCCATGCGGCTGATTGGCCCCGCGATCGCACGGCAAGTCTCGCCCCCGGGACAGGCGCTGGTGGTCGCTGCGAAGGGGTGATGCCATCGCTGCAACCGCCGCAGGTCAGTGCCCTGACAAAGCGGGATGCGGCCACAAGACGACAGGTTGAAGCGGATGGCGTGGCCATGGGATCCCTCGCCCGCCCTCCTCGCTTCCCGGCAGCTGCATAGGGTCACGCAGCGTGCTGCGCAGGGTCGTGCCACGCCGAAATTCCAGGCTGCTGGCATTTAGTTGATGCGAAAAAGGTGTTTTTCGCATATTCAACTGCGAGTGGCGGGCCTCCGCCGTCCGAGGTGCCGCCTTGTCCTTCTCCGCCCTAAGCTCGACTGTACCGGACACCCGGGCACGAGCCGGCGCTCCCCGCGGCCGTCCGGCCCGGCCGCAGGGGACCGACACGGCCCGGCTGGTCAGCCTCCTGGCCGGCCTAGCCGCGCTGGCTGTCGCTGTCCTCCTGCCCGCCGCCTATCTGATCACGGCTCAGGGTCGGGTGGGGGGCAGCCTCGAGACCAGCGCCCTGCTGCAGGCGGCCGAACTGGCCGAGTTGGCGCGGCAGGCAGCGCGGCTGCCCCAAGCCGATACGATGCCGCTGCCGGCGCCGGACTCCCGTGTGGAACGCTGGCGCGTCTTCGACCCGAACGGGCGGCTGGTGATGGAAACCAGTGGCGCCGAAGCGCTGGCCTGGCCGGTGCTGGTGCGGCGCGTGCCCATCCGCGGGCCGGCCGCCCGGCTCGGGGAGGTCGAGGCGGCCCGCTCGATCCGGCCTGAACTCGGCATCGCCGCTGCCGTGGCGCTGGGCGCCGGGCTGCTCGGCGCGGCTATCTTCGCCGTGCTGCGGATCCTGCCGGTCCGGCTGCTACGCCATGCCCTCGACCGCGCTGCCTATCTTTCGGCGCATGACCTGCTGACGGGTCTGCCCAACCGCACGCTCTTTGCCGACCGGCTGCGGCAGGCCGTCGCACAGTCCCGTCGCGCCGGACAACCCCTCGCCGTACTCTGCCTCGATCTCGACCGCTTCAAGGAGGTCAACGACGCGCTCGGCCATGCCGGTGGCGACCGCCTGCTGTGCGAGGCCACGCAGCGGCTCTCCGGCTGCCTGCGGGAGAGCGACACGCTGGCGCGGCTGGGCGGCAACGAGTTTGCCGTCATCCAGCCTCGGGCGTCGCGGCCGCAGGATGCGGAAGCGCTGGCGCGGCGCATCATCGCGGCGATCGCGGCGCCGTTCGCCATCGACGGCCAGCGGGTGACCATCGGCGTCAGCGTCGGGATCGCCCTGTCGCAGCCCGGCCAGGCCATCGACCCGCTGCAACTGCTGAAGGATGCCGACCTCGCCCTGTTCCAGGCAAAAGGGCGCCGGCGCGGCGATCTCTGCTTCTTCTCGCCCGAGATGAACCGCCGCCTCACGGAGCGCCGCGCCCTCGAAACCGATCTGCGCATTGCCCTGAGCGAAGGTCAGTTCCGGCTGCACTACCAACCGCAGGTTGACCTCCCGTCCAGCCGGGTCATCGGCGCCGAAGCTCTGCTGCGCTGGGATCGACCGGGCCATGGCAACGTCCCGCCGGGTCAGTTCATCCCGTTGGCCGAGGAGACCGGACTGGTCGCTGGCATCGGCGCCTGGACGCTGCGGGAAGCCTGCCGGGAAGCGTCCACCTGGCCGGACGGGCTGACGGTGGCGGTCAACGTCTCCGCCGTGCAGTTCCGCTTCCCTGGCCTGTTCGAGACGGTGGCGGCAGCGCTGGCCGATTCCGGCCTGGCGCCGCAGCGTCTCGAGCTCGAGATCACCGAAGGCGTCCTGCTGCAGGACAATGGCGAGACGCTGGCGGTGCTCGAACGTCTCCGCGGGCTTGGCGTGAAGATCGCGATGGACGACTTCGGCACCGGCTATTCCAGCCTGGGCTACCTGCAGAAATTCGTCTTCGACAAGATCAAGATCGACCGCAGCTTCATCAGCAGCCTCGGCCAGGATCCGAATTCCGACGCGATCGTCCGTGCCGTCGTCGGCATCAGCCGCAGCCTCGGCGTGCGAGCCAATGCCGAAGGCGTCGAGAGCGCCGAGCAGGCGAGGATGCTGATGCGCGAGGGTTGCGGCGAGGTGCAGGGCTACCTGTTCGGCCGCCCGATGCCGCCCGAGGAATTCAGCCGCTTCGTCGCCGCGCGCCAGGCGGCCTGACTGGCGCCCGACCAACCCGAAGGATGTGAGCGCGTGCATGGCTGCCGCCGCATCCGGGAATGGCAGGCTGCTTGGGTTCGGCGAAGGCCGCACGCATCGGACGGCGTCAGGCTGAACGGCCAGGCGCATCGCCGGGATTGCTCAGGCTCAGTTGCTGCTTCACGGAAGCCATATCCCGAAGAACCCGAAGAGTCTTGCCTCTGCTGCCGTCGCTCTTGCAGAACGCGGCGCCGGACCGGGCGATCCGGCCCCCCGCGCGGCGACACCGACCAGCATTCCCTTATTGCGTCCTGAAAGGCGCATCCGTGCCGCCACGCGCGGGGCATCCTGCACGATGTCCTCGATCTTGCAGGCATGGTCCGCGAATGCGGTGTGGATCCGCCGGGCAGGACCGCGGCGCCGTTGCCAGCCATCCTGGCCAGCCAATCGTGAAGCCAGGCGCGCAGACCGGCACCGTTGAGCTTGCTGGTGATGATCAAGCGCATTCATCGCCGATGCACCTTCCCCGCCATCGCCGCTGCTTGCGACCAGCCAAGTCTTGCCGTCTTCGCCGGCATCGCGCAGGGCGCGTTCCGTCGCGTGCTTCGCCGGGCAGGTGCGGTCGTCGGGGCGGAGGCGACTGACGGCGTCCGAGCGGGTCAGCGCGCAGTCCATGGTCTTGGCAACCTCGGCATGGCGCGACATTCGAACGGGCTCATCCGCACATCGATGTCCCGAGGTTCGGCTCTTCCGCAGGAAGCGTGGTTGATGCTGTCCGAAAGGCTGCGGGTAGCTGCGGCGCCGTCGGCAGGGCGGTAAGATCTGGGATGACGGACCTTCATCTCCTGCCAGGCTGCCGGATCCGGGAGATCACACGCCCGGACGCGAGCAACATCCGGATCGCCGCTGAGGCTCGGCGGCGGAGCGGCCGCTGCCCGGATTGTGGCGAGCCTAGCCATGCTGTCCACAGCCGCACGGTTCGACGTCCGGCAGATCTTCCCTGCCTTGGCGGCCAGGTTCGCATCGAACTGGCAGTGCGACGGCTGTACTGCCGCAATCCGGCATGCTCACGGCACACCTTCGTGGAGCGTCTGCCCGGCCTGGTCGCGCCGCGGGCGCAGCGCACGGACCGGCTGGCGACGGCGCAGGGGCGGGTTGGCGTTGCCATGGGTGGCAATGCGGGTGCCCGCATGCTGCAGCAGATCGGGATGCCGACGAGCGCCGATACGGTGCTGCGCCTGGTCCGCCGCTTGCCCCTGCCGCGCCGCCCGGCCCCGCGTGTGCTCGGCGTCGATGACTGGGCCCGGCGCAAGGGCCAGACCTACGGAACGATCCTGGTCGACCTCGAGCGGCATCGCGTGGTCGACCTGCTACCTGACCGGAGCGCCTCTACGCTGGCCGACTGGCTCCGGCGTCATCGTGGGATCCGGGCCGTCGCCCGTGACCGCTCGACCGAGTACGCGCGCGGCATCCGGCTCGGGGCGCCGCGGGCCGTGCAGGTGGCCGACCGCTGGCACCTGCTGCTGAACCTGCGGCAGATGGCCGAGCGCTGGCTCGCCGCGGTGCATGGCCGGCTTCGCCGCCTGCCGCCCATCCTGGGGCGGCCGGACGGCGCGACGCGGCGGACAGGTGCTTTCCCCCGTAGCCCCGGTGAACTGGCAGTCAGCACCGAGAGCCGGGCGCGCTGGAAGGCGCTCTACGACGAGGTCCGGCGCCGCATCGCCGCCGGCGAGCCGCTGCTGACCATCAGCCGCCGCATGGGACTGGCCCGCGGGACGGTGCGGAAGTTCGCCGATGCCGAGAGCTTTCCGGAGCGTGCCGTCCGGTCTCCCGGTCCCAGTATCCTGGACGCCCACATCGACTACCTGGAGGCGCGGCTCGCGGCTGGCTGCGAGAACGCGATGGCATTGTGGCGCGAACTGCGGCAGCGCGGCTTCCGCGGGACAGCCAAACAGGTTCACCGCTGGCTGGGCCCACGGCGCACGGAACGGTCGAAACATACGCCACACGGCGGAGGAGGAGCGCCGTCGCCTGCTCCCTCTCCTGAGCATAACAAGGCGCCGGTGCTCCCCTCGCCAAAACAACTCGCCTGGTACCTGACGCGGCCGCGCGAACGGCTCACCGAAGAGGAGGGCGCGGCCGTCGCCCGGTTGGAGCAGGATGCCGAAGCGGCCAGTGTCGCAGGATTGGTCCGCCGGCTCGCCGACCTCCTGCGTGCCTGTAGCGTCAGCACCACGACCCGGTGTGGCGCGCCAATCACCACCCTCGAGCGCTGGCTTACGGATGCCAGGAAGAGCGGTGTGGCCGCCGTCACCACCTTCGCGGCTGGACTGCAGCAGGACGGCGCCGCGGTGAAAGCCGCGCTCACCATCCCATGGAGCAGCGGACAAACCGAAGGACAGGTAGGCAAGCTGAAGATGCTGAAACGCCAGACTTTCGGCCGTAGCAGCTTCGATCTCCTCCGGCGCCGCGTGCTCCTCGCCGCCTGAACCACGCTTCCTGCAGAAAAGCCCGAGGTTCGGGGCAAGTGGCGCAACCTGCTGCTGCAGCGTTGGCCGGTTGCGCGTCATGGCGGCCGCACCAGCCCAGCTTCGCGGCGACGCCGGCGCCAAGGCCAGATCGGATGGCAAGACAAGCGCCATTACTCGAACCAGGAACCAAGCCAAGCTCCGTGCGGGATTACACTGGATGGAGCATGAACACTGTTGTCGCTGCCTGACGCCATCAACTCAGGAGTAAGCAGGCCGTGGAATTTCCATCGTTGGATCATGGTGCCTGGGCAGGTTCCAGGCGGGGTTGGAGAGACCGATGGCCGGGCGTCACCGCGATGAGCAGCCAGGAGGCGCGACCATCGCATCTCCTCTGGTGGGCGCCCGTGCAGAGGGGCCGCTTGGCTGGCCCGCGGCGGCACTCGTCATCGGGCTGCTCTCCCTGATCCTCTGGCTGGTGTTTGGCGGCCTCGCCCTCCTGCTGTTCCGCTGACCAGATCGGCGACAGCCAGGCGCCGCCTCCTTGTGAGGGTTTGGTTGTGGTGTTTGTCAGGGTCTTGGCGGGACGAGGCCTGGGTAGGGGATTTCGTCGTGTCCGCGGCTGCGCAGGAGGGTGTTGGCGGCGCGTGCGACTTCGCGCGGGCCTGCGGGGAAGCCGTCGAGCTCGTAGTAGCCGTTGCGCAGGATGCGGACGCGGCGGCCGAGCAGGGCATGGGCGTATTCGAGCGGGGTCATGCCTTCGGGCACGGCGGCCTCGCGGGTGGGCAGGGCCGGGCTCTGCGCTGTCTCGCGCTCGGTGCGGGCGAGCAGGCGGGCGAGGTGGCGGCGGGCGTAGCAGAGTTCGAGGTTGAACAGCCGGGCGAGGCGGCGGATCTCCTCTCCGGCGAGGGCGCGGCGGTTGAACTCCTCGCGCCGTTCGGGCGGCAGGGTGCGGCGGCGCAGCTGCTGGCGCTTGCGCCCCTTGGCGGGCGGCTCTGTCACGGGGCCCATGGCAGGGGACCTCTCCAGGGCCGCGCTTGGCGCGGCCGGGCGGCTCCTTCTGGAGGAGGGGAGCTGTCCTTCTGGAGGCCGGGTGGGGCGCCACCTTTGCGAAAAAGCGTGGTATGAAACTTCTAGCCGAAGCCGAACACACCTTCCAGCAACGATCCCAGAAATCGGTGCCTCATCATGGACCCGACCACGCCAGCCCGCGCCGCCACCGCCGCCGACCCCGCCCGCCGCGCCGCACGCCAGTTCGAGGCCGCCTTCGCCGCCGAGATGATCCGCGCCGCACGCCCGCCACGCCGCGAAGGCAGCCTCGGCAGCGGCGCACGCGACTTCGACAACTTCATGGACGAGGCCCTCGGCAAAGCACTCGCCGACCGCGGCACCCTCAGGCTCGAACAGCCCATCGCAGACGCCATCCGAAAAACACAGCGCGCCAGGACCAACCAGCCATGAGCCACGCAACAGAGGCGGCCAGGGCCTGAAGCAGCCTGGGCAGGGCGCGGATCAGGCCGCCTATCCGCCGCACGATCCGCGCGCGACGCAGGTCAAGGACAGCCGGTCGCGTCCCGCAGCGCTCGCTTGGCCTTGCCGCCCAAGACGATCATGCCACGCCGAGGAGCGGCGCCTGCGGCCACGGCCACGCGGCAGGGCGGCGCGGCATCGGGCGCCCGCCAGGCCGTTTCGTTGCAACCCCGCGGTGGAGACGACCGCGGCGCTCCGCTCAGGCGTGCGCCAGGGCCCGCGGCACGGCCTGGTCCGGCGCCGCCAGATCGCGGATCGCGGCCAGGTCGAGAACCCGTGCCGGCTCCCCGCCCTCCCGGATCACCATGACCAGCGGATGGTGCAGGTCCTCGGACAGGGAGAGCGCGAAGCCCGCCGCCCGGGAGAAGCCGCCGAAGGTCCGGCGCAGACAGTACTCATACCCCGTCGGTCGCTGCCGATCGGAATAGATCACGGTGAAGCCGGCCTTCGCCCATGGCACACGCATCGTACCCACCACGTCCTGACTGCTGGCCCGGACAGCCGCGATCGGCCGGTCCGGCGGAAGTCAGGAGAAGATAGCGGCAGGGACGACGCCGGTGGGGCGACGCGTGCCTCCATCCGCGACGCGGATGCGCGCGGGATGGCTGCCGCCCTCGCCTCAGCGCTTGAGGCCGGCCTTGCCCGCGGTGGGCGACGGCAGCGCGACGACCACCCCACCATGCGTCAGGTCCGGCCTGATCTCGAAGGCGTTGTCGATCGCCGCATCCACGTGGTCGAGCGCCTGCATGGCGTCCAGCAGGTGCCGTTGCTGCCCGCCGGCCATATCCCCGGCCAGAGCCCGCGCCACCGAAACCACCGCCCGCTGGATGTAATCCTGAAGGTCACGCAGATCGACCGGCAGCATGATGCGAGAATTCCCGTCGGGTCGAATCATTCCATTATTATAATCAAGTCGTAAGCATGAATCTTTTGCAACGGCTACAACGCCTGTTACAAGTCAACATTCATTGAGTGTTGTCGCTTGCGGTCCGGCCATGGCGAGCAGGAGCGCCCTGCGGTGCCGGTCAGGCGGCCGTGGGCGACCCGACGGAGCGTGCTGCCCCGGCAGGCTCCGAAGTGGCCTGCAGCAGCGACTGCGCCGCGGCCAGGGGCATCGGGCGGCCCAGCAGATACCCCTGCACGAGGCGGCAGCGGAGGATCCGCAGCTCCCGCAGCTGCAGGTCCGTCTCCACGCCCTCGGCAACGATATCGAGCTTCAGGCTGCGGCCGAGGCTGAGCACGGAGTGGACGATCGCCCGCGCCTCGACGTCGCCGCCAAGGTTCTGCACGAAGGACCGGTCGATCTTGATCCGGTCGAACGGGAAGCGGCGCAGGTAGCTCAGGCTGGAATGCCCGGTGCCGAAATCGTCCAGTGAGATGCGAACGCCCATCGCCCGCAGCCCGACCATGTTGTTCAGCACCACCTCCTCGTCGCCCAGCATCAGCCCTTCCGTCACCTCGATGTCCAGGCGGCCCGGCGGCAGGCCGGCGCGGTCGAGTGCGCGCCGCACCTGGTCGCAAAGGTCGAGCTGCAGAAATTGCGGCGGCGACATGTTGACCGCGACCCGCACCGGACGCGGCCAGGATGCGGCCTCGACGCAGGCGGTCTCCAGCACCCAGGCGCCGATCGGCAGGATCATCCCGGCCTGCTCCGCCACCGGGATGAAGTGGGACGGCGGCACGGCGCCGCGCACCGGGTGATGCCAGCGGATCAAGGCCTCGAAGCTCATCACCTCGCCGCTGCCGGTGTCGCAGACCGGCTGGTACACCAGGTGGAACTGCCGGTTCGCCAGGGCCTCCAGCAGGTCGCGCTCCAGGCCGCGCTGCTCCGCCGCGTCGCGCTCCATGTGTTCGTCATACACCATGAAGGTGTTCCGGCCCGACCGCTTGGCGGCGTACATCGCCGTGTCGGCGGCGCAGAGCAGCGCGGCCGGCGTCGTGCCGTGCCGCGGGTGCAGCGCGATGCCGATGCTGACCCCGATGCTGAAGCGCCGGCCGTCGAGCTCGAAGGGATCCTGCAGGAGTTCGATGGCGCGGCGTGCGACGGTGGCGGCCATGGGCAGGCCCCCCTGCGGCAGGAGGATGGCGAATTCGTCGCCACCGAGCCGGGCGAGCGTATCGCCCGCCCGAAGCACCGCGCGCAGCCGTATCGCCACCTCGACCAGCAGGCGGTCGCCAGCCTCATGGCCGTGCAGGTCGTTCACCAGCTTGAAGCGGTCGAGGTCGAGGAACAGCACGGCGCAGACGCCACGCGTCACCGCCAGGGCCAGCCTTTCCCCCATCAATGCGCGGTTCGGCAGCCCGGTCAGCGGGTCGTGCAGCGCGAAGTGGCGCGCCTGTTCCTCCACCAGATGCCGCTCGGTCACGTCGGTATAGGTGCGCACCGCGCCGCCGCTGGGCAGCGCATGCGTCCGCACCTCCAGCACCGTTCCATCGGGCCGCTTCCGCTCATAGGCGTGGTCGCGGCCGAGATCCTGCCATTCCGTGCGGGAGAAGGCCTCGAAGGCTTCCAGGGTGGGGAAGGCGGGGCCGAACTCGCCCGCCGCGAACTGCATCTGCGACAGGGCCCGCAGCGTCGGCCGGTCACGCACCGCTGCCTCCGGCAGGCCCAGCAGTTCGGCGGCACGGCGGTTGGCGACCTGCACCCGGCCATCGCCATCGGTCATCAGGATGCCCTGGCTCACCCCCTCGACCGCATCCGCCAGCGCCTCGCGCGAGGCGGCGAGGTCGCGCCGCGACCGCGCCAGGCGATGCCGCCGGACCGTCAGCGCCGCGCCGGCGAGCAGCAAAGCGAGGCTCACCGCCCCCGCCGCGCCGATCACCTGCCGCCGGCCGGATTGCAGGCCGCCGAGCACCTCCTCCCCCGTCAGCGCCACCGCGACGGCCAGCGGCCGGCGGCTGACCTGCCGCCAGCTGCCGAGCAGCGCCAGGTCCTGGCCGTCGCCGCGGGTGAAGTCGCCGGCGGGCGTCGCCTCGACCGCGGCGGTCATGGCCGCCACCGCCGCATCCTGCCCGGCGGCGGGGGACCGGGCCCGCAGCCCACCATCCGCGCCCAGCAGCACCAGCAATCCCTTGCCGTCGCCCATCTCGCCATGCAGGGAGGTGAGGAAGGCCGGGCTGATCGAGGCGACCACCACGCCGCGGAAGCCGCCTTCCGGCCCGACGACGCGGCGGCTGAACTGAATGGAGGCCTTCCCGGAGGCGCGGCCGATCAGCGGCAGGCTGACGAACAGCTCGTCCTGGCCGGGATTGTCGGCATGGACGCGGAAATGCGCCCGGTCCGACAGGTCCAGGCGAAGGTCGGTACGGCGCAGATTGGTGGCGATAAGGATGCCGTCGGCACCGATATAGGCGAATTGGAACAGCGGCCCGCCGGTGGTGAGGCCGCGGGTGAACAGCGCCAGGTCGACATCGTCGCGGCCGAGCAGATGGGCATCCCGCAGCAGCAGCAGCGCGCTGTCGATCAGGTCCACCCGCCGCGCCACGCTTTCGGCGAAGGCAGCGGAGAAGCGTTCGGTGTGATCCAACGCGGCGGCAATGGCAGCCGCCGTCTGGCGGGAGAGATAGACGGCGGTGCCGCCCCAGAGCAGCACGACGCAGCCCAGGGCGACCAGCATGTCCGGCATGCCGGTCGGCAGCCGGGCCAGCCACCGAAGGGCTCGTGTCGCAGGCGCCACGCGCATCGCTTGCCCCTCGCTCGGTGGTCGCCTCGGTGTCGGCGCCGCGGCGGGTCAGGCCGCGTGGGGATGGGCGGTGGCCTGCGCCGTCGCCGGAATGCGGGGGACACGCGGCAGCCTGTCCACGCCGCCCCGGCCGCCATGGCGAGCGATGCGCAGCGCCACGCTGCAGTGGGCGGTGGGCGGCGTCGCCGCGGCGGAAAGGCCTTCGCATCCACCGCGGCTGTCGCCAGCGGCGGCGCCCTGGTCCACAGCCCGCCAAGGCCGGCGTGGGGCAGCCTCGGTCCCGGCGGCCATCATCGGCACATGGCCGGTGATCGCGGACGCCCAGCCGGGCTGGCCGAGGCCAAGGCGCGCCATCCCGCCCAATACGGCCAGCGAGAGGCTGAATGCGGCCGGGTTCCGGCCGCGGATGGCAGGGCGCATGGCGCCCGGCGCAGGGGTTCGCATCGGAAAGTCCAGGCTCGCTCTGCAGTGTTCGGGCGTCAGGCGGGGACGCGCCTCGCGGCCTTGTGTAGGCAGGCCCGGCCGGGTCAGACAGCGGCCGGGTGCCTCAATCCGGGTGCGCGGCCGGGGCCGTCGCCTCAGCGGCGCCGGTTGATCCGGATGACGACGCGGCTCGCCTGGCCGCGCCGCGGCCCGGCAAGGCGGGCGCGCAGCGCGCCCATCGCCGGCAAGGCGAGGATGCCCAGGCCGGCCAGCGCGCCCTGCTGCCAGGCCTCGAATGGTTCCGGCGCCAGGGCCAGCGCCGCGCAGGCGGCGAGCCCGAGCAGGCCGAGCGGCGGCAGCAGCCAGAGCATGGCCCGGTCGGCCGCGCTCATGACCAGGTGCGCCGCGCCTGGGCGGCATCCGGCTGGCGACGGCGGACGCCGAGGTCGATGTCGATCTCCCGCAGCTCCAGCCGCGGCGACATGCCGACCCGCACGCGCACCTGGCCGCCCCGGGCGAGCTTGCGGATCTCCCGCAGGCAGGCCTCCTGCAGCCGTTCGGCGATGTTGTCGCCGAGGACTGCGGCGCGGTCCGCCTGCACCTGCTCCCGCAGGCGGCTGGCGGCGAGATGGGCGGAGCCGCGCCGGGCCTGCCATCTCTGGAAAAGGGTCATGCTCGGTCCTCCGGTGTCAGCCGCGGCGGAACAGCCGCATCAGGAAGCCGCGCTGGGGATGGTTGCCAACGGCCTGGCCGGGCAGCCGGATCGGGTCCTTGGTCTCGCCGAGGAAATGCGCCACCGCGTCGCGATAGGCGGCGCCGGCATCGGTCTGCGGGTCGATGCTGGCCGGCACGCCGGAGTTGGAGGAGCGCAGCACGCTGCGGCTTTCCGGCACGATGCCGATCAGCTCGGCCGAGAGGATCTCCTTGATCTCGTTGACCGGCAGCATCTCGCCGCACTTCACCCGGTCCTCGTCGTAGCGGGTGACCAGCAGGTGCTCGCGCACCGGGTCGCGGCCGTCCTCGCTGCGCTTCGACTTGGAGCCGACGAAGCCCAGGATGCGGTCGGCGTCGCGGATCGAGCTGACCTCGGGGTTGCAGACGACGATGGCGTGGTCGGCATGGTACAGCGCGGCCATGGCGCCGTGCTCGATGCCCGCCGGGCTGTCGCAGATGACGTAGTCGAACTCGGCGCGCAGCTGCTCCATCACCCGCCCCACGCCCTCATTGGTCAGGGCATTCTTCTCGGCGGTCTGGGAGGTGGCGAGGACGTAGAGGTTGTCGATCTGCTTGTGCTTGATCAGCGCCTGGCCGAGCTTGGCCTTGCCCTCCGCGACATGCAGGAAGTCGTAGACCACCCGCTTCTCCAGGCCGAGAACGAGGTCGAGGTTGCGCAGGCCGACATCGAAGTCGACGGCGCAGACGCGGTGGCCGCGCAGCGCGAGCGCGGCGCCGAAGGCGGCCGTGGTCGTGGTCTTGCCGACCCCGCCCTTGCCGGACGTGATGGTGATGACGGTCGCGGGCATGCGGGGTTCTCCCTGATGCGGATGCGGTCTGGTGGGCGGTGTCAGGTCAGGGCAGCGGCTCGAAGCGCAGCAGCCCGTCGGCGATCCGGACCTCGGCGGGCTGGCCCCGCCAGGCCTCCGGGATCTCCTCGGCACCGAGCCAGAGGCCGGCGATCGACACCCGGCTCGGATTAAGGTTTTTCGCATAAATGCGGGCGTCGCTATCGCCCCCGGCGCCAGCGAAGGCGGCGCCGCGCAGCGCGCCATAGACATGGATGCAGCCGTCTGCCGAGATCTCGGCCCCGGCCGAGACGGCGCCGAGCACGACGAGGTCGGTGCCATCGGCATGCAGGCGCTGGCCGGACCGGACGGGCTGGCGCACCACCATGGTGCTGCGCCGCTCGGCCGGGTCGGCCGGTGCGGCATGGCCGAGCAGGGGGGCGATCCCGGCGGCCTCGGCCGCCTCCAGCACCGGGCCGCGGCGCGCCTGGGCAGCCGCCGGCACAAGGCCGAAGCGGCCGAGCATGGCGAGAAGGTCGGGAATGCCCTCCGCCGCATCGGCCGGCAGGCCGGTGAGGTCGAGTACCAGCGGCGTCTTCCAGAACAGGCTGGGCGTTGCCGCGACCTGCGCCGCAAGGGCGGCTTCGAAGGCCGCCGGCGTCGCATCGCCGATCTCGAGGGTCACCAGCAGGTGCGGGCTGGCCCGCAGGCGGAGCGGCGGGCAGGCATGCGGGCGGGCGGCCATGTAGGTCATCGGGCAGCTCCGGTTATCACCGTTCCTCGCATTGCCGCGGAGAGCAGGCACCATTCGGGTACCCGGATTGAATACGGACAAGCGAGATTTTTCGCAAGAGGAAACCACCGGGATTTGCGCGTCCTGGTTGTGGGGCTGGCCCGGCATGGTTTGCGACGGCGCCGCAGTCGCCGCGCCCGCTGCCGGAAGCCGGCCTCACGCCACCAGCAGCGCCGGCACCAGCGTGGTGAAGCCGAGCCGGGCCGCGGCGACCGCCTGCAGCCAGAGCAGGAAGCTCGCCTGGCCATGCATGAGCGGTCCGTCCAGCCGCGCCTGCGCCACCGGCAGGGCGCGCCGGGCGGCGAGCGCGGCGGCGACCCGGCGGATCTCCGGCAGCAGATCCTCCTCCGCCGCCTCTGGCGGCGGCAGGCCGGTGGCGGCCAGGAAGCTGGCGAGGCTGCAGCCAGGCCCGGCCGGAGCGAAGCCCGGGGAGGGAATCGGGGGCAGCGGCTGCAGCCTGCCGGCATGCCAGGCCAGCAGGCGCATGTCGTGCCGGGCCGATCCGGGCGGCACCACGAAGCCCAGCAGGTCGCCCGGCATCGCCTCCACCTGGCCACCCAGCCAGTCGAGCGCAGCGGCGAGGAATTCCGCGTCGGCCGGCAGGCTGGCGGAAACGATCAGGCGCAGGCCGCCATCCGGCTCGGCCACCAGGCGGGATCCGCCGGTCGCGTGGTCGAGGCTTTCGCCCGTGAGCAACAGCATGGCGGCGGGGTGCCGGAACAGCGGGTGCGCCGGCAGGGGATGCGGCACCTCCCCGCGCAACAGGGCGCCGAGCGCCGGATCGGCCGAGCCGAGCCGGGCATCGAGGTCAAGCCGCGCCTCGCGAACGCCGATCATCGCCGCATCGTCCCGCCTGCATCGGTGCCGTCCGCCAAGCCGGCCAGAAGCGGCGGCAGCCGTGCCGGCTCGGCCTCCAGGCGCTGGCGCCGGATCTGCCGCGGCGGGTCGTCATGCGGGTCCTCCTCGACGAGGACGAGGCTGAGCGGCACTTCGCAGACCGCGCCGGCGAAGAGGCCTTCGCGGTAGGTCACCACCAGCCGCGGCGGCCCCTCGCCGCACAGCGTGGCCTCGATGCCGTCGAGCAGGGCATCATAGACGGGGTCCTCCGCCGCCGGGGCGGAGATGCGCAGGACTTCGCGGCCATCCTGGACCAGGCTGGCCTCGCCATTGCCGTGACGCTCTAGGATCATGCGCGGCTCTCTACCACGGATGGAGAATGCGCCGGAACGGATTTCGCATCACTGGGGTCGCATCATCGGGTCCGCATCGTCGGGCAGGCTGTCGGATGCGGGCAGCCTCTCAGGACCGGCCCCAGGCGCCCGGCTCGGCCAGGGCAAGCCGGATTCGGCTGAGGTCGATGCTGGCCCGGGCCCGCCGGCGATAGGCGACAGCCCCGAGCAGCAGGAGCCCGACGGCGATGCCGGTGGCAAGGGACAGGGCCGCCAGGGCCCGGCGCGCCTCCTGGCCGGTTTCCTGCAGCCGCTCCCGCAAGGACCGCAACTCGCCGGCCCGCAGCGCGAGCACGGCGCTGCGGACGTCCTGCATTGGGCCAAGGCCGCGCCCGGCCTCCTCCGCTTGCGGGCCCATCGCGGTGTCGGCCTGCTGCTGCACCTTGCTGGCAAGGTCGGCCAGACGCTTGTCGGTCCCGACCCAGGACCGTTCGAGCAATGCGGCCGACGGGTTCCCCTCCGCGGTCAGCCGTTCCAGCGCATTGATCGAGGCGCCGACCTGCTGGATGGCAGCGCGGTAGGGCGCCAGGCTGCGCGGATCCTGGCTGAGCTGGAAGTCGCGCTGGCTTCGCTCGGCATCCGACAAAGCGGAGAGCACGCCGTCCGCCTCGGCGATCACCGCCTGGGCGTGCTCGACCCAGTCGCGGGTGCTGTCCAGCCCGTGCATGGCACCGGAGGTCCAGGCCAAGGCAGCGGCGAGCAGCGGCCCCTTGATCAGCAGCGCCGTGGCGGCGCCGAGCGCGAAGCCGCGGCTGCGGGAGGGCGAACGGGGCATGGGGTGAACCTCGGGTCCGGGCCAACCCTGGGTAGCACAATTCCGCGGCACTTATGCGAAAAATAACGATCTGGCGAAGCGGCTCCCAGGTCCGCCGGCGGGCCCCGCCGTGCCGGGCCGCCGCGGGCTGGGCAGGGTCAGGCCGGCGCCCCGTCCGATGCTGGGCGATCCGCGTTCGGGACTGGCCGCCGCGCCGATGCGGACCCGGCCTGGTCGAGCGGGCTCCACCCCCGCCGCATCCGCGCCGCGACCCGCCCTAGCACTGGCCCATGGGGTTGTCCCAGCAGGGATGCGCCAGCTCGCCGATATGCTCCTCGAGACCGGCGACGCGCAGCGCCCAGCAGCTCGCCCAGCCGCCGGGCACGTCGACCATCACGTGGTGGCAGCTGAATTGCGACAGCTCGTCCGGGCTGAGCCGGCAACCCAGCCAGGCATCCAGATGGACCATCGCCTCCGCCCGCGACGGGAAGGCGGCGACGACATTGCGCCCGGCGGCGCCGAGCTTGGACCAATAGGTCCGGTCGGCACTCCGCCCGACATAGATGCCGCGGTCGGGGTGCAGCAGCACAAAGCCATGGCTCAAGGTGAACAACAGCCGCTCCGATGGGCATCGAGAGCGGCAGAATGCCACCGTGCACCTGCCGGGCTGAAGACCGGCGGTGTCTCCAAAGCGACGGCGGCGTGCGCCGCCGGGCTTCAGGCCCGGTTGGTGCGCGTATCGGTCCGCAGCGCGGCCAGGACCTCGGGCGGCAGGGTCTGCGGCGGGCCGCGCAACGCCTGGCGCTGCCCGAGGCCGCGGCCGAGCCGGTTGAAGACCTTCGCCAGGGTGGCGGTCATGGCCTGTTCCGCCCCATGCGCCACCCGCGCCGGCGTGCTGGTCGCGGCGCCGAGCGCGATGCTGAGGCCCTGCGCGGCCTCCGGCGTGCCGGGCTGGAAGGCCAGCGGCCCCTGCGGCGGCGTGGCGCCGATCTCGGCATAGGCGCGGTCCAGCCGGCTGCGGATGCCCTGCATGAAGCCGGCGAGCGAGAGCGGACTGCCATCGGCGGCACGGAACAGGGTGGGATTGGCGGCGGCGGCATCGGGCAGGACGCCGCTGGCCGGCTGGTTCGGGTCGGCCGCCAGGGCCTGCAGCGCCTGGCGCGCCCCGCCGGGGCCGAGGAAATGCCCGAGATAGAGCTCCGCTGCATCCGGCCGCCGGCCCAGGGTCGGCGTCAGGCTGTCGGAGACGTCGCGCAGGTACTCGCCGGCCATGCGGGCGGAGATCTCCGGGTCGTCGCGCAGGGCGAGGATCCGGCTGCGCTGCGCCGGGTCGGCGACGGTAAGCCGGCCGCCGGCGCCGCGGATGATCGCCGCTGCCTCCTCGCCCAGGCCGTGCTCGGCGCCCTTGCGCTGCACCATGCTGAGCCAGGTCTGGTCGATGAACTGGAACAGGCCGCGGGCGGAGGAGGTGCGGGCCTGGGCGTCCGCGCGGAAGCCGCTTTCCACCGCGGCCTTGGCGGCCAGGGTCTGGAAGCCGATGCCGGTGGCGGCCGAGGCGCTGCGCAGCGCGCTGATCACCTGGGTGCTGGCGGTGTAGCGGCCGAGCTGCTCCGTCCGTGCGGCGCCGGCGGCCTCGCCAAGGGGGATGGGGAGCGGCAAGCGGACACCCTCGCGTTGTGCGAAAATGAAACTAGCAGGCGAATGTGCGAAATGCTATGAGGAACTGTCGGTTGCGGATTTCGCTTGCCAAGACCGGTTTCTCTTCAAGCAGCCACACAGGATCGTCCCCGCGATGCTCCAGATTGCCGGATTAGCCGGAGTCTTCGTTGCCGTGTTCGGCGGCTACATATTGGCCGGCGGGCATATGGGCGTCATCCTGCACGCCCTCGGCGCCGAGATGATCGTCATCGGCGGCTCCGGCCTGATGACCATGCTGATCGCCAATGATGCGAAATGCATGGCCAAGGTGATGAAGGGCCTTGGGGCCGTCTTCGCCGGCCCGCGCTGGAAGCGCGCCGACTATGCCGACCTGCTGTGCCTCACCTTCCTGCTGATGCGCACGCACCAGAAGGAAGGCCCGGCGAAGCTGGAGCGGCATATCGAGAAACCGCAGGAATCGCCGATCTTCAGCCGCTACCCGAAGGTCCTGCGGGATGCGCCGCTGCGCGACCTGGTCTGCGACACGCTGCGCTGCGTGACGCTGAACAACAAGGACCCGCACCGCGTCGGCGAGATGATGGAAGGCACCATCGAGAAGCGCTTCAACGAGAACCTGAAGCCGGTGAAGGCGCTGTCCAACATGGCGGATGCGCTGCCCGCGCTCGGCATCGTCGCCGCGGTGCTTGGCGTCATCAAGGCCATGGGCGCGATCGGCGAGAGCCCGGCGGTGCTGGGCGGCATGATCGGCTCGGCGCTGGTCGGCACCTTCCTCGGCGTCTTCCTTTCCTATGGCCTGGTCGGGCCGATCGCCGCCCGCATGAAGGCGATCCAGGAGGAAGAGCGCCGCATCCTCGACGTCACCCGCGCCGTCATCACCAGCTACCTCGACAACCTCGCCCCGCAGCTCTGCGTCGAGGTCGGTCGGCAGGTCGTCCCGAGCCATCTGCAGCTCAGCTACGACGAGCTGGAGACCCAGCTGCGCGACGCCGGCCGGGCGAAAGCCGATGGCGGGGAGGCCGGGGAGTGATGCCCATGCGCCGCGCCGCCCTCCTCGCCTCCGTCCCGCTCGCCCTCCTCGCCGCACCGCTGCGCGCCCAGCCGGCGCCGGCCCCCGCCCCGGGTTCGGCCGTCCAGGCCCAGCCTGCCCCGGACCGTGCCGCGGCGCCCGCCGTCCTGGTCCGCACCGGCCAGCATGTCGGCCATGGCCGCGTCGTGCTCCACCTGCCTTCCTTGCCGCTCTATAATATGCGAAAAATCGCGGATGGCTGGGAGCTGCGCCTGCAGGGCGGCTATGCGCTCGACCTCGGCACCGTCCGTCCGCTGACCGAGCTTGCCGGCCTGGAGGCGCGGCGGGAGGGTGGCGAAACCGTCCTGCTGCTGCGCACCGCGATGACCGCGGAGGCGCGCCCCGCGACCGGCGGCGGCATGCTGTGGATCGACCTGCACCCCGCCGCCCCGCGCGCCACCGCGCAGGAGGCCGAGCGCCGCCGCCTGGCGGAGCGCGCGGTCAGCCTTGGCCTGATGACGCGCGAGCAGGCGGAGGCGGCGCTCAAGCCGGCCACCCGGCCAGCCGGCACCACCCCTGCCGCGACGCCTGCCACCCCCGCCGCCGGCGTCCCCGCCGCCGCTCCCGCGCAGGGCACGATGGCCGAGAGCGATGCCGGGCTGCGGGCGGCGTTACTCGCCCAGATCGGTCAGATGAATGCCCCGGTCGCCGCTGCCCCGGCGGCGACCGCCCAGGCGCGCCGCGGTGCGGCCGGGACCGCCCCCGCCCGCCCGGTTGCCGCGCCGGCCGCGTCGCC
>NZ_SMOA01000059.1 GCF_004353985.1 Paracraurococcus ruber | reverse complement strand
CCGCACGCGGCAGCCCGGCGGCGCGGTGGCGCGCGTGGCGCGGGGGCGCATCCCGGGCGGCGGCGCCGGCCGCCCGGGCCGGCCTTTCCGCGCATTCCCTGGCGCCGGCGCCGTGACACGGCCGCATATCCTCGTCACGAGCCGCGCCTTTCCGGAGACGCTCGCCCGGCTGGCGGAATTCGCCACCGTCGAGGCCAATGAGGGCGAGGTGCCCTGGCCGCCGGCCGAGCTGCTGCGCCGGGCCGCCGGCGCCGATGGGCTGCTGGCCTTCATGCCCGACCATGTCGACGCAGCATTCCTGGCCGCCGCGCCGCGCCTGCGCGCTATCGGCTGCGCATTGAAGGGCGCCGACAATTTCGACCTCGCGGCCTGCGCCGCGCGCGGAATCGCCGTCTCCGTCGTGCCGGACCTGCTGACCGCCCCGACGGCGGAACTCGCCATCGCGCTCATGCTCGGGCTTGGCCGCCGGCTGCGGGAAGGGGATGCGCTGGTCCGCGGTGGCGGCTTCGCCGGCTGGCGGCCGGTGCTCTACGGCGCGGGGATCGAGGACAGCGTGGTCGGGCTCCTCGGCCTGGGCGCGGTCGGACGCGACATCGCCCGGCGCCTGGCGGGGTTCGGCTGCCGGCTGCTGTTCGCCGACGAGGCGGCGGCGCCGATGCCGCCGGCCGAGCGCCGCGACTGGCCCACCCTGCTGGCGGAAAGCGATTGGCTCGTGCTGGCCGCGCCGCTGACGCCCGGCACGCTGCACATCCTGGACGCGGCGGCGCTGGCGGCGCTGAAGCCGGGCGCGCTGGTGGTGAACATCGCCCGCGGGTCGCTGGTGAGGAGGCAGCGGTGGCCGCCGCTCTCGAGGCCGGGCGGCTCGGCGGCTACGCCGCCGACGTGTTCGAACTGGAGGATTGGGCCCGGCCCGACCGGCCGCGCACCGTGCATCCCGCCCTGCTGGCGCATCCGCGCACGCTGTTCACGCCGCATCTCGGCTCGGCCGTCGCCGCGGTGCGCCGGCGGATCGAACTGGCGGCGGCAGACAGCTTGGCGGCCTTCTTCGCCGGCGGACCCATGCCGGGCGGGCTTTGAGGCTGGTCGGGCGACCGACCCCTTGGCACCCTCCGCTGTCCGCCGCATATGTTGCCGCAAAGCAACCTGCCCGGTGCCGGGCAGCGGGAGAGGGGGAGCAGGATGGCCAAGCTGACCGTGAACGGCCGCGTCCATGATGTGGCCGTGGATCCCGAAACCCCGCTGCTCTGGGTGATCCGCGAGCAGATCGGACTGACCGGCACGAAATATGGCTGCGGCGTCGCGCAATGCGGCGCCTGCACCGTCCATGTCGATGGCCAGGCGGTGCGGTCCTGTTCCCTGCCGGTCTCGGCGGTGACCGAGGCGCAGAAGATCACCACCATCGAAGGCCTGTCGCCCGATGGCGGCCACCCCGTGCAGAAGGCCTGGGTGGCCCTGGACGTGCCGCAATGCGGCTACTGCCAGAGCGGCATGATCATGGCCGCCGCCGCCCTGCTGGCCGAGAACCCGAAGCCATCGGTCGCCGACATCCGGTCCGGCATCACGAATATCTGCCGCTGCGGCACCTACAACCGCGTCCAGGCCGCCGTGCAGCGCGCGGCCGGCACCAGCGCGGCCGGCTGAGGGAGGGCGAAGCATGTCCCAGACCATCGAGGCCACCCGCCGCGGCTTCCTCGCCACCGCCTCCGCCGCGCTCGGCGCCTTCACCCTCGGCTTCCGCATCCCGGAGGCGGCGGCCCAGCCGGCCGCCGCCGCGACGCCCGAGCTGAATGCCTGGGTCGTCATCCACCCCGACGACCGCATCGTCGTCCGCATCGCACGGTCGGAGATGGGGCAGGGCACGCTCACCGGCCTGGCGCAGCTGGTGGCCGAGGAGCTGAACGCCGACTGGTCCAAGGTCAGCACGGAATACCCGACGCCCGGGCAAAACCTGGCGCGCAACCGCGCCTGGGGGAACATGTCCACCGGCGGCAGCCGCGGCGTGCGGGAAAGCCATGACTATGTCCGCAAGGGCGGCGCCGCGGCGCGGATGATGCTGGTGCAGGCCGCGGCGAATCGCTGGGGCGTGCCGGCCGCGGACTGCGCCGCCGCGAAGAGCATGGTCACCCATGCCGCCAGCGGCCGCAGCGCCAGCTATGGCAGCCTGGCGGCGGAGGCGGCGAAGCTGGCCCCGCCGACCGAGATCACGCTGAAGGACCCGAAGGACTGGACCATCGCCGGCAAGCCGCTGCCGCGGCTCGACACGGTGGACAAGACGAACGGCAAGCAGGTCTATGGCGCCGACCTGAAGCTGCCCGGCATGCTGAACGCCGCCATCCGGGACTGCCCGGTCTTCGGCGGCAAGCTGGCATCCTTCGACGCCGCCGCCATCACCAGCCGCCCCGGCGTGCGCAAGGTGGTGCGGGTGAATGACAGCGCCGTCGCGGTGGTCGCCGATACCTGGTGGCAGGCCAAGACCGCGCTGGATGCGCTGCCGGTGGTGTGGGATGAGGGGCCGAATGCCCAGGTCTCCTCGGAAAGCGTCGCGGCCTGGCTGAAGGAGGGGCTGGACGCGCCGCAGGCTGCGGTCGGCAACCGCGTCGGCGATGCCCGTGCCGCCATCGCCGCGGCGCCGCGCAAGCTCGAAGCCGTCTATGGCTACCCGCACCAGAACCATGCCTGCATGGAGCCGATGAACGCCACGGCGCTGTGGACGGCGGAGCGCTGCGAGGTCTGGACGCCGACCCAGAATGGCGAGGCGGCGCTGGCCGCGACCGCCGAGGCGGCCGGCCTGCCGCCGGCGCGCTGCGAGGTGCACAAGATCCATCTCGGCGGCGGCTTCGGCCGGCGCGGCGCCGTCCATGACTGGGTCCGCCAGGCGGTCGCCATCGCGAAGGAGCTTCCCGGCACCCCCGTGAAGCTGCTCTGGTCGCGGGAGGAGGACATGCTGCACGGCCTGTTCCACCCCGTCACCCAGTGCAAGCTGACGGCGGGGCTGGACGCGCAGGGCAACCTGACGGGGATGCATATGCGCATCTCCGGCCAGTCCATCGTCGCCAGCATCTTCCCGCAGAACATCCGCGACGGTCGCGACCCGGTGGTATTCCAGGGCCTGAACCCGGATGGGCCGGAGGCTGCGATCGGCTATTCCATTCCGAACCTGCTGATCGACCACGCCATGCGCAACCCGCATGTGCCGCCGGGCTTCTGGCGCGGGGTCAACCTGAACCAGAATGCCATCTACCTCGAATGCTTCATGGACGAACTGGCGCATGAAGCCGGCAAGGACCCGCTGGAGTTCCGCCGGTCCCTCATGCAGCGCCACCCGCGGCACCTGGCGGTGCTGAACGCGGCGGCGGAGCGCGCGGGCTGGGGCACGCCGGCGGCACCGGTCAACGGACTGCCGGTGCATCGCGGACTGGCGCAGACCATGGGCTTCGGCAGCTATGTCGCGGCCTGCGCCGAGGTCTCCGTCACGCCGGCCGGCGAGGTGAAGGTGCACCGCATCGTCGCCGCCACGGATTGCGGCCATGCGGTGAACCCGCAGCAGATCGAGGCGCAGGTGGAGGGCAGCTTCGTCTATGGCCTGTCGGCCGCCCTGTATGGCGAATGCACGGTCAAGGCGGGCCGCATGGAGCAGGAGAATTTCGACACCTACCCCATGCTGCGGCTGGACGAGATGCCGAAGGTGGAGACGGTGATCCTGCCTTCCGGCGGCTTCTGGGGCGGCGTGGGCGAGCCGACCATCGCCGTCGCCGCGCCGGCGGTGCTGAACGCGATCTTCGCCGCGACGGGCAAGCGCATCCGCACCCTGCCGCTGAAGCACCACGACCTGCGGAGGGCGTGAGGGCGTTCCTGCTAGGCGCGCTGCTGCTGGGCGGCGCGGCGGCGGCGCAGCCCATGGTGGCGGGCGATGCGATCCCGGGATCGCTCACCGGCGCGCCGGGCGATGCGGCGCGCGGCAGGGCGATCGTGCTGGACCGGCAGCGCGGGCTCTGCCTGCTCTGCCACGCCGGCCCCTTCCCGGAGGAGCGGTTCCAGGGCGACCTGGCGCCCAGCCTGGCAGGGGCGGGCGCAAGGCTGAGCGAGGGACAGTTGCGCCTGCGGATGGTGGATGGGCGAAGGCTGAACCCGGACACCATCATGCCGGCCTATTTCAGCACCGAGGGGCTGCGGCATGTCGGCCGCGCCTGGCAGGACCGCAGGCTGCTGACCGCGGAGGAGATCGAGGATGTCGTCGCCTTCCTGGCCACGCTGCGCGACTGACCGCCGGGCCATGCTCGGCGGGTTGCTGGCGCTGTCGCTGGTGCGCCCCGCCGGCGCGACGCCCGAGGCGCTGGCGGCCGCGATGCGGGAATTCACCGGCGGCGCCGCGCCGCTGCCCGGCGGCGTGACCCTCGACATCCCGCCGCTGGTCGAGAACGGCAATGCCGTGCCCGTCGGCGTCGAGGTCGAGAGCCCGATGACCGAGGCCGACCATGTCCGCGCCATCGCCCTGTTCAACGAACGCAACCCGCTGCCGAACGTGATCACCGCGCGGCTCGGCCCCTGGTCGGGCGCGGCGCGGCTGTCCACCCGCATCCGCCTCGCCACCTCGCAGCGGCTGATCGCCGTCGCGGCCTTGTCCGATGGCAGCTACCGCATGGCGGAGCAGCAGGTGGTCGTCACCCTCGCCGCCTGCATCGAGGGCTGAGCGATGGTCCGCACGCTCCTCCGCGTCCCCGCCACCGCCCGGAGCGGCGAGGTGATCGAGATCCGCACGCTGATCGCGCATCCGATGGAAACCGGCTTCCGCCCCGGCGCCGACGGCACGGTGCAGCCGCGCGACATCATCCGGCGCTTCACCTGCCGCTTCAACAACCGGGAGGTTTTCGCGGCCGAACTGCATCCGGCGGTGGCGGCCAATCCCTACCTGACCTTCACGCTGCGGGTGGAGGAGAGCGGCATCCTCGCCTTCACCTGGGAGGGCGACAATGGGTTCTCCCAGACCGAGACGCGGCCGATCGCGGTGGCTTGAGGCGCTGGCCTGCGCCGGCGCGCTGCTGCTGCTCGGGGCCGGCCCGCGCTCCGGCTACGAGACCATGACGCCGCAACTGCGCGCCATGCAGGACGACGACCTGAGCAATCCCGGCATGCTGGCGGTCGCGGAGGGCGAGGCGCTGTTCGCGCGCGAGGGCTGCGCCGGATGCCACACGGCCGAGGCGATGCGCGGCGTCGCGGCGCGCTATCCGGCCCTGGATCGTGCAAGCCAGGCGCCCATCGACCTGTCCGGACGGATCGCGCAGTGCCGGGAGAAGCGGCAGCAGCGGCCGCCGCTGCCGCGCGAGGGACCGGCGATGCTGGCCTTGACCGCCTTCGTCGCGCACCAGTCCCGTGGCCTGCCGCTGCAGCCCGACCCGCGGCTGGCAGAGGCGCGCCGGCAGGGGGAGGCGCTGTTCCGCGAACGGCGGGGACAGCTCAACCTGTCCTGTGCCCAGTGCCACGATGACAATGCCGGCCGCCGGCTGGCCGGCAGCCTGATCCCCGAAGGACATCCCAACGGCTACCCGCTGTATCGGCTGGAGTGGCAGGCGCTCGGCTCGCTGCAGCGTCGGCTGCGCAACTGCCTAGTGGGCGTGCGGTCGGAGCCCTTTCCGCCCGGCGCGCCGGACTACGTCGCCCTGGAAGCCTATCTGGTCGCGCGGGCCCGCGGCCTGCTGGTGGAGACGCCGGCGATCAGGCCCTGAAGCGGTTTGCGGCTCTCGGACCGGCTGCCCCGGGTTCATGGCGCCTGCCGGCCCGGGTGGAGCAGCTTCCGTTCGCCATGGCTCGCGGCAACCGCTCCGGTCATTCGAGTCTGCGAGCATCTTCACCCGCTCAGGTGAGTCCACCTGATCGGGATCTGCTCTAGCCGTGCCGCGTGATCTGCACCAGGAAATCGATCAGCGCCCGCAGCTTGGCCGGGACATGCCGCTGCGCGGGATAGAGCACCGAGACCGGCGCGCCATCCAGCTCGAATGCGGTCAGGATCGCCCGGACATCGCCCCGCTCAAGGTCCTTGCGGTAGAGCCAGTAGGTGCCCTGCGCGATGCCGGTGCCGGCGACCACCGCTTCGCGCAGCGCATCGCCGCTGTTGATGACGGCATTGCCGCGCACCCGCAGCGTGAAGGGGCGGCCATCCGCGCCGCGATAGCCCCATTCCGGCCCGAAGCGGCTGATCAGGCAGTTGTGGCCACGCAGTTCCTCCGGAACCTGCGGCTCGCCATGGCTGTCCAGGTAGCGGGGTGCCGCCACCGTCACCTGCGTGCCGCGCGTCAGCAGCCGCGTTGTCAGGCGCGAATCGCTGACCTGTCCCGTCCGGACCGCCAGGTCGTACCCTTCCGCGATCAGGTCCACCGGCCCGTCGCTGAAATGCAGGTCGAGGCTGATCTCCGGATGGCGCGTGAAGAAGGCCGGCAGCTCCGGCATCAGGGTGACCCGGCCGAAGCTGAAGGGCATCACGGCACGGATGCGGCCGCGCGGCATGGCGGCGCCGCGCGTCAGCTCCGCCTCGGCATCCTCCAGCTCGGCCAGGATGCGCACGCAGCGTTCGTAGAAATCCTGGCCGGAATCGGTGGCGCGCAGCCGCCGCGTGGTGCGGGTGAAGAGCTGCGTGCCCAGCTCATCTTCCAGCCGCGCGATGGTCTTGGTGACCGCCGAGGGCGAGAGGCCGAGCTTCCCCGCCGCCGCGGTGAAGCCACCCTGTTCCACCACCCGCGCGAAGACGGTCAGTGCCAGGAAGCGGTCCATCAGGCCAGAAGGGCCATCAGCCGGGAGAGGTCGGGGGCGCGGTCGAGCGTCCAGAGCGCCTCGATCTGCGCCGCGGCCCTGTCGGCAACGCCGCCCAGCGCGGCATTCTCGGCGAATTTCGCCTCCAGCGCCGCATCCGACATCGGCCGCGCCTCGCTGCCGCGGGGCGTGGTGACGGTCGCCACCTCCTCCCGCCCATCGGCGAGGCGGATGGCGACGCGCGCGGCGCCGCGCGGCAGGCCGGCATCCAGCACCGCCGAGACCCGGCTGCGGAAGGCCGCCAGCGCCGGGTCGGTCACCGCCGGCGCCTCGAACTCCTCGACGCCGGCGCGGCCGCGGACCAGGCCGAGCGCCGCCGCATGGTGGATGCTGACCCGGGAGTCGCGCGCGGTCCGCACCACCCGGTCGCCACGCGCCAGCAGCAGCGCATCGCCGGCGACCGTCACCGCGGTGATCGCGTCCGGCACGACGCCCGGGCGGGCGCGCAGCTCCAGGCAGGCATCGATCACCGCATGGAAGACGATGCCGGCAGGGTAGGGCTTGTAGGTGTTGCGGCCGATCTCCCAGCGCGTGCCAAGGCCGCCGAGGATCGCCGCCATGTCGGGCGCATCGCCAGAGGCTCGCGCCCAGCCCAGCGCGCCCTCGATCGCCGCCGGCGCCGCCTCCCACCCCGCGGCGGCGAAAAGCGCGGCCTGGATCCCGTGCCGCGGCGCATTGCCGACGCCGATATTCTTCGCCGCGGTCGGCAGGTTCTCCACAGTGCCCGCGGCCTGGGTGCTGGCGATGCCGATGGCCTGCGCGCTGCGCGCCGAATCCAGCACCAGCAGCCGCGCGCAGCCCGCCGCGGCGCCGAAGGCGCCGCAGGTGGCGGTGATGTGCCAGCCGCGCGCGTAATGCCCTGGCGAGACGGCATTGCCGATGCGGCAGGCCACCTCCCCGCCCAGCAGGAAGGCATGCAGGACGGCGGCGCCGGACAGGCCGTGCTGCTCCGCCAGGGCGAACAGGGCCGGTGCGATCGGCGCCGCCGGATGGATCACGGTGTCCAGATGCGTGTCGTCATAGTCCAGCAGGTTGGCGGCGACCGCATTGACGAAGGCCGCGCCCATCGCATCCAGCCGCGTTTCCTGGCCGAACACGGTGGCCACCGGCATGCCCGACAGCCCATGCATCACCTGCAGCGCTGTCCGCACGGCCGGGTCGCGTGCGGTTCCCAGGGCACAGCCGACATGGTTCAGCAGGCTCCGCGCCGCCTCCCGCCGCAGCGTCTCCGGCACATCCTCCCAGCGGCTCTCGGCCACGAAGCGGCCAAGCGCCTCGGTCGCGGTGGGGTCGGGCATGCTGTCGCCTCTTCGATCCTGGACCCGGACGGCATAGCCCATCGCCGCCGCGCCGGCAGCCCTTTGCGCCCCGGCGCCGGCTGTGGAAAGCTTCCGGTAAAGCCCCGGGAGGACACGAGAATGCACCGTCGCGCCCTGCTCGCCTCCCTGGCGGCACCCGCCCTGGCGCATGCCCAGCCGGCCTGGCCGAGCCGCCCCATCCGCCTCGTCATTCCCTTTCCGCCTGGCGGCACCACGGACATCCTGGCGCGCTTTCTTGGCCCGCCGCTGGCCGCCGCATTCGGGCAGTCGGTGGTGATCGAGAACCGCACGGGCGGCAACGGCGCCGTAGGCGTGGTGGAGACGCTGCGGGCCGCGCCGGACGGCCATACCATTTGCATCACGATCAGCACGCTGATCACCCAGGCCCTGCTGACGCGCCAGCCCTACCACCCGATCAACGACGTCACGCCGATCCTGCATTTGGCGAACGTTGCCAACATCCTGGTGGTGAACAAGGCGCTGCCGGTGCAGAGCGTCGCCGACCTTATCGCCCATGCGAAGGCCAATCCCGGCCGCCTGTCCTACGGGTCCCCCGGCATCGGCAGTTCCGTGCACCTGTCCGGTGAGTTGTTCACCCAGGCGACCGGCACGCAGATGGTGCATGTGCCCTATCGCGGTGGCGGGCCGGCGCTGGCCGATGTGGTCGCGGGCAACCTGCAGCTGATGTTCGGCAATGCCAGCTCCACGCTGCCCTTCGTCCGCGGCGACCAGGTGCGGCCGCTGGCCGTCACCGCCGCTGCGCGCCAGCCCTACGCGCCGGACCTGCCGACCATCGCCGAGGCTGCGGTGCCCGGCTTCGCCGTCAGCGAATGGTATGCCGTCATCGGGCCGGCCGGCATGCCGGCACCCATCGTGGAACGGATCAACCGCGAATTCCTGGCGATCGCCGGCACGCCGGAGGGGCGCGCCAAGCTGCTGGACCTGGGCGCGGAGGTGGTGGGCGGCTCGCCCGCCGACTTCGCCGCTTTCCTGCGTGCCGACCTGACGCGGACCGAGGCGCTCATCCGCAACGCCAACATCAAGGTGGAGTAGGACGCATGGATCGCGGGCTGAAGGGAAAGGCGGCGCTGGTCAGCGGCGCCAGCAAGGGGATCGGCCGCGCCATCGTGCAGCGCCTGGTGGCCGAGGGGATGCAGGTGCTGGGCATCGCCCGCGGCGGCTGCGACGTGCCGGGTGCCATCGGCCTGGTGGCCGACCTGCGCGACCCGGCGGCCCCGGCCGCGGCAGTGGCGCGCGCCGTGCGCGACTTCGGCCGGCTGGACCTGCTGGTGAACAGCGCCGGCGCCACGCAGCGCGGCGATTTCCTGTCGCTGGATGACGAGGCCTGGGCCGACAGCTATGCCGGGAAATTCTTCGCCGCCGTCCGCCTGACCCGCGCTGCCTGGCCGCATCTGGCGCAGGCGCAGGGCAGTGTGGTCCATATCGCCGGCATCGGCGGCAAGATGGCCAGCGCGGATTTCACCATCGGCGGGTCGGTGAACGCCGCGCTGATGAACCTGACCAAGGCGCTGGCCGATCGCGGCGTGCAGGACGGCGTGCGGGTGAATTGCATCAATCCCGGCAGCATCCGCACGGACAGGCTCACCGGGCGCATCGCCACCGCGATGAAGGAGAAGGGGCTGGACGAGACCGGCGCCGCCACCTTCCTCGCGAAATCCACCGGCGTCGCGCGCTTCGGGGAGCCGGAGGAGATCGCGGCGGCGGTGGCGTTCCTGGCGAGCGGGGAGGCCAGCTACTTTCAGGGTGCCATCATCGATATCGATGGGGGGTGGCTGCGGGCGACATGATGCGAGAGGGCGCTGCCCTCTCGCGCTCTCCCGCCAAGGGCCGAAAGGCCCTTGGAACCCCCGGGTTTAGTCCGCGAACAAGCGGCTTCGCGGGCGCGGCAAGCCGAGGTGGTCGCGCAGCGTGTTGCCCGTGTAGTCCCGGCGGTACAGGCCGCGGCGCTGCAGGATCGGCACCACTTGGTCCACGAACTCGTCGAAGGCGCCGGGAAACCATGCCGGCAGCACGTTGAATCCGTCGCAGGCCTCTGCCTCGAACCAAAGCTGCAGCGTGTCGGCCACCTCCTCCGGCGTGCCGGCCAGCACCCAATGCCCGCGCGCCGCACCGGCCAGGTTGAACATGTCCCGCCAGGTCATGTTCTCCCGCCAGGCCTTCGACAGCATCGTCCGCGCGAAGCCATGCGAGGTGTCCGGCAAAGGCAGGTCGCGTGGCACCAGCGCATCCAGCGGATAGCCCGAGACGTCGTGGCCCAGCCGGGTGGACAGCATCCCCAGCGCATTGGTCGGATTGACGAAGCTCTGCAGCCTGTTCAGGCGCTCCCGCGCCTCCGCCGCCGTGCTGCCCAGCACCGGCATCACGCCGGGCAGCACCGCGATCTCGTCGGGGCTGCGGCCGAAGCCCGGCATGCGCGACTTCAGCGCCTGGTAGCCCGCCTGCGCCTCCCCCAGGTCCTGAACCACAGCGAAGACGACGTCCGCCGTGCGCGCCGCCAGGTTCAGCCCCGGCTCCGACGACCCCGCCTGTAGGATGATGGGCTGGCCCTGCGGGCAGCGGCTGGTGGGGAGCGGGCCCTTCACCTTGAAGAACCGGCCCTCGTGGTTCAGCGGCTTCACCTTCGCCGGGTCGATGTACCGCCCGGTGGCATGGTCCCGCACCACCGCGCCGTCGTCCCAGCAGTCCCACAAGCCGCGGACGACATCGACGAATTCCTCGGCGATCTCGTAGCGCGCATCATGCGCCGGGTGCTGCCTGCCGTAGTTCAGCGCCGCCTTGTCGCCGCTGCTGGTCACGGCGTTCCACGCGGCGCGGCCGCCGCTGAGATGGTCCAGCGACGCGAATTGCCGCGCCACCGTATAGGGCTCGTTGTAGGTGGTGGAGGAGGTGGCGCCCAGGCCGACATGGGTCGTCGTCGCCGCCAGTGCCGCCAGCATGGTCAGCGGCTCGAACCGCGCGGCGAAGCTGGGATGCATGCCGGGATCGGTCGCCAGGTTGTCGCCCAGGAAGATCAGGTCGAACTTGCCGCGCTCGGCGATGCGGGCGATCTCCTGCACCACCGACAGGTCCTCGAAGCTCTGCGCCGCACCCGGCCAGCGCCAGCCGGCAATGTGGTTCCCGGTGCCGAGCACGAAGACGCCCAGATGCATCTGCCGCGGTGCGGTCATGCCGCCAATCTCCGAAATCCAGCCGGGGCCGAGCAAGTCATGGGCCGCGCCTCTCGCCATCCCGCGGCGCGAGGCCGTAGGGCGCGACCAGCCGCCAGACATGGTCCGGCACCATCGCCTTCATGCGCCGCGGCGCCGCGCGCCGCAGGTGCAGGATGGTCTCCACCGCCTTCATCTCCACCCGCGCCCGGGCGAATTCCAGGCCCCGTGGCCCAACCCGCGGCATCAGCCAGCCGATGACCGGCCGCAGCCAGCCTGGCATGCGCCGCAGCGGCAGCCCGCCCGCCGCGCGTTCGGTATTCGCCAGGAAGCCCTTCACCGCGCCGGTGCGCTTGCCGGCGCTGCCCGGTGCGGCCGTCCGCAACTCGTCGCCAAGCAGCGCCGCCAGTTCCTCGCCGCGGGCGTTGCGCACCAGCAGCCATTGCTCGCCCAGGCCGCCCATATAGCCCACCGTGATGTCGGCGAGGACATTGGTGTAGTCCACGCAGGTGCGGCAGGTCAGCGGGAAGAAGTCCGGTGGCAGCTGGGAGATGGGCAGTTGCAGGAAGGGGATCTCCCGCCGGCGCCCATCGGCGAAGCGCAGTTCCACATGGTAGTCGGCGCGGAACTCCAAGTAGGTGATGCTCTCCGGATCCGCGTCCAGCAGCGTCAGGAATTGGTGGAACCGCTCCGTCGTGGTGTTGTCGGAGCAGGGCGTGCCGATGACGTAGAGCCGGTCCAGCCCCAGCTCTCGCTCGATGCTGCGCAGCGCATAGACCTGGCAGGGAATGCCGATGATCGCCAGGCGTCGGTGGCCGGCGGCGCGTGCCGGCTCCAGCAGGGCCAGCAGCGGCGCATAGCCCATGCGCATGCCGCGGCATTGCGCCATGCCTGCCGGCTTCGTGACCAGCACCGGCACCGGCCGCCAGCGATCCTCCGGGTCCGGTGCCATGGTCAGCACCGCATCCACCGCGCCGGTTTCCAGCAGCCTTTCGGCGATGCGCGTGGCGATGCCGGTCCACTGGGCCCCGTCCCGCGCCGGCGCCAGGCTGGCGCGGAGCATGCGCCGGAAGGGCCCGAAGAAGGCTTCGTCCGGCCGTGCCGGATCCCGCGCGCGGCCATGCACCGCCGCTTCCAGACCCGGGTAGTCCGGCTGGATGAATTGGCAGGCGCGGCCGCAGGATTTCGGATCGGCGCTGCGGGACAGGCCGCAATCGGTGCAGAGGCCGCGCGCCACGGCGTCCCGCACCGGGGGGGCCCAGACCGGCCCCCCTGGGTCACCCATGCCTGAAGCCGCCCCGCCATCCGCCATGCCGCACCCCCTTGGCGGAGGTTAGGCCATGGCGTCAGACGCGGGAACTGGGCCGGTAGAAGGGCTCGTGCTGCGCCGGGTCCATGTAGCCGGAATAGAAGCGGCGGGCATGCGGCAGCAGCGCCTTGGACAGCTTGCGCCGCTCCACCTCGTCGTCGCTCAGCGCCTTGGCCAGGTCGTCATGCAGCGCCTTCAGCGCGCCATCCCGGTCCACCTTGGCGAATTTGCCGTCCTGGTAGATCACCTCGCCATCGCACATCACGGTGGTGACGGCGCTGGCCTTGGCGCGCTGGATCACCGCATCCAGCGTCGGGGTGAGTTCGTCGAGATAGGGGTAGGAGACGCTGTGCCAGTCGATCAGCGACAGGTCGGCGCCCTTGCCCACCTCCAGCGTGCCCAGCGTCTCGCGGTAGGGGGTGGTCCGGCTGCCGCCGACGGTGGCCATGCGGAGCACCTGGGCCATGGCGGGCACGTCCTTCTCCTCCATCCCGGGCACGCGATGGGCGCGCAGCACCAGCCGCATCTCCTGCAGCATGTCGCGGTCGTCGTTGATCCCGGCCTCGTCCAGGCCGATGGCGGTGTTGATGCCTACCGCCTCGAACCGGTTCAGCGCCGCCACCCCCGACCGCAGCCGGAAATTGGAGGAGCAGTTGTGGCAGATGCAGGTGCCGCTGGCCGCCGCCTTCTCGATATCGCTCTCGTTCAGCCAGACGCCATGGCCGAGCGTGAGGTTCGGGCCCAGCATCCCGAAGCGCTCGATGTAGTCGAGTGCGGTGCCGCCGCCGCGGCGCTTTGCATATTCCTTCTGGTAGGCCGTCTCCACCAGATGCATGTGCATCGGCGCGTCGTAGGTGCGGGACAGGTCGGCCAGCGCCGCCAGCGCGGCGTCCGAGCACCAGTGCAGGTTGGCCGGCGCCAGCTGCACCTTCACGCGCTTCTTGGCGTTGTGCGAGGCATGCAGGTTGCGGAACAGGTCGCAGCTCGCCTCAAGCCCCATCTGGAACCGCTCGAACCAGCGGCTCATCGGGCCCTTCAGCTCCGCCGGCAGGCTGGCCACGAAATCCTGGTCCGCTTGGTAGACCAGCCGGTTCTGGTCGCGCAGCGCGAAGCAGTAGGACACCCGCATGCCGATGTCCTCATAGGCGCGGATGACATCGTTGGAGAGCTTCTCGACCTCCGGCATGGTGCCCGGCATCCAGCCATGGATGTGCTGCACCGTGGTGATGCCGGAGGCGATCATCTCGAAGGCCGAGTACAGCGTGTCGAGATAGAGGTTCAGGTTGCGTGAGACCATGCGCGTGACGAACCAGAGCTCCAGCGGCATGTCGGGTGAGCCGAGCTGCACCGGCGTCAGGCCGACATGGTGGTGCCCGTTCACGAAGCCGGGCAGCAGGATCTCCTTTCCGGTGCCGATGACGGGCACGGAAGGGTGCTTCGCATGCAGGTCGCTATAGGTCCCGACCGCGGTGATGATGCCATCCTCCTGCAGGACGGCGCCGTCGGGGATCTCCTCCCACTCGGTGGCGGAGAGCGTCTTGGTGATCATGGCGCGGCTGCGCACCAGGGACACGGCCATGGCCGGCTTCCTCGTCTTGGTTCGTTGGGATCGGCGCCGGGCTATTCCGCCGCCAGGGCTTCCTGTTCGGCGAAGGCGCGGTCCACCTCGGACCGCAGCTCCTCGGTCAGTTGCCGCCGTAGCGCCTCCGCCTCGGGCGAGAAGGGGTCGCGCGGCCGCGGCAGGGCGATGGGAATGATGCTCTTGATCCGGCCGGGACGGGCGGTGAAGACGACCACGCGGTCGGCCAGCGCGATCGCCTCATCGATGTGGTGTGTGACGAACAGGACGGAAGCGCCGCTGTCCCGCCAGACATCCAGCAGGAAATCCTGCATCTTCGCCCGCGTCTGCACGTCCAGCGCGGCGAAGGGCTCGTCCATCAGCAGCACCTTCGGGCGCATGGCCAGCGCCCGTGCCACCGCCACGCGCTGGCGCATGCCGCCCGAAAGCTCGTCCGGTCGCTTGTCCATTGCCTCCGCCAGGCCGACGCGCTGCAGGGCTTCCTTCGCCACCGCGCGCCGCTCGGCTTCCTTCGCGCCGCGGATGGACAGGCCGAAGGAGACATTCTGCCAGACCGTCAGCCAGGGAAACAGCGAGGTCTCCTGGAAGATCAGGCTGCGGTCGGGGGAGGGGCCCTCGACCGGGTCGCGGAAGGCCCAGATCCTTCCCCCGGTCTGCCGCTCCAGCCCGGCGATCAGATAGAGCAGGGTGGACTTGCCGCAGCCGGACGGGCCGAGAAGGACCACGAACTCGCCCGGGGCGATGTCGAGGTCGATGCCGCGCAGCGCCTCATGCGCCCGCTCGGTGCCCTCGGCCCAGGTCTTGCCGACGCCGCGGCAGACCACGGCATCCTGGCTGGACCAGGCGACGTATGCGTCAGAGGCCACGGAGCACGCCCCCCGTATCCGGCACCCAGTAGAGCAGCCGCTTCTGCAGGATGCGCAGCAGCCAGTCCGACAGGAACCCCAGCAGCCCGATCAGCGCGATGGTGAAGAACACCAGGGACGGGTTGAAGGTGTTGCGCGCCATCATGATGACCTGGCCGAGCCCGAAGCCCACCCCCGTGCTTTCCGCCACCAGCACCACCATCCAGGCGCCGAACAGGTTCAGCCGCAGCACGATCAGCAGTTGCGGCAGGATCGCCGGGATGATCACGCGGGAATAGATCTGCCGCTTGGTGGCGCCCATGGTCCGGGCGACATTGATGAAATTACGGCTGACATTGTCGATCTGGCTGATGGTGGACAGCACCATGTGGAAGAACAGCGCCACCACCACCATGAAGATCGCCGGGGCATTGCCGATGCCGAAGATGAAGATCGCCACCGGCAGCCAGGCGATGGGCGAAACCGGCGAGAGCAGGGTGATCGTCGGCAGGACCAGTTTCTCGAAGATCCCGAAGTAGCGGATGAGCACGCCGATCGTGATGGAGAGCACCGCGGCGATCGCCAGCCCGACGAAGACGCGCATGCTGGTGGCGCCGATGGTGATGGCGACGGCCTCATAGGGGCTGGGGCCATCGGCCGGGTTCACGCCGATCTGCCAGCGCGTCGCCGTGTTGAAGAAGCGCGCCTGGTCCGGGATATTGCCGAGGAAGACATGCGGCGGCGGCAGCAGCTTGGGATCGGCCCAGCCGATCAGCCAAAGCACCTCCCAGATCCCCACGAAAAGCCCGACCGAGACCACGCCCCAGCCGAGCTTCGCCAAGACCTGCCGGTTGCGGAGCGTCAGCCCCGCCGGCAGGCTGGCCGCCGGGCGCGGCACCGTGGCCACGCCCGTTGCCTGCGTCGCCATGCGCGGCGCCTCAGGCCGACTTGAACTTGAGCTGGCCGTAGAGCTCCCGGTTCTCGGCGATCACCTGCTCCAGCAGGGTCCAGTCGATCGCGTCGCGCCCCGGCTTGTTGCGGATGTAGCCCATCTCCACCAGGCTGTCGGTGCGGCCCAGGATGAAGTCGGTCTGGCTGCGGGCATCCACCACCGCCGGCTGCTTGGACATCGCCACCCGGGCATTGTCCATGCTGGTCTTGTAGTAGGTGCCGACCAGGCGCTGCAGCGTTTCCTCCTGCTTGGTCTCGGCCATCAGCTGGGCGCGCATCATGCCCTTGATCACGGCCTTCAGCGCGGCCGGGTTCTGCTGGATCAGGCTGCTGCGGCAGGCCAGCACGCAATCGGTGTAGCCGGGGCCATACAGGTCGCGGCCGTCGGTCAGCATGGTCGCGCCGCGCACCTCGTTCACCAGCGCGGTGGCATAGGGCTCGATGGTGCAGATCCAGTCGATGGCGCCGGCCTTGAAGGCCTCCACCGCCTCCGGCGTGTTGCCCATGTAGCGGACGCGCACGTCGCGGAAGCTGATGTTGTTCTTCTTCAGGTAGTCATAGGGCATCACCTCCAGCGTATCGAGCTGGAAGGTGCCGAGCGTCTTGCCGCGCAGGCTGGCCGCCGTGGTCAGGCCCGGCCGGGCCACGATGGCGCAGCCCTCCACGCCGCCGCCGGCGATGATCTTGACCGGCGCGCCGGCATTGAACAGCGCGATGAAGGAGGTGTAGGGCATCAGCCCCAGATCCACCTGCCCCATGCCGAGGAAGGTCACCTGCTCGGCGAAGGTCGGGGTATTGACGAACTGGATCTCCAGCCCGTCCTCCCGCGCCATCTGCAGGCTGTGGGCGAGGAAGAGGTTCAGGTTGCAGAAGCCGGTGCCGTGGGTGGATTTCAGGCTGCCGCGGGCCTGGGCCAGCGCGTCATGCCCGCCGAAGGCGCCGAAGGTCAGCACGCTGGCGGCGGTGGCCTTCATCACGCCGCGGCGCGAGGCGCGGCCGATGGCCGCGTAATCGGTCAGGAAAGCGGTTCCGTCGCGGTCACACATCGCATGGTCCTCCGCGGACTGGGCGATGAGGACCGGCCCGTCCGCCTTGCTGGATGACGATGGCACGCCCACCGAAGCTGCCGCCCTTGCGGCGCTGCGCTGCCGCGTTCCCCAGCAATGCGCGTGCCATGCGCGGCCGCCGCAATTTTCTGCTTTCGGCGAAAGCTGGTCGTTGCGCGCCGGGGCCTGCCGGTCGTAGCGTCTGGCTTGCCAAAGGGTCCCGCGGAAGCGGGCGGAAGAGGGAGCGTCCCGCGCCAGGGGCGGACGCCACGGCGGCCGCCATGCCATGCGCGCGCAGCATCGGCCTGCCCGTGCCCGGACCGGGGCGTGGACACGATCGGCCGCCCCTGCCTGGCCGGCCGGCTGCGCCGACTCCGGCGCGTCCGCAGCGCATGGAGGGGATGATGCGCCACGCCTGCCGCCGGTTGATTGCCGCGCTTCCTGCGCTGCCGTCGCGTCGTCCGATCGCCCCGCGCCGGCAGCGCGTCGCGCATCGGGGGCCGCCATGCCTGGCCTGACCAGCCTTCGCAGGCCGGCCTTGCCGTATGCCATCGGCGACGGGCGGCACGGCCTGCATCCGCTGGCGCGGAAGGCAGCGGTGGAGGCGCTGGTGCGCGAGCAGGTGCTGCCGCGCCTGCGCCAGCGCCACGGCCTGCCTGCCATCCCGCCACCGCGTGACCCCTGGGGGGCTGCGGTCGCGCCGCTCGTCGCGGCGCTGCCGCGCATGGACCTGCTGGAGGCGGCACGGGCATTGCGCCTGCTGAACCCCGGGGGGGCGCGGTTCGAGGCGCTGTGCCACGACCTGCTGCTGCCGGCGGCGGCGGCGCTGCGCCGCGCGCGCGAGGCCAGGCACCTGGAGGAAACCGATTACGCGATGGCGCTGTGGCGGCTGCGCATGCTGCTGACAGGGCTGGAGGATGCCGGCCGGGCGCCGCCGGGGCAGCCGGCCTCGGCCCTGCTGGTCGCCGGCGCGTCCCATACGCCCAGCTTCGAGGAGTCCGTGGTCCTGCGGCTTTTCCAGCGCGCGGGCTGGCAGGTCCACTGCTGCGGCCGCCTGGCCGAGGAGGCGCCGAGCGAGGCGGCGCGCCGCGACCGCTTCGACCTCGCCTGGTTCAGCGTGGATGAGGCGACCGACCTCGGCCGGCTCTGCGGCACGGTGGCGGAAGTCCGCCGTGCATCCTGCAACCGTGGGCTGCGCGTGCTGTCCGGCTGGCAGCGTGACCGGCCGCCGCCGCCGGCCGCGCTGCTGGGCGCCGATGCCGTGTCGCGCGATGCGAGCGTCGTCGTGGTGCTGGCCCAGCGGGTGCTCTCGCTGCACTGACGCCTGCCGTGGAACGCTTTGCGTGCGAAGCAGGCGATGCCGCGCGCAACTGCCGCCGGCGCAGGCAATGCCCGGCGGTCGCCGGGCGACGCGACGCGCGCTGCCCCTTGCGGGGTTGGCGGCCCTGGTCTCCACTTCCGTCCCGACGCCGTCCGGGGGAGTTCGACCATGCGCCTGCGTGCCGCGCTGCTCGCCGCCTTATTGATCCTGCCCGGGCTCGCCGGCCCCGCCGCCGCGCAGCCGCGGCCGATGGTCTGGGGCGATGCGCTGCCGGCGACGCTCGACCCGCACGCGATCTTCGACGTCCCGAGCCAGTTCGTCCTGTTGAATGTCTATGACGGGTTGTACCGCTACCAGGGCAACCCGCCGCAGCTCGTCCCCTGGCTGGCCGAGACGCATGGCGTCACCGCCGACGGCCTGACCTGGGACTTCACCCTGCGGGAGGGCATCCGCTTCCACGACGGCAGCGCGATGACCGCCGAGGACGTGGTCTATTCGTTCCGCCGCCTGCTGGCGATGAACCGCGCCCCGGCGGCGGCCTTCACCCCGGTGCTGAAGCCGGAGAACGTGACGGCGTTGGATGCGCGCAGGGTGCGGTTCGTGCTCTCCACGCCCTATGCACCCTTCCTCGCGGCCATGCCGCTGGTCGCCATCGTCAACCCGCGGCTGCTGCAGGCGAACGAGAAGAACGGCGACATGGGCCAGGAATGGCTGGCGGCGAATGGCGCCGGCTCCGGCGCCTACCGGATCGATGCGGCGACCTATCGCGCCCGCACGACGCTCGACCTCGAACGCTTCCCCGGGCATTTCCGCGGCTGGGCGGATAACCCGAAGCCCATCGACCAGGTCCGCAGCCGACCGGTGATGGAAACCAGCACCCGGGTGCTGGCCCTGCTGCGCGGCGAGATCGACGCCACCGACAGCTACCTGCCGACCGACCAGGTGGAACGCGTGGAGCGCAATGCCCGCACCCGCGTGGCGAAGGACGAGTCCATGCGCGTCTTCATCCTGCGCATGAACAACCGCAAGCCGCCCTTCGACAACCGTGATGCGCGGCTGTGCTTCGCGCATGCCTTCAACTACCAGGGCTTCAACGAGATCATCCTGAAGGGGATGGTCATCCGCAATGCCGGGCCGAATCCCAACAACCTCTGGGGCAACCCGGAGGACCTGAAGCCCTATCCCTTCGACCTGGCCAAGGCGCGGCAGCATTGCGACGCGGCGCGCGCCGCCGGCGCCCCGCTGGGGCGCGAGATCGAGGTGCATATCCAGTCTGAGCTGGAGCAGACCGTCCAGTCCGCGCAGATGTTCCAAGCGGACCTGCGGCGCGTCGGCGTCAACCTGAAGATCGTGCCCAGCACCTGGCCGCAGATCACCGGCGCCACCGGCCGGCCGGAGACCACGCCCGACATGTGGGTCCATTGGGTCAGCGCCTATTTCATCGATCCGGAGAACTGGATCGGCCAGATGTACGACAGCCGCTTCCACGGCACCTGGAAGGCGAGTGCCTGGTACAGGAACGAGCAGGTGGATGCGCTGCTGGCCCGCGCCCGCACCAGCCTGGACCAAGCCGAGCGCGCTCGCCTGTATGCCGAGGCGACGAAGCTGGTGGTGGCCGACAGCCCGGATATCTGGGTCTACAACACGGTGAACCTCCGCGGCCTGACACGGCGGGTGCAGGGCTACAGCTTCTCGCCGGTCGGCTCGGGCGGCGAGTTGCGGACCATGTCCCTGGCTGAATGACCGGGGGGTGGCGCGCTACATCCTCCGGCGGGTGCTGCTGGCCCTGCCGGCGCTGCTGGGCCTGGTGCTGCTGACCTTCGTGCTGACCCGCGTCATCCCGGCCGACCCGGCGGCGACGCTGGCGGGCGACGCGGCAACGCCCGCGCAGCTGGGGGAAATCCGCGCCCGCTACGGGCTGGATCGCCCGTTGTGGGAACAGGCGGTCACGCATGTCCGGCAGGTGGTGTCGGGCGACCTTGGCAACTCCATCTTCTCCGGCCGGCCGGTGATGGAGGAGATCCGCTTCCGCCTGCCGGCGACGCTGGAACTGACCTTCGTCGCGCTGCTGCTGGCCGCCGGCCTCGGCATCCCGCTCGGGCTGGTCGCGGCGCTGGACCATAACGGACCGGTGGACCACCTGGTGCGCGTGGTCAGCGTCGGAGGGCTCGCCATCGCCTCCTTCTGGCTGGCGATCATGCTGCAGCTGCTGTTCTCGATGGAATGGGACCTGTTGCCGCTGCGCGGGCGCATCGATGTCGCGGCGGGTGCGCCGGCCGCCGTCACCGGCTTCTTCCTGATCGACAGCCTGCTGGCCGGCCGGCTGGACCAGTTCGCCGATGCCCTGCGCCACCTCGTGCTGCCGGCGGTCACGCTCTGCCTGCCGGGTCTTGCCAGCATCGCGCGCTTCACCCGCTCCGGCGTGCTGGAGACGCTGCAGAAGGATTTCGTGCTCTACGCCCGGGCCGCGGGCTATGGACGGGTGCGGCTGGCGGCGATCTATGTCCTGCGCAACGCCGTCACCGTCACGGTGGCACAGATCGGGCTGCTGTTCGGCGCGCTGATCTCCGGCGCGGTGGCGGTGGAGGCGATCTATGACTGGCCCGGGCTCGGCACCTATGCCGTCCAGGCCATCCTGGCGGCCGACTACAAGGCGCTGCTGGCGGTGACGCTCGTGGTCGGTGTGGTCTACGCCGTGGTCAACGTGGTGGTGGACGTGGTGCAGGCCCTGATCGACCCGCGGGTGGTGGAGCAGGTGAAGTGACCGCGCTGCGGCGCCTGCTGCGCGACCCTGTCGCGGCCTTCGGCCTGTTCCTGGTGGTCTTCGCCGTGGTGGTGGCGATCTTCGCGCCATGGCTGGCGCCCTACCCGGACGACGCCTTCGAGAGCCATCTCCTGCAGCGCCTGCGCCCGCCTTCCGCCGAATTCCCCTTCGGGACCGACAATCTGGGTCGCGACATCCTCTCCCGGGTCATCCTGGGGGCCCGCAGCGCGGTGGTGGTCGCCGTGGCGGTGGTGGCCGCCGCCATGCTGATCGGCGTGCCCGTCGGCCTCTGGGCCGGCTGGAAGGAAGGCTGGGCGTCGGAGGCGCTGATGCGCGTGACCGATGTCTTCCTCGCCGTGCCGCAGCTGATCCTGGCGCTGGCGCTCGGCCAGCTGATGGCGCCCGGCCTGACCACCGCCATGGTGGCGCTGGCGCTGACCTACTGGCCCTTCTTCGCCCGCACCGTGCATGCGGAGACGCGCAGGCTGCGCGGCGCGCTGTTCGTCGACGCGCTGGCGGGCATCGGTGCCTCCACGCCGCGCATCCTGCTGCTGCATGTGCTGCCGAATGCGGCGCCGGCGATCCTGGTGCGCGCCACCATCGGCATGGGCTTCACCATCCTGACCGCCGCCATCCTCGGCTTCCTCGGGGTCGGCGCCGCGCCGCCCTCGCCGGACTGGGGCCTGGCGGTGGCGGAGGCGCGGCAGCACCTGCCGGAGGCGTGGTGGTTCCCGACCTTCCCGGGCCTTGCCATCCTGCTGCTGGTGCTGGGCTTCAACCTGCTGGGCGACGGGCTGCGCGACGCCGCCGACCCGCGGCTCCGGCGCAGCCGATGAGGCCGCTGCTCTCGGTCGAGAACCTCGCCGTCCGCATCCGCACCGATCGCGGCGCGGCGGAGATCCTGGACGACGTGACGCTTGCCGTGCCGCGCGGCGGCACGCTGGGGGTGGTGGGGGAGAGCGGCTGCGGCAAATCCACCCTGCTGCGCGCCATCCTCGGCATCCTCCCGCGCAACGCCCAAGTGCCGCGCGGCGCCATCCTGTTCGAGGACCGCGACATCCTGTCCGACCGTGGCGCCTCCGCCCGCGGCCGCATCGGCTTCATCCCGCAGGACCCCTACCTGTCCCTGAACCCCGTCTTCACCGCCGGCGCGCAGATCCTGGAGGGCATGCGCCGCCACGCGCCCGGCAGCCGCCGCGACCACCGCGCGAAACTGGTCGACCTGTTCCGCGCCGTGCAACTGCCCGATCCGGAGGCGGCGCTTGCGAAATACCCGCACCAGTTCAGCGGCGGCCAGCGGCAGCGCCTGCTGATCGCCGCCGCCCTGGCCTGCGACCCGGCGCTGGTGGTGGCGGACGAGCCGACCACGGCGCTCGACGTGACCACGCAACGGGAGATCCTGGGGCTGCTGCGGCGGCTGACGGCGGAGCGCGGCCTCTCGCTCCTGTTCGTCACGCATGACTTCGGCGTGCTGGCCGCGGTCTGCGACCGGGTGGCCGTGCTCTATGCCGGGCGGGTGGCGGAAACCGGTCCGACCCGCGCCGTGCTGGACGACCCGCGCCATCCCTATACGCGGCTGCTGCTGGGCTGCCACCCAGACCGCGCCACCGACCTGCTGGGCATTCCCGGCACGGTGCCGGCGGCCACGGCGCAGCCCCCAGGCTGCCGCTTTCATCCCCGCTGCCCCATCGCGCGCGCCGGCTGCGCCGCCGGCGTGCCGGAGATGCAGCCGGCCGGGCCGGGCCATGCCGTCGCCTGCCCCTTCCAGTCCGATATCCTGCTGGAGCCGGCCCTTGGCTGAGATCCTCGGCGCCTCGGGCCTGGTCGTTGAGCTCGGGGCCCGGCGCGGGCTGTTCCGCACCCGGCCCGGCGTGCGGGCGGTGGATGGCGTCGATCTCTCCGTCGCCACCGGCGAGACCTTCGGCATCGTCGGGGAGTCGGGCTGCGGCAAGACCACCCTGGCCCGCACGCTGCTGGGCCTGCAGCGGGAGGCAGCCGGGGAGATCCGGCTGGAGGGTCGCCCGGTCTCCGGACAGGCGGCCGCCGCGGCGCGTCGGGCGCGCGCCGCCGTGCAGTATGTCCACCAGGATCCGGGCGCGGCGCTGGATCCGTGGTGGCCGGTCGGCGCCACCCTGGCCGAGGGGCTGCGCATCCATGGCGTGGCCGACCGCGCCGAGCAGCAGGCGCGAATCGCGGAGATGCTGGCCGCCGTCGGGCTCGATCCCGCCTTCGCCGCGCGCTACCCGCATGAACTCTCCGGCGGCCAGCAGCGCCGCATCGGCCTGGCGCGCATCCTGCTCCTGCGGCCGAAGGTCGTCATCCTGGATGAACCCACGGCGGGCCTCGACCTTTCGGTGCAGGCCTCGGTGCTGCGGCTGCTGCGCGACCTGCGCGGCCAATTCGGCCTCACCTACCTGTTCATCTCCCATGATCTCTCGGTGGTGCGGCGGGTCTGCGACCGCGTCGCGGTTATGTATCTCGGCCGGGTGGTGGAGCAGGGCAGGGCGGAGGCCCTCTTCGCGGCGCCGCAGCACCCCTACACGCGGGCGCTGCTGGCCGCGGCGCCTCGGCTCGACGGGGCGGCGGCCGGCCCGTCCTTGCCGGGCGACCCGCCGAGCCTGCGCGCCATACCGGGCGGCTGCCGCTTCCATCCGCGCTGCACCCTGGCGGACACCCGATGCGGTCAGCAGGAGCCGGCGCTCGCACCGCTCGGCCCGGATCGCCTCGCCGCCTGCCACCATGCCAGGAGGGCCGCATGAGCGCCTGCGATCCCGTCACGCTCGAGATCATCCGGGGCGCCGCCCGTGCCGCCCAGGCGGAGATGGAGGCGCTGCTGGAACGCACCGCCATGTCCGCCTTCATCCGCGAGAAGAAGGATTTCTACACCGCCATCTTCGATGCCGAAGGGGCCATGGCGGTGGGCAGCGACCTGCCGATCTTCGGCGACATCACCGGCCCGGTGACCGCGCGCTACCCGCTGGAGAGCATGCAGCCCGGCGACCTCTACTGGTACAATGACTGCTACGGCTCGCGCGGCGCCGTGTCGCACTCGAACGATCAGGTGTTCCTGGCGCCGGTGTTTCTCGACGCGTCCGATGACCGGAGGGCCGAAGGGCCCGGAGGTCTGAATCGGCCGCAGGAAAAACTTGACGCGTCCGATGACCGGAGGGCCGAAGGGCCCGGAGGTCTGAATCGGCCGCGGGAAGAACTTGACGCGTCCGATGACCGGAGGGCCGAAGGGCCCGGAGGTCTGAATCGGCCGCGGGAAGAACTCGACGCGCCCGATGACCGGAGGGCCGAAGGGCCCGGCGGTCTGGATCGGCCGCGCAGCCAACCCGTTCGCGTCGGCTTCGTGATGGGCTGGGCGCATTTCTCCGATATCGGCGGGCTGCGCCCGGGCTCGCTCAGCCCCGACGCCACCGACCATTTCCAGGAAGGCGTCATCATCCCGCCGGTGCGGCTGCAGCGCGGCGGCGAGACCAACGAAGACCTGCTGCGCACCTTCTGGCGCAACAGCCGCTTCCCCGTGCAGTCGGAAGGCGACACCCGCGCGCTGATGGCCGCCGTCCGGCTGGGCGAGGCGCGGCTGGCCGAGATGGCCGGCCGCTTCGGACCCGAGGTCCTGGCGGATGCCTTCGTGCAGCTCCTGACCCGCACCGAGGCCATCGTCCGCGCCAAGTTGCGCGCCACCTTCCCGGTCGGCACCACCCGCTTCGCCGATGCCATCGATGGCGACGGCCAGGGGAACGGCCCCTTCATCCTGCGCCTGGCGCTGACCCGCACCCAAGACGACCGCTTCGTCCTGGATGCGACCGAAACCAGCGACCAGGCGCCCGGCCCGGTGAACCTGCTGATGCACCCGGACGTGCCCGGGATGGCGCTCGGCCTCTATTTCCTGCAGGGCGAGCCCGGCCAGGTGCTGAATGCCGGCGGCCCGCGCGCGCTGGACGAGGTGCGGCTGCGCGAGGGCTCGCTGCTCTGGCCGCGTTCGCCGGCGCCGCTCGGTCTGCGCGGGCTGACCATGATGCGGCTGCTGGCGGCCTTCCATGGCCTAGTCGCCGTTGCGCGCGATGGCGAGGCGCCGGCGGCGCATTCCGCCTATGTCATCCTGGCCTTGCGCGGCGAGCATCTTGGAAAACGCTTCCTGCTGAGCGACGGCGTCGCGGTCGGCTATGGCGCGCGGCCCTTCGCCGATGGCGTGGATGCGGTCTATTTCGTGGCGCAGGAGAATTACCCTGCGGAATTCCTCGAACTCGGCTACCCCGTGCGCCTGCGCGGCTACGGCATGCACCGGGACAGCGGCGGCGCCGGGCGCTTCCGCGGCGGCTGCGGCGTCGTGCGGGACTACGAGGTGCTGTGCGACGAGGCGCAGGTGGCGATCCGCATCGACAGCGTGCGCAACCCGCCCTGGGGCGTCGCCGGCGGGAAGAATGGCGGCAGCGGCCGCGCCGTGGTCAATCCCGGCACGCCGGAGGAGCGGCTGCTGCCGCCGCTCTCGGATGGCACGGTGCTACGGCGCGGCGACCTGCTGCGGCTGGAGACCGGCGGCGGGGGCGGCTGGGGCCATCCTTTCGACCGGCCGGCGGAGCAGGTGCTGCAGGATGTCCGCGGCGGCTTCGTCAGCCCGGCGGCGGCGCTGCGCGACTACGGCGTCGCCATCCGCGACGGCGTCGTGGACGCCGCGCGCACCGCGGCGCTGCGCGCCCAACGGCCGGCGGCGGGCCTGTTCCACCGCCACGGCTATGCCGATGCCGTGGCCTGACCCGCCATGACCCTGCTCGTTGCCGTCGATATCGGCGGAACCTTCACCGACATCACCCTGCAGGATGCCGCGACGGGCGAGGCCTGGACGGCCAAGACGCCCTCCACCCCGCGCGATCCGTCGGAGGCCTTCCTCACCGGCATCGGCCTGGCCCTGCAGGCGGCGGGGCGGGCAGCGGGCGCGATCACCCGCGTGCTGCACGGCACCACCGTCGCCACCAACCTGATCCTGGAAGGCAAGACGGCACCGACCGCGCTGCTGACGACGCAAGGCTTCCGCCATGTGCTGGAGATCGGCCGCGCCGACCTGCCGCGGCGGGACAACCTCTGGGCCTGGCGGAAGCCGCAGCGGCCGGTGCCGCCCGCCCTGGTCTTCGAGGTGCCGGGGCGCATCGCCGCCGACGGCACGGAACTGGCGCCGCTGGACGAGGCGGCGCTGCGCGCGGCGGTGCGCGAGGCGGTCGCCGCCGGCGCGCGCGCCATCGCCATCTGCTTCCTGCACAGCTTCGCCAACCCGGCGCAGGAACGCCGCGCGCTGGCCCTGGTGCGGGAGGAAGCGCCGGACCTCGCCGCCACCGCCTCCTCGGACGTGCTGCCGGTGGTGCGGGAATACGAGCGCAGCATGGCGACCGTGCTGAATGCCGGGGTCATGCCCGCCGTCACCACCTATGTGGCGCGGCTGGAACGGCGGCTGGAGGGCGCCGGGATCGCCGCGCCGCTGCTGCTGATGAAGTCGAATGGCGGCGTCGCCGGCGCGGCCGAGATCCGTCGCGCCCCGGTGCAGACCGCACTGTCCGGCCCCGCCGCCGGCGTGGTCGGCGCGGCGGCGATGGCGCGCGCCGCCGGCGTGCCGGACATCATCACCGTCGATATCGGCGGCACCAGCGCCGATATCTGCCTGCTGCGCGGCGGCGCGCCGGGCCTGACGCAATCCGGCCGGGTCGGGCCCTGGCCGCTGCCGCTGCCGATGCTGGACATGGTGACCATCGGCGCCGGCGGCGGGTCGCTGGCCCGCGTGGCGGAAGGCGCGCTGCTGGTCGGGCCGGAAAGCGCCGGCGCCGATCCCGGCCCGGCCTGCTATGGCCGCGGCGGCGACCGCCCGACCGTGACCGACGCGCATGTCGTGCTCGGCCACCTGCCGCCCGCGCTGCTGGGCGGCCGGATGGCGCTGGACCCGGCGCTGGCCGGGCAGTCGATCCGCCGGCATGTCGCGGATCCGCTGGGCCTGTCCGTGGACGCCGCCGCGCGCGGCATCCTGGCCATCGCCGACAATGCCATGGTCGGCGCCATCCGCCTGGTCTCGGTGGAGCGGGGGCATGACCCGCGCGACTTCGCCCTGGTGCCCTTCGGGGGCGCGGGCCCGCTGCATGGCACTGCGCTGGCGGACCTGCTGGGGATGCGGCGCGTGCTGGTGCCGCCCAGCCCAGGGGTGCTCTGTGCCCAGGGCTTGCTGGCGGCGGCGCTGAAGGCCGAGTTCAGCCGGAGCATCGCCTTGCCGCTGGCCGCCGCCGATCCGGCGCGGCTGGAGGCGGGCTTCGCCGCGCTGGACGCCGAGGCGGCGGCCTGGTTCGCGCGCGAGTCGGTGGCGCCGGCGGACCGGGCCACCGATCGGGTCGCGCTGATGCGCTATGCCGAGCAGGGCTTCGAACTGGCGGTGCCCTGGCCGGCAGCCGCCGATCCGCGCCCGGCCCTGGCGGAAGGCTTCGCCGCTGCCCACCACGCGTTGTACGGCTTCGACCTGCCGGCGGTGCCGGCGGAGATCGTGACGCTGCGGCTGGAAGCCTCCGGCGCCCTCCCGGCCCCGGCCGCCGCCGTGCTGCCGCCGGGCGCGGACGCGGCACCGATCGGCCGGCAGGCGATGCGCCTGGCCGGCGGCACGGTGGAGGCCGGCATCCATGACCGCGGGCGACTCGGGGCCGGCGCGCGGGTCGTCGGGCCGGCGGTCCTGGTGCAGATGGACGCGACCACGCTCCTGCCGCCAGGCTGGACCGGCAGCGTCCTGCCGACGGGTGCCCTGCTGCTGGAACGGGCGCCGGACTGATCCCGCCCCATGGTCGGGCCTGCCATCCCGGCCTGGGATGCCGCCGGAGTCGATCGGGAGGCTGCGGCGACGGTGCCGGCCGGGGCGGGTCGGCGGCGGGCCGGCACGCGGCGCCGCGCGACATCATTCGGCGGCCTGGTGGAGTGATCCGCCCGCCAATTCCTGGGCCGCCAGTGCCTTGGCGTCGGACCCGGGGCGGCTCATTCCGGATGAGATGTTGCACGGTTCAGTGATTGAATATCGTACACAACCGTGCGATGGTCCCTCGTGTTCTTAGATGATGTCGTGCCGCAGAGAGCCGCGGCGGGGCCGGATCCCGCCGCATGTCATGCCCTCCCCCTCGGGGCCGCCGCCGTTCCAGGAGGTCTGATGTCCAGTTCCTGGCGCGCCCAAGGACGCCGCGGCGTCTTCCGCCTCGCCATGCCGCCGCCGGATGCGGGTTCGGCGAAGCTGCTGCTCTGCTTCGCCGGCCTGGCGATGCTCCTGGTCGCCTCTCTGGCCGTCATGCCGGCCGGCGCCGCCTTCGCCATGCCCAACATCACGGCAGGACCGCTGACCTGGTTCGCCCTCGGTCTTGCCCTGCCGCTGCTGGCGGGCCTTGCCCTGCTGCGGCAGAGCCGGGCGCGGGAGCGCGGCCTGCAGGCGGAGAACGACGCGCTCGCGGCCCGGCTGCGCATGGTCGCCGACCTGTCGCATGCCTTCGAGGTCAGCGCCGTCATCCTCCGCGATGCCGACGGCACCATCCGTCACTGGTCGGCCGGCTGCGAACGGCTCTTCGGCTTCACCGCGGCGGAGGCGATCGGCCGGCGCGCGCATGAGCTGCTGGGCACCCGCTTCCCGGATGGCGGCCGGCGTGGCGCGCAGGAGGCGCTTGCGGTGCGCGGCGAGTGGCAGGGCGAGTTGCGCCATCGCCGCCCCGGCGGCGACTCGGTGGTCGTCGCGGCGCATTGGATCCTGCGGCGGGAAGGCGGCACGCGCGGCTCGGTGGTCGAGGTGCATGCCGACGCCACCGCGCTCAAGGCCGCCGAGGCGGCGCTGCGGGCCGGCGAGGCGCGGCTGCGCCTGGCGCAGGAAGTGGCCGGCATCGGCACCTGGGAATGGAACCCAGAGGCCGACAGCTTCCTGTGGTCGCCCGAGCATTCCGCGCTGATCGGCAGCCCGGGCGCCGCGCCGCCTGCCTCGCTGGAAGGCTTCCTGGCGCTGGTGCACCCGGACGACCGGTCGCAGGTCCGCGCCGCCGCCTGGCGGGCGCTGGAGAGCGGGGAGTACGAGGCCGAGTTCCGCATCCTGCGCCCCGGCCGCGACGGCGGGGAGGATGTGCGCTGGCTGCTCGGCCGCGGCCGCCGCCTGCCGGGGCCGGCCGGGCGCGTCGGCCCCATCCTGGGCGTGCACATGGACTTCACCGCCCGGAAGGAGGCGGAGGAGCGCCAGTCCCTGCTGATGCGGGAAGTGGACCATCGCGCCAAGAATGCCCTGGCGGTGGTGCAGGCGGTGCTGCGGCTGACACGGGCGGAAACCGCCCAGGAATTCGGCCGGGCGATCGAGGGACGGGTGGCGGCCCTGGCCCGCGCGCAGACCCTGCTGACCGAAAGCCGCTGGATGGGCGCGGACCTCACCGCCATGCTGCGCGGGGAGCTGGATCCCTTCCTCGGCAGTGCCGGCAGCACGCGGGTCGCGCTCTCCGGGCCGGCGCTCAGCGTCTCTCCCATGGCGGCGCAGCCGCTGTCGATGACGCTGCACGAGCTTGCAACCAACTCGGCCAAGTATGGCAGCCTCTCGGCGCCCGGTGGCGCGCTGGAGCTGACCTGGACGCTCGATCCCGGCGCCGACCGGCTGCGGCTGCGCTGGGCGGAGTTCGGCGGCCCGCCGCTGGCCGGGGCGCCGGCCGGCCGCGGCTTCGGGTCCCGCGTCATCCGCACCACCATCCATGACCAGCTCGGCGGGGAGGTGGCGATGGACTGGCAACCGGCCGGCCTCGTCTGCCTTATCGATCTCCCTCTCTCGCGCGTGGTCGCACGCGCCGAGGCCAGCCGTCGCGCCTGAGACCCCTGCATGCCATTGATCCTGATCCTCGACGACCGCGCCACCAACCGCAGCATCTTCGCCCGGCTGGCCTCGGTCATCGAGGATGACGTGACGGTCGAGGTGTTCGGCGACCCCTTCGATGCCCTGGAATGGCTCGAGGGGAATCGCGTCGACCTGGTCATCACCGATTTCCGCATGCCGGGCATGGACGGGGCGGAGTTCACCCGGCGCTTCCGCGCCCTGCCGGGCGGCGCCGCCGCGCCGGTCCTGGTCGTCACGGCGCATGACGACCGCAGCTTCCGGGTGCGCGCGCTGGATGCCGGCGCCACCGACTTCCTGCAGAGCCCGATCGATCACTTCGAGCTGGTGACGCGGGCGCGCAACCTGCTGGCCCTGGGCCGCGGCCGGCCGGAGGTGGCGGTGCCGGTGGCCGCACAGGCGGCGCCGCGCCCCGCCGCCGCGCCGCCCG
>NZ_SMOA01000599.1 GCF_004353985.1 Paracraurococcus ruber | reverse complement strand
GATCGGCGAAGAGGGTGGCGACCGTCTGGCGGCCGACCCAGCGGACCGGGCGGGCCTGGCCATCGGCGGTGAGGACGAGGTCGCCGATCGCCAGGGTCTCCACCGCCGCCTCGCCATCCGGCGTGCGGATGCGCGTGCCGGGGTAGAAGCAGATCACCGTGCCATCGACGAAGACCGGCTTGTCGGTCAGCGGGTCGATGGTGGTGACGTAGGTCGCCTTCCAGCCGGCGAAGGGCACGCCATTCTCGGCGAAGAAGAATTTTTGTGTGGTGCCGGGGATATGGGCGCGGAAGCCGGTGACCACCGTGCCGGAGGACGGGGCGGTCGCCGTGGCGACGCCGTCATAGGCATAGGTGGTCCCGGCGACGGTGAAGCGCTCGCTGATCTCGAGCGTCTGGCCCGCACCCGTCGCGGTGGTGTCGAGCGTGGCACCGGTCACCGGACGTCCGGTTGGGCCGCCCTGCGGGTTGAGGCTGTAGATGAACCAGTCGGCGGCACTCTGGGTCATGCTTGGCTCCCGCGCGGAAGGGTCCGCCGGCGCGGGTGGCGTCTGGCGCCGGGTGACCCATGCGAAAGAATATATTCTTGCATGCGAAATGCACCCTGAAGTTGTGTTCGATTGGTCCCGGCAGGCCTGCCCTCGGTTAGGCCGGTGTCGTTGCGGCTGAATGAACCGGTGCCGCCGCGGGCGGGCGGCGGCGTCCCACCCGGAATCCCGCCCGCGCCGGCCGCCCGCGATGGCGGCGAGACCGGTGCGGACCCCGGCGATCGCGGGCCATCGGGCCTTGGCAGGGGGCCCGCATGGTGCCGGCGGGAAGCGTGCCGGCTGCAGCACGGCCGCCTCGCGGGCCCGATCGGAGGAGGGCCAGGCGCGGTGGAATGGGCGGCGATGGCCAGCGGGCCGGGCTGCGCGGCGTTGCGGGCGGGCGGGAGCGGCTGCGCCGATCGCCGTCCCATCGCCGCCAGCGACCGGCGACCGGCCCGACCGGGGTGCCGGCAGGCGGTTGCGGGCAGCGATGGCCGCGGCCCCGGCCGGCGGGGTGTGGCGCCGCGGCCGGCGCA
>NZ_SMOA01000598.1 GCF_004353985.1 Paracraurococcus ruber | reverse complement strand
ACCGGCCGCGCCGGGCCGCCGCCGGCCGCCGCCGGGCATGCGCATGGCCACGCGCCGGCGCCCGGGCCACGCGCCCCGGCCGGCCAGGGCCCGATGCTGCTGCCGGACGTGGAAAAGATCGTCGCCGTCGCCAGCGGCAAGGGCGGCGTCGGCAAGTCCACCACCGCGGTGAACCTGGCCGTCGCGCTGGCGGCGCAGGGCCTCGCGGTCGGGCTGCTGGACGCCGACATCTACGGCCCGTCGCTGCCGCAGATGCTGGGCGCGCGGGAGAAGCCGCGGACCGAGGGCCAGCAGATCATTCCGCTGCAGCGCTGGGGCCTGAAGGCGATGTCCATCGGCTTCCTGGTCGATGAGGAGACGCCGATGATCTGGCGCGGCCCGATGGTGATGGGCGCGCTGGAACAGCTGATGGGCCAGGTCGCCTGGGGAAAGCTGGACGTGATGGTGGTGGACATGCCGCCCGGCACCGGCGACGCGCAGCTGACCATGTCGCAGCGCGTGCCGCTGGCCGGCGCGGTCATCGTCTCCACGCCGCAGGATGTCGCGCTGCTCGATGCCCGGCGCGGGGTGAAGATGTTCGAGCGGGTGAATGTCCCCGTCCTCGGCCTGATCGAGAACATGAGCTACTTCTGCTGCCCGAACTGCAACCACCGCAGCGACGTCTTCGGCCATGGCGGGGCGCGGGCGGAGGCGGCACGGACCGGCGTGGAGTTCCTCGGCGAGCTGCCGCTGACGCTGGCGATCCGCGAGCTGGCGGATGCCGGCACGCCGATCGTCGCGGCGCGGCCCGAGACCGAGGAGGCGCAGGCCTATCAGCGGATCGCCGCGCGGCTCTGGGCCAAGCTGCAGGGGGCCGCGGCGCCGGCGGGCCCACGGATCGTGGTGGAATGACCCGGGCGCGATGACCGGGGCGGCGTGACCGCACGGGCGGTGTCCCGGGCCGGCCGGCGCGGTGCGGCCCGGGCGGTGCGGCACGCCCGGTCGCCGGCCGCGACGGTTATCGGCCGCGACGCTCGAGCGGCCCCGAGGGCAGCGGCCGGGCCGGCGGCGACATGATCCCCGGGCC
>NZ_SMOA01000597.1 GCF_004353985.1 Paracraurococcus ruber | reverse complement strand
ACGCCGCCCGGCGCCGGGCTGGCCGCCGCCGCGCTGCGCGCCGGCCAGGCGGAATGGCGGGAAGGCCGCGACCCCGCCGAGACCGCCGGCGAGTTCCGCGGCCGGATCGAGCACGGGATGCGCGCCAGCATCGCCGCCACGCTGCGGCGGGCCGAGCCCGGGCTGCCGCTGCTGGCGACGATCGGGTCGGTCAGCCCCTTCGTCGGCCTGTTCGGCACGGTCTGGGGCATCATGCACAGCTTCGCCGGCATCGCCGCGCAGGGCGACACCTCCCTCACCACGGTCGCGCCCGGCATCGCGGAGGCGCTGTTTGCCACAGCCATCGGCCTGGTCGCCGCCATCCCGGCCACCATCGCCTACAACCGCTGCACCACCCGCCTGCACCGCATCCGGCAGGAAGCGCTGGCGGCGGCCTCCGCCCTGGCGCTGCGCTTGGCCCGCCGGCCGGCCGTGGTCGCCGGCCGCCGCGCCGCGGCGGCGGAGTAGCCGGCATGGCGATGCCCATGCCCGGCGGCGAGGAGGACGGCGATGCCCGCCCGGTCGCCGAGATCAACGTCACGCCTCTGGTGGACGTGATGCTGGTGCTGCTGGTGATCTTCATGGTGACGGCGCCCATGCTGACCACCGGCATCGGCGTCGACCTGCCGCGCAGCGCCGCCGCCCGGCTCGCGCCGCCGGAGCCGCCGCTGGAATTGGGGCTGACCCGCGAGGGCGGGCTGTTCCTGGGCAAGGAGCCGATCGCCGAGCCGGCGCTCGGCCCCCGGCTGGCGGAGGAGCATGCCCGGGCGCCGGAGCGGGCGCTGCACCTGCGGGCCGATCGCGGCATCGAGTATGGCGAGGTGCTGCGCGTGATGGGCCTGGTGCAGCAGGCCGGCATCAGCCGCGTCGCGCTGGTCTCCCGCCCCGACGCGGCGGGGCGCTGAGCCATGGCGGCCCTCGCCCTCAGCCGGCCCGTGCCGGACCCGGCGCCGCAGCCCCTGCCGGAGGCGCCGCCCGCCGCCGCCGGGCCGCGCCTCGCCTGGCTCGGCTCCGCCGCGCTGCACCTGGCGGCCGGCACGGCGCTGCTGCTGAGATCGG
>NZ_SMOA01000596.1 GCF_004353985.1 Paracraurococcus ruber | reverse complement strand
GGCGATCCGCGCCTCCGCGAGGCGCTTCGCCGTCACGTCCTGCGTCACGCCGCTCATGCGCAAGGCACGGCCATCCGGCCCCCGCTCGGCCCGCCCCTGCAGGCGCAGCCAGTGCACCGCGCCGTCCGGCCAGGTCACCCGGAATTCGACATCGCAGCCGGCTTCGTTCCGAAGCGCCCGATCGACGGCATGCGCATAGGCGACGGCGTCCTCGGGGTGGACCAGCGCGGCCGCGGTGCCGGCGGTGGGCAGCGAACCTGCCGGCCGGCCGTACAGCGCTTCGTAGCCGGCCGATACATGCAGCGCATCGGTGCCGATGGTCCAGTCCCAGGTGCCCATGCCGACCGCGGTGATGGCACGGGCGAAGCGCGCCTCGCTATCCGCCAAGTCGCGCATCGCCTGCTTCAGGGCGGTGATGTCGGTGCGGATGCCCACCGTGCCGCCATCCGGCGTGCGCCGTTCCGTCACCAGGATCCAGCGACCGTCCGGCAGCAGCCTTTCCATCGGCGGATGGTCGCTCCGGCGTCGTTCCACCAAGCGCCGGGTGAAGCCCTCGATGTCCTCGCCGGCCTCGGGATACTGACCGCGCCGCGCACCTTCGCGGATGATGTCTTCGAAGCGCGCACCGGGCACGATGAGCGGCGCGCTGACCGAATAGATGTCGCGATAGCGCTGGTTGCAGGTGACCAGCCGCCCCTTGGCGTCGAACATCACGAAGCCATCGGGCATGGAGTCGATGGCGCGGTCGAGCATGGCGCGGCCGCGCTCGCGCTCTGTCTCCGTCCGCGCCCGCTGCCGCAATGCCAGCAGCAGCGCGGCGGCCAGCGTGACGACGGCGAGCAGGGCGAAGAAGCCGCCGGCCAGCACACCTTCCCGGTGGCTTGCCCAGTCGGCCATCGCCGCCTCGCGCTCGAGCGAGACGGTGACGCGGAGGGCGGGGTAGAGCGTGGGCCGCGTCGCCAGGAAGGAGCGCTCCGGCGAACTCGGCTCAGGCAATGCCGGCCGGATCTCCGCCGGCCGGCCCATGCGGCCCTCGTCATGCGGCAGGCTCGCCAGCAGGGCGCCGTCGCTGCGTTCCAGCGCGACGCG
>NZ_SMOA01000595.1 GCF_004353985.1 Paracraurococcus ruber | reverse complement strand
GCGCCGCGCCGGCCGCGATCCGCGCCGCGCGCGCCCGCATCGCGCCAGCGCCCCGCGCGGGGGTCGCCGGGCTTTGCCGCCGGCGCTACACTGCCCGCGTGACCCCCGCCGAGATCGCCGCCCGGCTCGCCGATCCCGCGGCGCTTGCCCTGGCCGTTCCGACTCAGTTCAACGACGCGGACGGGCTGACCCCCGACCGCATCCGCGCGGCCGCCGTGCTGGTGCCCATCGTGCTGCACCCGCAGCCCAGCATCCTGCTGACGCTCCGCTCCGCGCGGCTGAACGCGCATGCCGGCCAGGTCAGCTTCCCCGGCGGCCGGATCGAGGCCGGCGAGACGCCCGAGGCGGCGGCGGTGCGGGAGGCGGCGGAGGAGGTCGGGCTCGACCCGCGGCTGCCGGAACTGCTCGGCCGCCTGCCGGAGCACATGACCGGCACCGGCTTCGTCATCACCCCCGTGGTCGCCCTGGTCCCGCCGCCGCTCAACCTGGTGCCCGATCCGGCGGAGGTGGAGGAGCCCTTCGAGCTGCCGCTGTCGGTCGTGCTCGACCCGCGGGCGCCCGAGCGGCGGACGGCGGAGTGGAAGGGCCGCACGCGCACCTTCTGGGTCTGGCCGCATGAGCGGCACTACATCTGGGGCGCGACGGCGGCGATCCTGGTGAACCTCGCCAGGGTGCTGCGCGGCGGGTGAGGCAGCGCTTCGCGCCACGCCGCGTTGCCGCCCGGCATGGCATGATGCCGCCCCGGACTGCCGCAGGCCGATGCCCTACCTGATCGAGATCCTCCTCTTCCTGCTGCCCTTCGCCGGCTATGCGCTGTGGCGGCGGCTGAACCCGGGCATCGAGCCGGGGTCGCGCGCGATGCTGGCCGCCGGCGCCGGCGTGCTGCTGATGCTCCTCTTCGCCATCTGGTACGGGCTGTCCGTCTCCATGGCGCCGCATGCCCCCTATGTGCCGGCGCAGCTCGGCCCCGATGGCCGGGTGATCCATCGCCCCGCGGAGCCGGCGCGGTGAGCGGGGAGGCGCCCGCCGCCCGCATCGCCGTGCCGGCGCTGCTGCGGCGCGGCGCGCCGGCCGCCGTGCTGGCGGCGCTGCC
>NZ_SMOA01000594.1 GCF_004353985.1 Paracraurococcus ruber | reverse complement strand
CCCGCGGCGTCCGCACCGCGGCGGCGCCGACGCCCAGCACGACATCGCCCGGCTGCAGCCCGGCGCCATCCGCCGCACCCCCGGGGGTCACGCGCAGCACCACCGGGCCCGGCGGCGCGCCGGCGGCATGGCCGGGCGGGCCCAGCACGAGGCCGAAGCCGCGATGCTCGGGCGTCGCCGGCATGGGCGGCGGTGCCGGCCGGGACGGCGCGGCGCCGAGCACCACCGGCACCGTCGCCTCCTGCCCCTGCCGCCAGACGAAGAGGCGCAGCTCCGTCCCCGGCGGGTGCAGCCCCACGGCGCGGGCGAGGCCCTGCGGGCCGTCCGTCGCCTCGCCCTCCAGCGCGGTCACCACGTCGCCGGGGCGCAGGCCGGCGCGTGCCGCCGGGCCGTCGGGCACCAGATCGTCGAGCAGCGTGCCCTGCGGCGGGGCGCCGCCCATGGCCCGCGCCAGCTCGCGCGTCATCGTCTGCGCCTGCACGCCGAGCCAGCCCCGCACCAGGCCCTGGCTGGACTGCAGGGCCGCGACCACCGGCGCGGCCACCGCGGCCGGCACCGCGAAGCCGATGCCGACCGACCCGCCCGTGGGGCTGACGATGGCCGTCGTCACGCCCACCACGCGCCCGGCATCGTCGCAGAGCGGGCCGCCGGAATTGCCCGGGTTGATCGCCGCGTCGGTCTGGATCAGGTCGCCCGAGGCCGGGCCGCCCAGGCTCCGCCCACGGGCCGAGACGATGCCGAGCGAGACCGAGGCGCCGATGCCGAAGGGGTTGCCCACGACCAGGGCCCAGTCCCCCGGGCGCGGCGGCGGCCCCTCGGCGAAGCGGAGGAAGGGCAGGGGCGGGCCGCCCGGCGGCGGGTCCACCTTGATGACCGCGATGTCGGTGACCGGGTCGGTCCCGACCAGCCGGGCGGGCAGCTCCGTTCCGTCGGCGAGGGTGACGGTGATGCGCTCCGCCTCCCCCGCGACATGGTGGTTGGTGACGATGGTGCCGCCGGCATCCACCAGGAAGCCGGAGCCGGCGCCGATCATCGTCGCGGCGGGGCGCGCGGCGGGGCCGCGCCGCGCCGCGCGGCCCTGCAGGGCGGGGGC
>NZ_SMOA01000593.1 GCF_004353985.1 Paracraurococcus ruber | reverse complement strand
GCTCCAGGGTGGGTAGCGGCGTGTCGTCGGCGAAGACCCGGGCATGGCCGACCACGTGGGCGAGGATGAGGTCGCGCAGCGGGCGCAGCCACCAGCAGGCCTGGCCGACCCAGTCGCAGAGGGTGGCGCGGTCGAGCTGGATCCCCTGCCGGGCCAGGATCTGGCACTGCCGGTGGAGTGGGATGCCGTCGCCGTACTTGGCCACCAGCACCTGCACCAGCAGCGCCTCGGTGGGCAGGCCGCCGGTGACGACGCGCGCCGGCGCCGGCTGCTGGTGCACGCCGGCCTCCTCACAGCGCCGGCAGGCGTAGCGGGGCCGGATGGTCACCAGCACCCGCAGCTGGGCGGGCACGACGTCGAGCCGTTCTCCCCGGTCCTCGCCGATGTGCCGCATCTCCTCGCGGCAGCACGGGCAGCGGCGGTCGGCGAGGTCCAGCATCTGCTCGATGCGCTCGAGATGAGCCGGCAGCCGGCCGCGGTTCCGGCGCCGCTCGGCATGCGGCTTGTGGCCGCGCGGTGCCGGATTGTCATTGCTCGCAGGCGGTGCGGCTGGTTCCCCGCTGAGCGCCAAGGCCAGCTGGCCGGGATCGACGCGCTCGGCGCTTTGGCCGAAGCGGGCCCGGCGCAGGTCGTGGATGATCTGCTCCAGCGCCGCGATACGCGCCTCGGCCGCGGCCAGCGCGGCTCGCAGTTCAGCGGCGTCGTCGTCGCCGGCATTACCGTTGCTGCTGTCGGCATGATCCCCGGGCACGGCAGAATCGTTGCCGACTTGCCCGCGTCGCACCAAGCGAAAGCCGCAGGCCGCGGCATCACGCTGCTGTTGGTCGCCGCTCCCGCTGCGCCGAGCGCCATTCCAGGCCCTCCAGCAGCAGCGAAGCCTGCGCCGGCGACAGCGTGACGGAGCCGGTCGAGGTCATGGGCCAAGGGAAATGCCCATGCTCAAGCCGTCGCACCAGGAGGCTGAGCGCGACGCCGTCGTGCCAGAGAGCCTTGAGCAGCCGACCACAACGACTTCCATTCGGCATATCGAAATGCGGCGGTGCGGATCGAGTATCCGTGGCATCCGCTGCATGGGCGGCAGCTGCCCATTGTTCAGCGGTTCACGAAGGATGGGCTCGATCTG
>NZ_SMOA01000592.1 GCF_004353985.1 Paracraurococcus ruber | reverse complement strand
CGCCCGCAGCGCCGCCCCGGCCGCCGCCAGGCGCTGCGCCGCCGCGGCCTCCTGCGCCGCCTGGAGGGCGAAGCGGCGGCGGGCCTCCGCCACCTCCAGCCGGCGCAGGCGGGCCAGGGCGGCGAGCGGGTCACGCGGCAACCGGCAGCTCCTCCATGGCCAGGGCGAGCGCGGCGAAGGCCGCCTCCACCGTCGCGCTCTCACCCGCGGCCTCGCCCTTCCCCTGGGCCAGCACGGCCTCGATGCGGGGGCCGAGGCGGATGGCCTCGTCCACCGCCGGGTCGGTGCCGGGGCGATAGGCGCCGAGCCGGACGAGGTCCGCCATCTCCGCCTGCAGCGCCAGGATGCGGCGGGCGCGCAGCATCAGGTCCCGCTCCTCCGGCCGCAGGCAGCCGGGCACGGTGCGCGACAGGCTGCGCAGCACGTCCACCGCCGGGTAGCGGCCGGCCTCGCCGATCCGGCGGTCCAGCACGACATGGCCGTCGAGGATGCCGCGGACGGCATCCGCCACGGGCTCGTCATGGTCGTCGCCCTCGACCAGCACGGTGAAGAGGCCGGTGATGCAGCCCGGCTGCCCCTCCGCGCGCGGGCCGGCGCGTTCCAGCAGGCGCGGCAGCTCGGCGAAGACGCCGGGGGTATAGCCGCGGGTCGCCGGCGGCTCCCCCGCCGCCAGGCCGATCTCGCGCAGCGCCATGGCGAAGCGGGTGACGCTGTCCATCAGCAGCAGCACCTGCCTGCCCTGGTCGGCGAAATGCTCGGCGACCGTCATGGCGGCATAGGCGGCTTCCCGCCGCAGCAGCGCCGGCGTGTCGGAGGTGGCGCAGACCGTCACGCTGCGGGCCATGCCCTCCGGGCCCAGATCGTCCTCGAGGAATTCCCGCAGCTCCCGCCCGCGTTCCCCGACCAGGCCAAGCACGACGACGTCGCAGGCGGCGCGGGCGGCCAGCATGGCCAGCAGGGTGGACTTGCCGACGCCCGAGGCGGCGAAGAGGCCGAGGCGCTGGCCGCGGCGGCAGGTGGCGAAGGCGTCCAGCACCCGCACGCCGAGATCGAGCCGCGGGCCGAGCCGGGCGCGCTGCCCGGCCGGCGGCGGGGCGGTGCGCAGCGGCCGCGGGGCGGGACCGG
>NZ_SMOA01000591.1 GCF_004353985.1 Paracraurococcus ruber | reverse complement strand
CGCCCCGGGCCTGCCGGCGGTGGCCGGCGGCCCCGGCGCGGCGCCGGCGCCGGGCGGCCCGGCCTCGACCTGGGTGGACGTGGTCGCCACCTATCGCGGGATGCCGGAATGGCTCGAATTGCAGCGCCGGCTGAAGGCGGCCGGCCCCGTCGCCTCGGTCGATATCCGGGCGCTGGCGGTGGATGCGGCGCGGCTCCGGCTCGGCCTGCGGGCGCCGGCGGAGGTGGCGGCGGGCGACCTCGCCGGCCTCGGCCTCGCGCTCGTCCAGCAGCCCGGGCCGCGGCCCGGCGAAGCCTGGCGCCTGGGCCTTGCCGGCACCTTCTGACCCGGGCGGGACCGGCGGGGACGGCGAGGGCCCGGCGGCGACGATTTCCGACGCGCTGCTGACCCTGCCGAACCTGATCACCCTGGCGCGGCTCTGCGCCGTGCCGGGGACGGTCTGGCTGATCCTGCAGCACCGGCTCGACCTCGCCTTCCTGCTGTTCGTCGGCGCCGGGATCTCGGACGGGCTGGATGGCTGGCTGGCGCGGGTGCGCAACGCCCGCAGCGCGCTCGGCGCCCTGCTCGACCCGGTGGCGGACAAGGCGCTTCTCGTCTCGACCTATGTTACGCTGGCGGCCATCGGCGTGCTGCCGGACTGGCTGGCCATCCTCGTGGTGTTCCGGGACATGGTGATCGTGGGCGGGGTGCTCGTGCTCTGGGTGCTCGGGCAGCCGCCGGCGATCAAGCCCCTGGTCATCTCGAAGCTGAACACCGCCTTGCAGATCGCGCTGGCCGCCCTGGCCCTGCTGCTGGAGGGATTCGACCTGGCCGCCGACGGCATCCTCACCCTCGCCATCTGGGCGGTGGCGGCGACCACGCTGGTCTCCGGCGGGCTCTATGTGGCGGCGGCGCTGCGCCGGCCCTGGGCAGGCCCATGAGCGGCGGGACCATGCGTGCCGGGACCGTCGCTGCCCGGGCCGTCCTTGCCGGGACCGTTGTTGCCGGGACCGGGCGCCTCGGGGCCGTGCGGGGTGCCACCCCGCGGGCGGGCGCGTGAGCCTGCTGCCGGCCGACCGACCGCCGCTGCCCGCCGCGCCGCCCCCGCCGGGCGGCCCGCACCGGGCAGAGGCGGCGCCGGCACCA
>NZ_SMOA01000590.1 GCF_004353985.1 Paracraurococcus ruber | reverse complement strand
AGCGCCGCGGCGGCGCCCAGGGCCGGGCGCGGCAGGCCGGCGGCGATGCCGATGGCGGCCGCCACCGCCAGCCCCGGCAGGGCGGAGGCGAGGAAGCGGAAATTCTGGTTCTGCCCGGTGACATGCCCGGCCAGCACCGGCGCTGCCAGGGCCAGGGCGAAGCCCGCCACCAGCAGGGCGGGCGGCGGCCGCCGCCAGCGCAGGCCGCGCGCCGCCAGCACCAGCAGCCCGGCGGCGCCGAGCAGCAGCGCCAGGGTCACCAGCGGGCCGAAGGCATGGTCGGCGACGATGCGGCCCAGCCAGCGCAGGGCGAACTCCCCGCCCCCCTCCGCCACCAGCCGGTGGCCCTGCCAGTCGGCGACGGCGCCGCGGGCATAGCCGAGGTAGCGCAGCCCGTTCACCGCATAGGCCGGCCAGGCGACCAGCAGGGCGAAGAAGGCCACGATGCCCAGCCGGCGCAGCCGGTGGCGGTCGAAGAGCAGGCCGAGGCCGATGGCCAGGACCGCCGCCGGCAGCAGCTGCACGGCGAAGCTCAGCCGCGCCAGCAGCCCCGCCCCGACCGCCAGGCCGAGCAGCGCCGCGTTCCAGCGCGGCGGCTCCGGCCGCGCCCATTCCCGCGCCAGCAGGAGCAGCGTGGCGGCCAGCGCCGGGATGGCCAGCGTCTCGCTCATGAACTCCTGGCCGGCCCGCACCCCGCCCGGGGCGGCGAGGAACAGCGCCGCCGCCAGCAGCCCGGCGCCGCGTCCCGCCACGCTGGCGGCGGCCAGCCCCAGCATCCCGGCCGTCGCGGCGATCAGCAGGGCCGAGAGCAGCCGCAGCGAGGCGGCATCGCCGAACCCGGCCAGCGCCGCCGGCAGCCCGACCAGCCGGATGCCCGGCGGCCCCTGCCGGTAGTCGATGAAGAGGGAATCGCGCAGCGCGCCCCAGCCCTGCTGCGCCAGCAGCAGGCTGTCGTGCCGGACCTCGTCGACATAGCCGAGCTCGTCCCAGCCGGCGATCTCCGGGTTGCGCAGCACCCAGAGCAGGACGGCGAAGGCGAAGGCCGCGAGCGCGACGCCCAGGGCGATGGCCGGCAGCCGCGGCCAGAGCCGGGCGAGGCGGCCGGCCGCCGCGGGCGGCGAGGCGGCGGGCG
>NZ_SMOA01000058.1 GCF_004353985.1 Paracraurococcus ruber | reverse complement strand
GGTTCGGGGCCGCCCGACCGGCCGCCGCGCCCGGCCGCGATCCGCGCCCGGGCGGGCCGCCCGTCCCGCCGGCCCGGCGAGCCGCTCCAGGGCCTTACCGGCAGCACGGGGTCTCGCCCCGCGGCGTTCGCGCCGCCCCGCGATCCGCCCTAGGATGCCGCCATGCTCGCGCATGAGCCTGCCATCCGCCTCGGCGCCTCGCTGGGGCTGCTGATCCTGTTGCTGGCGCTGGAACGGCTGATCCCCTGGCGGCGGGACCGGCCGCTCGGCATCCGGCGCTGGCCGGGCAATGTCGGGCTGGCCGTCGCCGGCGCGTTGCTGCTGCGGGCGCTGATGCCCGCGGCGGCGATCGGCGCGGCCTTCTGGGCGGAAGCGCGCGGGATCGGCCTGCTGCCGGCGCTGGGGGCGCCCGGCTGGCTGGCGGTGCCGCTGTCGGTCATCCTGCTGGACCTGCTGATCTACTGGCAGCACCGCGTCACCCATGCGGTGCCGCTGCTCTGGCGCCTGCACCGGGTGCACCATGCCGACCCGGAACTGGACGCGACCTCGGCGCTGCGCTTCCACCCGCTGGAGATCCTGCTCTCCATGGCGCTGAAGGCGGCGGCGGTGGTGGCGCTGGGCGCGCCGCCGGTGGCGGTGCTGGCCTTCGAGGTGCTGCTGAACGGCACGGCGCTGTTCAACCATGCCGCCATCCGCCTGCCGCCGCGGCTGGAGCGGGCGCTGCGCCTGGTGCTGGTGACGCCGGACATGCATCGGACGCATCACAGCGAGGTCCCGGCGGAGACGGATAGCTGCTTCGGCTTCTGCCTGCCCTGGTGGGACCGGCTGTTCGGCAGCTACCGCGCCGCGCCGGCCGCCGGGGCCGGGGTGGTCATCGGCATCGCCAACTGGCGGGAGGCGGGGCGGCAGGGCTTCTTCGCGCTGCTGGCGCAACCTTTCCGGCGCGGCTAGGGCGGATCCCGATCAGGTGGAATCACCTGATCGGGTGAAGATGCCGGAAGATCCAAACGACTGGGGCGGTTGCCGTGCGCCATGGCGAACGGGAAACGCTCCAGGGCGCATCGCCGGGACGGCCCGGCGCGCGGCGCCGCAACCACGCTGTCCGGCCGTGGCGGCAGGGTCCAGCGCGGCCGGCGGTCGAACCGGTCGCGCGGCGGCGGTCCCGGCACGGCGCCAGGTGCCCCATCGGCCAGCGCCAGCGGGGCAGCCTGCGCGTTCAGGCACTTCCCGCGGGACGGCGCGGCCGCGGCGGCGCGCCGGCGCCGGCCTCAGGGCCGCGCGGTGATCAGCCAGATGCCGCCCGGCAGCACCACGCCCCGCGACCCCTCATGCCCTCGGTAGAATGCGACGAGCGCCGCCCGGACCTCGGCCCGGAGGGCGTCGGTCGCGCCGGCGGCGTTCAGGGCGCGTGCCAGGACGCCGAAGCTGGTGGCGCCCTCGGCCGCTTCGGTCGCGGTGGCGCCCAGGCGCATCGGCGGGTCGGCCGGGGTCAGGGCCACGCCGCGGAAGCCGGCGCCGTCCAGGATGCGGCGGACCCGGTCCGGATCGGCGAAGGCGAACTGGCCCGGCTCCTCCGGCCCCGGCGGCGGCGGGCGCGCGACGAGGTGCCGCACCGCGCCGAGGGCCAGCGTCGCCCAGGGATTCTCGGCCGGCGCGCGGAAGGCGGCCATGGCCAGCCGGCCGCCCGGCCGCAGCGCCCGCCGCAGATGGGCGAAGGCGGCGACCGGATCGCCGAAGAACATCACGCCGAAGCGGCTGAACAGCAGGTCGAAGCCGGCCGCGGGAAAGGGATGCGTCGCGGCATCGGCCAGGATGACGCTGGCCTGCGGCATCCCGGCCTCGGCGAGGCGGCGGCGGGCGGTGGCGACCGAGGCCTCGGCGATGTCGGCGCCGAGCACCCGGCCCCCGGGCCCGACCGCGCCGGCCAGGGCGAGCAGGGAGGTGCCGCTGCCGCAGCCGATATCGAGCACCTGCTCGCCGGGCTGCGGCCGCGCGGTGTCCAGCAGCAGGGTGAGCACCGCGGCCAGCGTGCCGTCGATCCGGTCGTGCTTCTCGGACCAAGCGCGGGTCTGCGGGCCGTTCCAGAAGGCGTGCTGCTGGGCGGCGATGCTGGCGGGATCGGACATCCGGGCGGGCCCTCGCGTCGGGTCGAGGGAGGCTACTCCCGGCCGCCAGGCCGCGACAGGGCGCCGCAGCCCCGGCGCTCGCGGCGCGGCGCGGGGCGCGGCGGCCGGGGAGCGACAAGCCCGGACGGGGACGCCGGGGAGCGCGTGCAAGAGCGGCTTCCGTTCGCCATGGCTCACGCAACCGCGCCAGTCATTTGAATCGACCAGCATCTTCACCTGATCAGGTCGTTCCACCTGATCCGGTTCTGCTCTGGCCGGCGCCGAGGCGCCGTCTCGCGCCCTCGCCCAACACGGCGCAACCGGCGGGCGGTCATCGCTCCCTGCCGGGGGTCGGGACGCCGGAGCATCGCCGGCGGCCCCGCCCCGCATTCCGGCGGTGCGCCCCGCCAAGGCCTGGGGCGCCACCATGCGCCCCGGGGAGAGGCACCATCACATGCCGCCAAAGGCCCCCGGTCGACGCCGAACGCCCCGGGGCGGCCGTCCCGCCGGGGCCGTGAAGGCGGATCGGCAGCCGGCCGGGGCAGCCCCCGACCCCATGGGCATCGTCGCGCAAAGGCGGTGCGGCCCGCATGGCGCGCGCCAGGGCGGATCCGGCGCCCCGGAGGCGGGCGCCGATACGATGCCAGCGGGCATGCCCGGCGACCCTCGCTGCGGGGCGCGGCGACCGCCGCGGCCTGCGGCCCGGGGATGCCGGATCGGCCCGGGCGGCGATGGCCGGCCCGGGATCAGCGATGCAGCGCGGCCAGGTCTGTCCCGTAGCGCTCCAGCACCGCGCGGCGCTTCACCTTCATGGTGGGCGTCAGCAGCCCGTTATCGACCGAGAAGGGCTCCGGCGCCGCGGTCCAGCGGCGGATGCGCTCGATGGTCGAGAGCTTCGCATTCACCCGCGCCACGGCAGCCCCCAGCGCCTCCGCCATGCCCTCGGCCGGGACCAGCAGGGCGACGATGCCCGGCTGGCCCTCGCCGGCGATCACCGCCTGGGCAATCTCCGGCTCGGCCATCAGCAGCCCCTCAACCTTGGCCGGGCTGACCATGTCCCCGCCCATGGTCTTGATGAAGTCCCGCTTGCGGTCGGTGACGACGATCCGCCCGCGCTCCAGCCGCGCCACGTCGCCGGTATGCAGCCAGGTCTCGCCATCCGGGCCGGGCTTCAGGGCGGCGGCGGTGGCGTCGGGATTGTTCCAGTAGCCGTCCATGACCAGGTCGCCCTTGATCAGCAACTCGCCGTCCTCGGCGATGGCGGCCTGCACCCCTTCCAGCGGCGCGCCGACGGTGTGGCGGTGGTTGTCCCAGGGCGCGTTCACGCTGATGACCGGCCCCGCCTCGCTCTGCCCATAGCCCTGGATCAGCGGCAGGCCGAGCGCGATGAAGAAGCCGGAGAGGTCCGGGTCGAGCCGCGCCCCGCCCGAGACCAGCGCCTTGAGCTTCCCACCGAAGCGGGCCCGTACCTTGTCCCGCACCAGCCGGTCCAGCAGCGGGTCCGCCACCCGCGCACCGAGGCCGAGCGGCGGCCCGTCCATGCGCCGCAGCCCCTGCGCCAGCGCCGCCTCGAACAGCCGGCGCTTGAGGCCGCTCTCCTTCTCGATCTGCGCCAGCATGCGGGCCCGCAGCACCTCGAACAGCCGCGGCACGGCGGTGACGATCGCCGGCTTGATCTCCTGGAATTCGGCGGCCAGCCGGTCGGCGCCGCGGGAATAGACCACCTCCATCCCCATCGACGGCAGCAGGAAGCAGCCGACCGTGTGCTCGTAGCTGTGGGAGAGGGGCAGGAAGGACAGGTAGGGCTCGCCCTCCACCCCCAGCCGCTCGATCAGGTGGCGCACGCCTTCCCGGTTCGCCAGCATGGCGCGGTGCGGCAGCATGACGCCGCGCGGCGCGCCGCCGGTGCCGCTGGTGTAGATCAGGCAGGCGAGGCGGCCGGCCGGGATCTCCTCGGCTTCCGCCATCAGCATCGCCGGGTCGGCGGGCTGCGCCGCCGCCTCCGCCCAGGCGCGGGCGGGCAGCCCCTCCGCCGGCTCCATGCAGAGCAGCAGGTCGAGCCCGCCGGTGCCCGACGCCGCCTCCGTCACCCGCCGCGCCAGCGCGGCGGAGGAGACGATGGCGGCGCGCGCCCCGCTGTCGCGCAGGATATGCGCGTGGTCGGCGACGGTGTTGGTGGTGTAGGTCGGCACGGTGACGGCGCCGATCGCCATCAGGGCGCAGTCCGCGATGTTCCATTCCGGCCGGCTGTCGCTGACCAGCAGGACGCGGTCGCCCGGCATGATGCCCTGGGCGCGCAGCCAGGCGGCGATCGGCGCCACGCGCTCGACGAACTCGCCCCAGCGCAGCCGCTGCCAGGCGCCGTCGCGCCAGTAGCGCAGCATGGGCCGGTCCGGGTGCTTCCGCGCCAGGGCGAAGAGCATCCCCGGCAGGCTGCTCCAGCCGCTGGTCCCGCGTGTCCCGGCCCGGCGGCCAGCCTCTGCCCCGCCCGCCATGACAGGCGCCTCCATCCCAGACATCGCCCCCCTCTCTCGTTCCGCCCTGTCCGCGGCGCCGCCGCTTGGCCGCGCCTGCCGCGGCCTTATATGGTGGAACGTGACCCGATCCGAGCCCACCTCGCCCCCCCGGCCGACCCTGGCCCGCGCCGCCGCCGATGGCGCCGCCCCCGTCCTCCCTGCCGCGGTGCGCGCACCGCTGGATGCGGGCGGCCCGCCAGGCGGCGCGCCGTTGCCGGTCTGGGACCTCTCCGACCTCTATGCCTCGGCCGAGGACCCGAAGCTGGCCGCCGACCTGGACCGGGCGGAGGAGGAAGGCAAGGCCTTCGCCGCCCGCCTGTCCGGCCGGCTCGGCAGCCTGTCCGGCGATGCCCTGGCCGAGGCGGTCGGCGAGTACGAGCGGATCGAGGAGGTGCTGGGCCGGGCGATGAGCTTCGGCCAGCTGGTCTTCGCCGGCGACGCCACCGACCCCGCCAATGGCCGCTTCTACCAGACCCTGCAGGAGCGGGTGACGGCCATCTCCTCCCACCTGCTGTTCTTCACGCTGGAGCTGAACCGGCTGGAGGATGCCGAGCTGGACCGCAAGCTCGCCGGCAGCGCGGCGCTGCGGCGCTGGCAGCCCTGGCTGCGCGACCTGCGCGTCTTCCGCCCGCACCAGCTCTCGGACGAGCTGGAGAAGCTGCTGCACGAGAAGGAGGTGACCGGTCGCAGCGCCTGGAACCGCCTGTTCGACGAGACCATCGCCGGCATGACGGTGCGGGTCGGCCAGGAGGATCTGACGGTCTCCGCCGCGCTGAACCGGCTCTCCGACCGCGACCGGTCGGTGCGGCAGGCGGCGGCGCAGGGCGTGTCGGAGGCCTTCGGGTCCCGCGTCCGGCTGTTCGGGCTGATCACCAACACCCTCGCCAAGGACAAGGAGATCCTCGACAGCTGGCGGCGCTACCCGCGCCCCGGCAGCGCCCGCAATCGCGCCAACATGGTGGAAGACGAGGTCGTGGACGCGCTGGTGACCGCCGTGCGGTCCAGCTTCCCCCGCCTGTCGCACCGCTACTACGCCATGAAGGCGAAGTGGCTGGGCCTGCCGAAGCTGATGCACTGGGACCGCAACGCGCCGCTGCCGGAGGAGCAGGACCGCAGCATCGCCTGGCCCGAGGCGGTGAAGACCGTGCTGGACAGCTACCGCGCCTTCAGCCCGGAACTGGCCAGCCTGGGCGCGCGCTTCTTCGACAAGCCATGGGTGGATGCGGCGCTGCGGCCCGGCAAGGCCAGCGGCGCCTTCGCCCACCCGACCGTGCCCAGCGCGCATCCCTACCTGCTGCTGAATTACCACGGCAAGACGCGGGACGTTATGACGCTGGCCCATGAACTGGGCCATGGCGTGCACCAGATCCTGGCGGCGCAGCAGGGCTACCTGCTGAGCGGCACGCCGCTGACGCTGGCCGAGACCGCCAGCGTCTTCGGCGAGATGCTGACCTTCCGCGGCCTGCTGGATGCCGAGACGGACCCGAAGCGCCGCCGGCTCATGCTGGCCGGCAAGGTCGAGGACATGCTGAACACGGTGGTGCGGCAGATCGCCTTCTACCGGTTCGAGACGCTGCTGCACGATGAGCGACGCAAGGGCGAGCTGTCCGCCGAGCAGATCGCCGCCATCTGGATGCAGGTGCAGACCGAGAGCCTGGGCCCGGCCTTCGACTTCACCGAGGATTACGGCGTCTACTGGGCCTATATCCCGCATTTCGTGCACAGCCCGTTCTATGTCTACGCCTACGCCTTCGGCGACTGCCTGGTGAATGCGCTGTACGGGGTGTACCGGGACGGCCAGGTGCCGGAGTTCGAGCGGAAATACCTCGGCCTGCTGAAGGCCGGCGGCACGCTGCGCCACAAGGAATTGCTGGCGCCCTTCGGCCTCGATGCCTCCGACCCGCAATTCTGGCAGCGCGGCCTCGACGTGATCGCGGGCTTCATCGATGAACTGGCGCGCGAGTCGCGCGACGACGAACTGGAAAAGACTGCATGAGCGACCGCGAGAGCACTCTCTTCGGGGAGATGCGGCGGATGGTGCGCACCTCCGGCGCCGTGGGCGGCATCGCCGCCCGGGTGGCGGGCGAGCGGTTCCTGGGGCTGAAGACCGACAAGACCGCGCATGCCGAGGACCTGAAGCGCATCCTGGGCGGGCTGAAGGGCCCGATGATGAAGGTGGCGCAGTTCCTCTCCACCGTGCCGGATGCGCTGCCGGAAGCCTATGCCGAGCAGCTTGCGACGCTGCAGGCCAATGCGCCGCCGATGGGCTGGCCCTTCGTCCGTCGCCGCATGCAGGGCGAGCTGGGGCCGGGCTGGGAGGGGAAGTTCGCCGAATTCGGGCGGGAGGCGGCGGCCGCCGCCTCGCTCGGCCAGGTGCACAAGGCGCGGCTGCCGGACGGCACGCAGGTGGCCTGCAAGCTGCAATACCCGGACATGCCGAGCGTGGTGGAGGCCGATCTCCGCCAGCTCAAGCTCGCCATGAACCTCTACCAGCGCATGGACAGCGCCCTCGACAACGGGGAGGTCTATGCCGAGCTGCGCGACCGCCTGCGGGAGGAGTTGGACTACCTGCGGGAGGCGGCGCATCAGCGCCTCTACGGCCTCATGCTGGCGGACCAGCCGCGCGTCGCGGTGCCGCAGCCGGTCGAGGGCTATTGCACGCCGCGCCTGCTGACCATGACCTGGCTGGACGGAAGGCCGCTGGTGAAGCGGCTGGAGGAGGCCCCGCCGGTCGAGGAGCGCCAGGCCTATGCCGAGGGGCTGTTCCGCGCCTGGTACCGGCCCTTCTACCGCTACGGCGTCATCCATGGCGACCCGCATCTGGGCAACTACCAGGTGCGGCCCGACCTCGAGGGCATCAACCTCTTCGACTTCGGCACCATCCGCATCTTCCCGCCGAGCTTCGTCGGCGGCGTCATCATGCTCTACGAGGCGGTGCGCGACGACGACGAGGAGAAGGCGGCAGAGGCCTACCGCATCTGGGGCTTCCGCAACCTCTCGAAGGAGACCATGGAGGTCCTGAACCTCTGGGCCGCCTTCCTGTACGAGCCGCTGGTGCAGGACAAGGTGCGGCCGATCCAGAATTCGGACGACATGTCCTATGGCCGCAAGATCGCCCAGCAGGTGCATGAGGGGCTGAAGCGCACCGGCGGCGTCCGCATCCCGCGGGAATTCCCGCTGATGGACCGCGCCGCGGTCGGCCTCGGCAGCGTCTTCCTGCGGCTGCGCGTCGAGATGAACTGGCACCGGCTGTTCATGGAGATGGCCGAGGGCGTGTCGGAGCAGGCGGTGGCGGAGCGCCAGGCGCAGGCCATGCGCGAGGCCAGGGTGCCGCCGCCGCTCGCCTGAGCCGGCGCGCGGCGGCGGGCGCCAGGCCCGCCGTCCCGGGCCTGCCTAGCCCGGCAGCGCCCGGTCGCGGCTTTCCGGCAGGGTCCACATCGCCGCCGTTGTCACCAGGCTGGTCAGGGTCACGTACCAGGCCGGGGAGGTCGGGTCGCCCGTCGCGCCGATCAGCCAGGTGATGACGAACTGCGTCGTCCCGCCGAAGAGTGAGACGCCCACGGCATAGGCGATGGCAAGGCCGGTGGCCCGCACCGCCCGCGGCAGCAGTTCCGGCACCACCACCAGCGCCGCCGTGCTGCTCATCGAGGTCAGCACCGTCACTACCGCCGTCGCGGCAAAGAGCGTCATGGGGCTCGGTGCGGCGCTCAGCCACAGGAACATCGGCCAGACCGCCAGCGCCAGCAGCAGCCGCGGCGCCAGCATCACCGGCCGGCGGCCATAGCGGTCCGCCAGCCAGCCGCCGGCGAGCGCGCCGGACAGCGTCCCGAGCCCGGCCACCACCGTCGCCGCCAGCGCGATCGAGGGCGGGAAATGCAGGGTCGAGATGGCGAAGGTGGTCATGTAGTTGCCGACATAGGTCGCCACCGTCCCGCCCAGGATCAGCAGGACGCCAAGCGCCACCAGCCGGCCATGCTCCCGCAGCCGCGGCCGCGGGCCGGCGGCGGCGCCGTGCTCCAGCGTCTCCGGCATCGCCCGCCGCAGGATCACCGCGACGGGGATCAGCGCCAGGCAGAGGATGAAGGGCACGCGCCAGCCCCAGCTCGCCAGGTCCTCGCGGCTCAGCACCAATGACAGGCCGGTGCCGATGGCCCCGGCGGTGAGTGCGGCGATGCCCTGGCTGGCGAGCTGCCAGCTGGAATAGAAGGCGCGGCGGCCGGGCGGCGCCACCTCCAGCAGGAAGGCGGTGGCCGGCCCGACCTCCCCGCCCAGGGCCAGGCCCTGCACCAGCCGGCAGGCCACGACGATCAGCGGCGCGGCGATGCCGATGCTGGCGTAGGAGGGCGTGACGGCCAGCCCGAGCGTGCCGACCGTGATCAGCGCGATGGTCAGCAGCATGGCCGGCCGGCGCCCCGCCCGGTCGGCATAGGCGCCGATGACCAGCCCGCCGAGCGGGCGGAAGATGAAGCCCACGCCGAACACCGCGACGGACAGCAGCAGGCTGAGGAAGGGGGTGGAGGCCGGGAAGAAGGTCTCCCCGATATAGACCGCGAAGAAGGCGTAGGTGACGAAGTCGTAGAACTCCAGCGCATTGCCCGCGACGGTGGCGGCCACCACCCGGATCGGGACCGGGGGCGCCGCGGCCCCGTGGTCCGCCATCCCCGCTGCCACGCCTGCGCCCATGCCCCGCTCCTCCACGCTGCCGGGCAGTAACCCGTCGCGCGGCCCGGCGATCACGGGCAGGGCCGAAACAAGCGTCGGGGGCCGGTCGATTGACCGACCCCCATGGTCAAGGATTGCGTGTCTCTGTATGACGGCCGCCCGCAGGCCGGCACCCGTTCGGGGTTGCCGCGCCTGATGCTGCGCCGCATCTAGTGACCTGCCCGTGACGTTCGCAGCCTGTCGCTGCGAAGGGAACGGATCAGCAGGCCACTGACTACCAAGGCTAGTGCCCCGGGCCGAAGGGTGCCGCCGCCGGCGGCGGCCTTCGGATGCGGGGTACTGGCGCCCGGAAGAGGGGGACCCCGTATGCGTCTGGCTGTCCTGAAGGAGCGCCGGCCGGCCGAGACTCGTGTCGCGGCCACGCCGGAAACGGTCAAGAAATTCATCGGCCTCGGCTGCAGCGTGGCGGTGGAGGCCGGCGCCGGCCTCGCCTCCGGCATCCCGGATGCCGATTATGCGGCGGCGGGCGCCGAGGTGGCGGCGGATCCCGCGGCGGCGCTCCAGGGGGCCAACATCGTCCTCAAGATCCGCGCGCCGCTCGCGGCCGGGGAGGGCGAGGTGGACGAGCTGGCGCTGATCCCGCGCGGCGCCCTGCTGCTCGGCCAGCTGCAGGCCGACGAGAAGGCGGCGGCCGCCTATGCCCAGGCCGGCATCGATGCCGGGGCGATGGAGCTGCTGCCGCGCATCACCCGCGCGCAGAGCATGGATATCCTCTCCTCCCAGGCAAACCTGGCGGGCTACCGCGCGGTGATCGAGGCGGCAGGCGCCTTCGACCGCGGCTTCCCCATGCTGATGACCGCGGCCGGCACGATCTCGGCCGCCAATGTCTTCGTCATGGGCGCCGGCGTCGCCGGCCTGCAGGCCATCGCGACCGCCCGCCGGCTCGGCGGCCGCGTGTCCGCCACCGATGTCCGGCCAGCGGCGAAGGAGGAGATCAAGTCGCTCGGCGCCACCTATGTCGGCTACGAGTCGGAGGAGAGCAAGCAGGCGCAGACCGCCGGCGGCTATGCCAAGCAGCTCTCGGCCGAGTTCTATGCCGAGCAGGCGAAGGTCGTCGCCGCCCATATCGCCAAGCAGGACATCGTGGTCACCACCGCGCTGGTGCAGGGCCGCAAGGCGCCGCAGCTGGTGACGGAAGCCATGGTGCAGTCGATGAAGCCGGGCTCGGTCATCGTGGACATCGCCGCCGATGCCGGCGGCAACGTGGCGCTGACCAAGCCGGGCGAGATGGTCGTTACCGAGAACGGCGTGAAGATCCTCGGCTGGCACAACTGGCCGGGCCGCATCTCCGGCGCCTCCTCCTCGCTCTTCGCGCGCAACCTGCTGACCCTCCTGACCACCTTCTGGGACAAGGAGGCGAAGGCGCCGAAGCTGCCGGCCGAGGACGAGATCGTGCGCGGCGTCATGCTCACCCGCGGCGGCGCCGTGGTGCACCCGAGCTTCCAGGCCGCCAAGGCCGCCTGACCTGACCATGATGCCGTCCGCCGGCCGGCGCGGTCCGACGCATGCGTCGGACGGGCGCGCGGGCCGGTCCCGGACGGCGATGCCGAAGGAGACACGAGGATGAACCCGACCGACCTCGCCAACCAGGCGACGGCGACGGCGCAGCGTGCCTTGGAACTGGCGCAGCAGGCGCGCGCGCTGGCCGAGACGCAGGTGGTGCCCGCCATCCAGCATGGCGCCGCCGCGGCCGACCCCTTCCTGTTCCTACTGACCATCTTCCTGCTGGCCTGCTTCGTCGGCTACTACGTGGTCTGGAACGTGACGCCGGCGCTGCACAGCCCGCTGATGGGCGTGACCAATGCCATCTCCTCCGTCATCGTGGTCGGCGCCATTCTGGCCGCCGGCACCGCCGACAACTGGGGCGCGCGGATCTTCGGCTTCCTGGCCGTGACGCTCGCCGCGGTGAACATCTTCGGCGGCTTCCTGGTGACGCGCCGGATGCTGGCCATGTTCCAGTCGAAGAAGAAGGCCTGACGCCATGGCGACGATCTCGACGCTCGCCTACCTGGTCGCGGCGGTGCTCTTCATTCTGGCGCTGCGCGGGCTGTCCCACCCGACCACCTCCCGCCAGGGCAACATCTACGGCATGGTCGGCATGGCGATCGCCATCGTGGCCACGCTGTTCCGCCCGGGCATGGACGCCACCGGCATCCTGCTGATCCTGGCCGGCCTCGCCATCGGCGGCGGCGCCGGCGCGGTGGTGGCGAACCGCATCCAGATGACGGCGCTGCCGCAGCTGGTCGCGGCCTTCCACTCCCTGGTCGGCATGGCGGCGGTGTTCGTGGCGGCGGCGGCCTTCTACAGCCCCGAAAGCTTCGGCATCGGCACGCATGGCGACATCCACACCGCCTCGCTGGTCGAGATGTCGCTCGGCCTCGCCATCGGCGCCATCACTTTCTCCGGCTCGGTCATCGCCTTCGCCAAGCTGGACGGGCGGATGTCCGGCGCGCCCATCATCTTCAACGGCCAGCACAAGCTGAATGCCGGCCTCGGCGTGCTGCTGCTGGTCCTGGTCATCGCCTTCTGCGCCACCGGCAGCCCGCTGCTGTTCTGGGCCATCGCGCTGCTGTCCTTCGCGCTAGGCTTCCTGCTGATCGTGCCGATCGGCGGCGCCGACATGCCGGTCGTCGTCTCCATGCTGAACAGCTATTCCGGCTGGGCGGCGGCGGGCATCGGCTTCACCATCGGCAACCTGCTGCTGATCGTGACCGGCGCGCTGGTCGGCGCCTCCGGCGCCATCCTGTCCTACATCATGTGTAAGGGCATGAACCGCAGCATCATCAACGTGCTGCTGGGCGGCTTCGGCACGGACACCTCGGCGGCCGGCGCCGCCGGCGGTGCTGCGGCCGACAAGGGCCCGGTGAAGGCCGGCAGCCCGGAGGATGCGGCCTTCATCATGAAGAACGCATCCAAGATCATCGTCGTGCCGGGCTACGGCATGGCGGTGGCGCAGGCCCAGCAGGTGCTGCGGGAGATGGGCGACCTGCTGAAGAAGGAAGGCGCCACGGTGGAATACGCCATCCACCCCGTCGCCGGCCGCATGCCGGGCCACATGAACGTCCTGCTGGCCGAGGCGAACGTCCCCTACGAGGACGTCAAGGAGCTTGAGGAGATCAACCCCGAGTTCGCGGAGGCCGACGTGGCCTTCGTCATCGGCGCCAACGACGTGACCAACCCGGCGGCCAAGACCGACAAGTCCTCGGCCATCTACGGCATGCCGATCCTCGACGTGGAGAAGGCCAAGACGGTGTTCTTCATCAAGCGCGGCATGGCCAGCGGCTATGCCGGCGTGGACAACGAGCTGTTCTTCCGCCCGAACACCATGATGCTGTTCGGCGATGCGAAGAAGGTGACGCAGGAGATCGTCCAGGCGCTGCAGAAGTAGCCTGGCGGTCGACAGGAAAGGGGGCGCTGCCGCGGGGCAGCGCCCCCTTTTTTCATGCCGGCTGGTTGCTGCCGAGCGCGGCCCGCAATTCCGCCCCGCTGGTCACCCAACCGAAGAAGCTGGCGACGTTGAACTCGCTGGCCTGCTGCGCCCCCGGCCCGGCGGCCAGCGTGGCATCGGCCACCATCACCGGGAAGAATTCCCTGTGGTAGGCGTCGCGGATCGTGCTCTCGACGCAGACATTCGTCGCCACACCGATGACCACCACCGTGCGGATGCCGCGCGCCCGCAGCACCTGATCCAGGTTGGTCCCGGCGAAGCCGCTGTAGCGCGCCTTCGGCACCACCACCTCCCCGGGCAAGGGGGCGAGTTCCGGCAGGATCTCGTGGTCCCAGGTGCCGTGGGTGATCAGCTTGCCGGCATAGGCCTCGTTCATGCGCATGAATTTCAGCGCATTGGACTTGTGCCAGACCGGGGCGGTGGGCGGCGCCTCCCGCTGGTCCGAGGAGAAGCCGTTCTGCAGGTAGATCACCGGGATGCCGGCGGCGCGGCAATCGGCGATGACGCGGGCGCATTCCGCGATCACCGGCGCCGCGCCCGAGACATCGAAGCCGCAGAGGTCGAGGTAGCCGCCCTTCGAGCAATAGGCGTGCTGCATGTCCACGACGATCAGCGCCGTCTCCTCGGGGACGACGCTGACCGGCTCCGGACGGGCGGCGAGTTGGATGCGGCGGGGCATGGGACTCTCCTCGATGCCGGCGGGGCGGGCTTCCTGCCGGAAGGCCGCCCCGCCGGTGCGCCTGGCGGGTGGCGAAGCCGATCCACGCGACGGGGCGCGGCGACCACGCCGGGATCGGTTCCGATGGCCGGGGCAAGCACCCCGCGTGCCAGTCAGCCGGCCAGCAGCCGCCCGACCTGGCCGCAGAGACGATCGAGCAGCGCATCCTCGAGCCCGGCCGCGCCCAGCGCCTCCTGCGCCCACAGCAGGGCGTCGGCATTCGGGCCCCTGGGTCCCACCGCCCGGGCCAGGATGCGGGCCTGGGCCGGTTCCGGCAGCGCGCCGGCATGCAACCGGTGGGTGGGGTCGGCGACGAAGGCCAGCGCCCGCAGCGGCGTGCCCTGCGGCATCGGCACCACGGTGACCCAGGCCGCGCGGCAGAAGCCCGGCGCCATCTCCTGCCGCCAGACCGGCCAGAGCGCCGCCGCCTCCGACAGGGTCAGCAGCAGCCCCTCGCAGCACGCGTCCGGCATGGGCTCCAGGCCCGGTGCCAGGCCCGGCGCGTCCGGCATCCCGCGGTCATGGATGTCCCGCAGGCACCAGCGCCGGGCGAAGCCGCGGAGCCGGGCGGGGGTCGCTTCGGCACCGGCCGCCATCCGCTGGTCCCACATCAGGGCGCCATGGGCGAAGACCCGAAGGGGGTCCCCGGCGCGGCGCCCGCAGAGCGCGCCCTGCATCCCGGCGCGAAGCTGGGACTCGGACAGGGTGGGGGGTGGCCGGGCGGGCAGGCACCGCGCCGGCAAGGCGCGCGCGATCAGCGCCCGGCTGAGCGGCAAGCCTGCCCAGGCGGGGGCATGCAGCAGCGTTCCGGCGAATTCCCTTGCGCCCTGTGCCGGATCAAGGCGCGTTTGGCCCTGGCGTTCCATCCCATGGACCATGCTGCACGCTTCATTGTCGCCGCGCCAGCCACCGCCGGTGGAAGACCCCTTCTGGACCCAGGGCGCGGAGGCGCTGCTGGCCCGCCTCGGCGCCACCCCCGCCGGCCTGGCGGAGGCGGAGGCGGCGCGCCGCCTCACCACGCTCGGCCGCAATGCGGTGGCGGATCCTGTGCCCGCCGCCATCGCGTTGAAGGTGCTGCGGCGCCTGGCGGAACCGCTGGTCGCCATCCTGCTGGTGGCGGCGCTGGTCTCCGGCCTGACCGGCGACTGGCCCGGCTTCGGCATCATCCTCGGCATCGTCGGCGTCTCGGTCGCGCTGGACGTGGTGCAGGAGCACCGGGCGGAGCAGGCGGCGGCCCGGCTGCGGGACAGCGTCGCGGTGCGCGCCACCGCCCGGAGGGACGGGCAGGCGCGGCCAGTGCCGGTGGAGTCGCTGGTCCCTGGCGACGTGGTGGAGTTGGCGGCCGGCGCGCTGGTGCCGGCCGACGGCATCCTGCTGGTGGGGGAGGGCGCCCAGGCGAACGAGGCGCTGCTGACCGGCGAGCCCTATCCCGCGCCGAAGCGCCCGGGCCCCTGCGCCGGGACCAACCCGGCGGAGGCCGGCAACGCCCTGTTCGCCGGCACCGCGCTGGTGGCGGGCAGCGCGGTGATGCTGGTGGTGGCGACCGGCCATGCCACGCGCCTGGGCGGCGTCGCCGCGGCGCTGGCGGCGCGCCGGCCGGCGACGGCCTTCGAGCGCGGCCTGCGCGGCCTCGGCCTGCTGATCCTGCGGCTGACCGCCTTCCTGGTGCTGTTCGTGCTGCTGGCGCATCTGGCCTTCCACCGCCCGGCGCTAGAGAGCTTCCTGTTCGCCGTGGCGCTGGCGGTCGGGCTGACGCCGGAATTGCTGCCCATGGTCACCACCGTCACGCTGTCGCGCGGCGCGCTGCGGATGGCGCGCAAGCAGGTGGTGGTGAAGCGGCTGGCGGCGATCCACGACCTCGGCGCCATGGATGTCCTCTGCACCGACAAGACCGGTACGCTGACCGAGGCGCGGATCGCGCTGGCGGATGCCGGTTCGCCGGAGGTGCTGCGCATGGCGGCGCTGAATGCCGGCCTGGCCGGCGGCCTGCCGACGCCGCTGGACGCCGCCATCCTGGCGGCGCAGCCCGTTCCGGCAGGCTGGCGCGCCCTGGCCGAGGTGCCTTTCGGCTTCGAGCGAAGGCGGTCCTCCGTCCTCGTGGAGGGCGACGGGCAGCGGCGGCTGGTGGTGAAGGGCGCGCCGGAAGCCGTGCTGGCGGCCTGCACCCGCGCCGAGGGCCACGATTTCGACCGCGCCGCCCTGCTGGCCGAGGCGGAGGCGCGCGGCGCCGAGGGGCTGCGCCTGCTGGGCGTGGCGGTGCGCGCGGTGCCGGAGGAGGAGAGCGTGACGGGGCCGGAGGCGGAGCGGGACCTCGCTTTCCTCGGCTTCTGCGCCTTCCTCGACCCGCCCAAGGCCTCGGCCGGCAGGGCGGTGGCGCGGCTCGCCGCCTTGGGCATCCGCACCAAGATCGTCTCCGGCGACGCGGCGCCGGTGGTGCGGCATCTCGTCCAGGCGCTGGGCCTGCCGGCGCAGGGAATGCTCACCGGCGAGGAGATCGCCCGCATGGACGACCATGCGCTGGCGGCGCGGGTGGAGCAGGTGGACCTCTATGCCCGCGTCTCGCCCGACCAGAAGCGGCGCATCCTGCTGGCGCTGAAGGCACGCGGCCACACCGTCGGCTTCATCGGGGACGGCATCAACGACGCGCCGGCGATCCATGCCGCGGATGCCGGCATCTCGGTGCAGGAGGCGACGGAGGTGGCGCGCGCCGCCGCCGACCTGATCCTGCTGGCGCCGGACCTGGGGGTGCTGGCGGAGGGCGTGGAGGAAGGCCGCCGCACCTATGCCAACGTCATGAAATACGTCCGCATGGGCACCAGCAGCAATTTCGGCAACATGCTGTCCATGGCGGTGGCCTCGCTGGCCATTCCCTTCCTGCCGCTGCTGCCGGCGCAGATCCTGCTGAACAACCTGCTCTACGATGTCTCGGAACTGGGCATCCCCTTCGATGCGGTGGACGAGGCGGACCTCGCCACCCCGCATGGCTGGGACATGCGGCAGGTGCTGCGCTTCACCCTGGTGATGGGGCCGCTCTCCTCGGCCTTCGACCTGGCGACCTTCGCCCTGCTGTTCTGGGGCTTCGGCGCGGGGGCGGAGGAATTCCGGACGGCCTGGTTCGTCGAGAGCATGGCGACGCAGGTCCTGGTGATCTTCCTGATCCGCACCGCTGGGCCGGCCTGGCGCGCGACGCCGCCGCATCCGGCGCTGGTGGCGACATCCCTGGGGGCGCTTGCCGTCGCGCTGGCCCTGGCGCTGGGGCCGCTGGCGCCGGTGCTGGGCTTCGCGCCGCTGCCGGGCGGCATGCTGGCGGCGCTGCTGGCGCTGGTCGTGCTGTACCTGGCGGCGGCGGAGCGGCTGAAGCGGGTCGCGGTGGCATGACGCGGCCCGGCCCGGCCATGCCCGCCCCAGGGATGCGCAGCTTTGGCGGGCACCGCCGGGCCGATCGAGGGCCAGGAGGGGCTTGCCCTTCGGTGCGGCTGCGGCAACAACCCCGGCCAAACCAAGGGGGGTGAGCATGTTCCGATCCGTCCCGCGCCGCGCCCTGCTCGCGGCCGGCGCCACCGGTCTCGTCGCGCCATTGGCCGCGCCTGCCATCGCCCAGGGCGCCGCCATCCGCATCGGCCTGATCCTGCCCATGACCGGCCCCTTCGCCTCGACCGGCCGGCAGATTGACGCCGCGGTGAAGCTGTACCTGCGCCAGAACGGCGATGCGCTGGGCGGCCGCCGGGTGGAGGTGCTGCTGCGCGACGACACCGGCACCGCGCCCGAGGTGACGCGCCGCCTGGCGCAGGAACTGGTGGTGCGCGAACGGGTCCGCGCCCTGGCCGGCTTCGGCCTGACGCCGCTGGCCTTTGCCGCCGCCCCCGTCGCCACCGAGGCGAAGGTGCCGATGGTGGTGATGGCCGCCGCCACCAGCGTCATCGTCCAGCGCAGCCCCTTCATCCTGCGCACCAGCTTCACCCTGCCGCAGGTCACCGCCCCGATCGCCGAATGGGCGCTGAAGGAGGGCATCCGCAGCGCCGCGACGCTGGTGACCGACTTCGCCCCAGGCCTGGATGCCGAGCGGGTCTTCAAGGAACGCTTCGCCGCCGGCGGCGGGCAGGTGCCGCTGGAACTCCGCACGCCGCTGCGCAACCCGGACTACGCGCCCTTCCTGCAGCGCGTGCGCGACACGAAGCCGCAGGCGCTGTTCATCTTCGTCCCCTCCGGCGAGGGCGCCGCCGTGATGAAGCAGTTCGCCGAGCGTGGGCTTGCGGAGGCTGGCATCCGCCTGATCGGCACCGGCGACGTGGTGGACGACGACATCCTGAACGACATGGGCCGGCCGGCGCTGGGCGCCGTGACCAGCCATCACTACTCCGCCGCGCATGACAGCGCGGAGAACAAGGCCTATGTCGCCGCCTTCACCGCCGCCAACCCAGGCATGCGGCCGAACTTCATGTCGGTCGGCGGCTGGGACGGCATGCAGCTCATCGCCGAAGGGCTGAAATCCACCAATGGTGCCGGCGAGGGCGAGGCGCTGCTGAACGCCATGAAGGGCAAGTCCTGGACCAGCCCGCGCGGGCCGGTGACGGTGGATGCCAATACGCGCGACATCGTGCAGGACGTCTACATCCGGCGGGTCGAGGAACGCGGCGGCCAGCTCTGGAACATCGAGTTCGACCGGCTGCAGGCCGTGCGCGACCCGGGGACGTGAGTGGTCTGCGTGCGCGGGGTGGCCGCAGAGGGGGCGCTGCCCCCTCTGCACTCCCCCGCCGGGGATCGAACCGACCCCCGGGCCCCCGTGCAGGTTCATCGCGGGTGAGGAGACCCCCAGCGGGGGTCTCCTCACCCGCGATGACTCGAGGGTTCCAAGGGCCCTTCGGCCCTTGGCGGGTGGGGTGCGGGGAGGGCAGAGCCCTCCTCGCGGCGACCCGCCCATGCTGACCGTCCTCGTCGACGGCATCGCCTCCGGCATGCTGCTCTTCGTGCTCGCGGTCGGGCTGTCCGTGACACTCGGGCTGATGAACTTCGTCAATCTCGCGCATGGCGCCTTCGGCATGGCCGGCGGCTATGTCTGCGTGGTGCTGCTGAACCGGCATGGCGTGCCCTTCGTGGTCTGCCTGCTGGCGGCGGCGCTGTTCGCGGCGCTGCTAGGGCTGCTGCTGGAGCGCGTGCTGTACCGGCGGCTGTATGGCCGCGACCACCTCGACCAGGTGCTGTTCTCGATCGGGCTGGTCTTCATCGCCGGCGCCGTCGTGGACTGGTTCCTGGGCGCGCGGCAGCAGCTCATCACCCTGCCGGCCTGGCTGAGCGGGCGGATCGAGCTGGGCTTCGTCGGCATCGGCGTCTACCGGTTGTTCCTGATCGGGCTGTGCGGCGCGATCGTGCTGGCGCTGCATCTCGGCCTGGTGCGGACGCGCTTCGGCAGTCGGCTGCGGGCTGCGGTGGATGATGCGGTGGTGGCGCGCGGCCTGGGCATCCCGGTGGAGCGGCTGTTCGCCGTGACCTTCGCGCTCGGCTCCGGCCTCGCGGGGCTGGGTGGCGCGCTGGGGGTGGAGGTTCTCGGCCTCGATCCCACCTTCCCGCTGAAATACATGGTGTATTTCCTGATCGTCGTGGCGGTGGGCGGGGCGAATACCGTGCTCGGGCCGTTCGTGGCGGCGCTGCTGCTGGGCGTGGTGGATGTGGCGGGCAAGTACTACGTGCCGCAGCTTGGCGCCTTCGCCATCTACACGGCCATGGTCGTGCTGCTGATCCTGCGGCCGCAGGGGCTGCTGGCGAAGGCCGCGGCGCGATGAGGCTGGCGCTGGAAGCCGCGTTCTGGCTGCTGGCGCTGGCCAGCCACTGGCTGCTGCCGGAGCAACTGCCGCTGCTGGGCCAGGTCTGGATCGTCGCGCTCTTCGTATTGTCGCTCGATCTGCTGGTGGGCTTTGCCGGCGTGCTGACCCTGGGCCATGCCGCCTTCTTCGGCCTCGGCGCCTACGCCGCCGGCATCCTGGCGCAGCAGGGCTGGGGGGAGCCGCTGTCCGGCCTGCTGCTGGCGGCGCTGCTGGCCGCGCTGCTGGGGCTGGTTACGGCGCCTCTGGTGCTGCACGGCGGCGACCTGCCGGCGCTGATGGTCACGCTCGGGCTGTCGCTGATGCTGGCGGAGGCGGCGAACAAGCTGCCCGGCATCACCGGCGGCGCCGACGGGCTGCTGGGGGTGGAGATGTGGCCGGTGCTGGGCCTTTTCCGCTTCGACCTGTTCGGCCGCACTGCCTTCTTCTACGCGCTGGCGGTGCTGTTTCTGCTGTTCCTGCTGGCGCGGCTGATCACCGCCTCGCCCTTCGGCCTGGCGCTGCGCGGCATCCGTGGCAATGCGCGGCGCATGCCGGCGCTGGGCACGCCGGTGCGGGCGCGGCTGGTCGCGGTCTATGCGCTGTCGGCGGCCTATGCCGGCGTCGCCGGCGCGCTGCTGGCGCAGACCACGCAATTCGTCTCGCTCGATGCCTTGTCTTTCCAGCGCTCGGCGGAGGGGCTGCTGATGCTGGTCCTGGGTGGCCTCGGCGCGCTGTATGGCGCGCTGCTCGGGGCGGTGGCCTTCACCCTGGCGCACCACATCCTGTCCGAGATGAGCCCGCTCTTCTGGCAGTTCTGGATCGGCGTGGCGCTGGTGGGGCTGGCCTTGGCCGGACGCGGCGGGCTGCTGGGGCTGGGCGCGCTGCTGCTGCGGCGGGGCCGCGCATGACGGCGCTGGCGACGGAGGGGCTGAGCCGCGACTTCGGCGGCTTTCGCGCCGTCGCCGGGATTGATCTGGTGCTGGCGCAGGGCGCGCGGCATGCCGTCATCGGCCCGAATGGCGCCGGCAAGACCACCCTGGTGAACCTGCTGACCGGCGCGCTGCGCCCGACCGCCGGCCGCGTGCGGCTGGGCGGCGAGGATGTGACGGCCCTGTCGCAGCATGCGCGGGTGAAGCGCGGCCTGGCGCGCACCTTCCAGATCAACCAGTTGTTCCCGGAGTTCACGCCCGTGCAGGCGGTGACGCTGGCGCTGCTGGAGCGCGAGGGGCTGACCGCCCGCTGGTGGCGCCCCGTTTCGGCACATGGCGCGGTGGTGGCGGAGGCGCGGGCGCTGCTGGACAGCCTGCGCTTCGCGCCGGCGGAGATGCGGGCGGCGACGCGCAGCCTGCCCTATGGCCGCCAGCGCCTGCTGGAGATCGCGCTGGCGCTCGCACTCAGGCCGCGCGTGCTGCTGCTGGACGAACCGGCGGCCGGCGTGCCGCCGGGCGAGAGCCGCGCCGTGCTGGACGCCGTCGCCGCCCTGCCGCGCGACGTGACGGTCCTGCTCATCGAGCATGACATGGACCTGGTCTTCCGCTTCGCTGAACGCATCACCGTCCTCGCCCAGGGCGCGGTGCTGGTGGAGGGCCCGCCGGCCGAGGTGGCGCGCGACCCGCGGGTGCGCGAGGTCTATCTGGGGGAGCCGGCCCATGGCTGAGCCGCTGCTGTCCCTGCAGGGCGTCAGCGCCGGCCATGGCGAGGCGGTGGTGCTGCAGGACATTTCGCTGCAGGTGGCGCCGGGCGAGGCGGTGGCGCTGCTCGGCCGCAACGGCACCGGCAAGACCACCCTGATCACCACCGTGATGGGCGCCGGGCCGCGGCTGCGGGCGGGCTCGATCCGCTTCGCCGGCCAGGACATCGCCCGGCTGCCGAGCGAGCGGCGCGCCGCGCTCGGCCTCGGCTGGGTGCCGCAGGAGCGGAACGTGTTCCGCTCCCTGACCGTCGAGGAGAACCTGACCGCCGTTGCGCGCCCCGGCCCCTGGACGCTGGCGCGGGTGATGGAATTGTTCCCGCGCCTCGCGGAGCGACGCCGCAACCTCGGCAGCGCGCTGTCGGGCGGGGAGCAGCAGATGCTGGCGATGGGCCGCGCGCTCATGCTCAATCCGCGCCTCGTCCTGCTGGACGAGCCGCTGGAGGGGCTGGCGCCGGTCATCGTGCAGGGCCTGCTGGCCGCCATCCGCCGCATGGTGCGGGAGGACGGGCTGGCCGCCGTGATCGTCGAGCAGCATGCCCGCCTCGTGCTGCCCATCACCGACCGCGCCGTCATCCTCGACCGCGGCCGCATCGTCCATGCAGGCGGCAGCGACGCGTTGCTCGCCGCGCCCGAGGTGGCGGAACGCCATCTCGGCCTCAATCACGTTTGAACGGGAGTCGTCAGATGCCCAACGGCAAGCCCCCCTTCCGCGCCGACCATGTCGGCAGCCTGCTGCGCCCGGTCCCGCTGCGGGAGGCGCGGGCGGCGCAGGCGCCGGAACTGCGTGCCACCGAGGATGCCTGCATCCGCGACGCCATCGCGGAGCAGAAGGCGGTGGGCCTGAAGGCGGTGACGGATGGCGAGTACCGCCGCGCCTTCTGGCATTTCGACTTCCTGGCCAAGCTCGGCGGCGTCGAGATGTACGAGGCCGACCAGGGCATCCAGTTCAAGGGCGGCCAGACCAAGGCCTATGGCCTGAAGGTGACCGGCCCGATCCGCTACGAAGGGCATCCCTTCGTGGACGACTTCCGCTTCGTCGCGGCGAATACCGGCGACCCCAATGGCGGAAATGCCGTGGCGAAGCAGACCATCCCGTCACCCTCCGTGCTGCATTTCCGCGGCGGCCGGCGGGCGGTGGACACGCATACCTATCCGGAGATGGCGGGTTTCTTCGCCGATCTCGGCGCCGCCTATGCCGCGGCGGTCCAGGATTTCGCCGCGGCCGGCTGCCGCTATCTGCAGCTCGATGAGGTGAACATCGCCTATCTCTGCGACCCGGAGCAGCTGGCGCAGCTGAAGAACCGCGGCGAGCAGGTGGAGGGGCTGCTGGAGACCTATGCGACCCTGATCAACACCGCCGTCGCCGGCCGGCCGTCCGACATGGTGGTGTCCATGCATCTCTGCCGCGGCAATTTCCGCTCCATGCACATCGCCTCCGGCGGCTACGACCCGGTGGCGGAAGTGCTGTTCAACGGCATCAATGTCGATGCCTACTTCATGGAATACGACACGGAGCGCGCCGGCAGCTTCGCGCCGCTGCGCTTCCTGCCGAAGGGCAAGACGGTGGTGCTGGGCCTGGTCACCTCCAAGACCGGCGAGCTGGAGAGCAAGGACGATCTCAAGCGCCGGATCGAGGAGGCGGCGAAGCATGCGCCGCTCGATCAGCTGGCCATCAGCCCGCAATGCGGCTTCGCCAGCACGGAGGAGGGGAATCTCCTCTCGGTCGAGCAGCAATGGGCGAAATTGCGCCTGTGCATCGAGGTTGCGCGCGAGGTCTGGGGCGAAGTTTAAGGGGGGGGGGGCCAGGGGCGCTTCGCCCCCTGGCGGAGCGTGCAGGGAGGACAGGTGCACCCCATCGCGCACCGCGCGATGGGGACCCCGCCGCGCCTCCCTGCATGTCACAGGTGCTTGCCTCCATCGACCAAGATGGTGGTGCCGGTCGTCAGCCGAAGCTGCGTGACGGCCGCCATGATGGCGAGCGCGACGTCATCGGCTTCCGTCACGGTCCGAAGCGGCGAACTCGCCGCCTGCTTCTCCACCGCTTCCCGGCTGCGCCCCGGCACGAAGTCGGTGGCGACGGCGGAAGGCGAGATGCCCACCACCCGCACGCCCTCCGGCCCCAGCACGCGCGCCAGCGACAGCCCGATGGTGTCGAGCGCCGCCTTGCTGGCGCCGTAGATGATGCTGCTGCCGGTGCCGGTGACGGCGGCGAGGGAGGAGATGTTCACGATCACCGCATCGCCGCTGCGCTTCAGCAGCGGCGCGAAGGCGCGGATGGTGGCGAAGGGGCCGCGCACATTCGCCACCAGCACGCGGTCGATCAGCGCGTCGTCCAGCGCCTCCAGGTCGGCATGCGGCACGGCGCGCGTGGTGGCGGCGCTGTTCACCAGCACGTCGCAGCGGCCGAGTTTCGCTTCGACCTCGGCGGCGGCCCGGCGCAGCGCGGCGCTGTCCTCCATGGGCGTGTGCAGCGCAATGTGGCCGCTGCCCGGCAATTCGCGCAGCAGCGCGGCGGCGCGCTCTGCGCCGCTGTTGTAGCCCACCGCCACCGTCGCGCCCTCGGCCGCCATGCGGCGGGCGGTGGCGGCGCCGATGCCGTTGCTGCCGCCGGTGATGACGGCGACGCGGCCCTTCAGGTCATAGGGGCCCATCCCGCCCGGTTTCGCCTCGGCCATGGCCGTCCTCCCGCTGCTTGCGGCGGGAAGTATCGGCCAGGGCGCGGGCGACGCACAGGGTGGGTCAGGCTTCCTGCGCGTAGGGCAGGGGCGGCACGCCCGACCCGCCGCGGCGGCGCAGGCCGGCCACGGTCATCGCCAGGAAGGTCAGGCCGGCCAGCAGCAGCACGAACAGGGCGGGACCGGGCAGGGCGGCCAGGACGGCCAGCAGCAGGATGGCGGCGCCCAGCGCGGGCAGGGCAGGGGCGGCCTCGGTCCGGCCGGCGGCAAGAAGGCGGGTCGACATGGGACACCTCGCGGCTGCATCTGTGCGGCGCAGGATCGCGCCATGCGGGCATGCGGCACCAGCGGAAGGGCTTCTCCACCGCCACGCGCCGTGCGCATGGCATCTTTCATCCTTCGCTTACCGATCCGTGCATGGGTGGCGCGACAGGAGAGTGGCTATTCGCCGCGGCTCTCCGCTAGGCTCCCTGCCACGCGTGGTGCCCGGGCCCGTCCCGGCGGCGCCAGGACGCCCGCGTCCACCAAGGGCCCCAGCATGGGCCCGGGCTGGCCGGCGGCGCCCGGCCTGCCGCCCGCTTGCGGCGGCAGCCCCGGACCCGGTGGCCTGCTGACTCGCCCGCCTCGCCGGGGGACCGGCGCCGCGGATGGGCAGGCCACCCTGCGCCGACCCGGCCCGCCAGGAGCGGGAGGGCAGAACGATGCCAGATGCCAGCGGCAGACAACCCGGCGGGGCCAGGCCCCGATCCGTCGCCTTCATCGGCCCGCAGGGGGCCGGCAAATCCACGCTGATGGATGCCCTGCTCGCCGCCGCCGGCGCGCCGCCACGCCGCGGCGGGCCCCGTGGCATGGGCACCGAGCTTCGCCTGGCGCATGCGTCGCACATGGGCGATTCCTGGTCGCTGCTGGACTGCCCCGGCTCGGTCGAATTCGCGCATGACGCCGCCTGCGCCGCCGCGGTCTGCGACCTGGCCGTGGTGGTGGCCGAAGCGGCGCCGGGGCGTGCCGCCGCGCTCGGCCCGGTGTTCCGCATGCTGGATGCGCGCGGCACGCCGGCGATCGTCTTCGTCAACAAGATCGACCAGCTGGACGGGCGGGTGCGCGACACCCTGGCCGCGATGCAAGCCCAGACGCAGCGCAAGGTGGTGCTGCGCCAGGTCCCGATCCGGGAAGGCGACCATGTCACCGGCTATGTCGATGTGGTGAGCGAGCGGGCCTATCGCTACCGCCGCGGCGCGCCGTCCGAGCGGATCGCGCTGCCCGAGAGCATCCGCGCGCGGGAGGCCGAGGCGCGGGCCGAGCTGCTGGAGGCGCTGGCCGACCACGACGACGCGCTGCTCGAGAAGGTGCTGGAGGACCTGGCGCCGGAGCCGGCGGAGATCTACCGGCCGCTGCACACCGGGGAACTGTCGGGCGCCGTCGTCTCCGTGCTGCTGGGCGCGGCCGAGCACAACAACGGCATCCACCGGCTGTGGAAGGCGCTGCGCCACGACGTGCCGGCGCCGGAGGAGACGGCCGCTCGCCTCGGCATCGCCGAGGAGGGACCGCCGCTGGCCCAGGTCTTCCGCACCGTGCATGCCGGGCATGCCGGGCGGCTCTCCTGGGCGCGACTCTGGCGTGGCCCGGTGAAGGACGGCACGGCGCTGGACGGGCATCGCATCGGCGGCATCCACCGCTTCCCGAACGGCGAGGCGCAGAAGGCGCCGGAGGCGCAGGCGGGCGAGATCGTCGCGCTCGGCCGGATGGAGGGCGTGGCGACCGGCACCACCCTCGGCGCGACGCCGGCTGGCGAGTCGCTCGGCTTCCCGGCGCCGACGCCGCCGGTGCATGCGGTGGCGGTGGTGCTGGAGGACCGCAAGGACGAGGTGCGCCTGTCCGCCGCGCTGCAGCGCCTGGCGGAGGAGGACCCGGCGCTGCAGGTGGTGCTCGATCCCGAGAGCGGCCAGACCGTGCTGCATGGCCAGGGGGAGCTGCATCTGCGCGCGGCGCTCGACCGGCTCTCGGCCGGGGCGGGGATGAAATTGCGGACCGTGCGGCCGCAGGTGCCCTATCGCGAGACGATCCGGCACGCGGTTACCCAGCATGCGCGGCTGAAGCGGCAGACCGGCGGGCATGGGCAATTCGCCGATGTGAAGATCCGCATCGAGCCGCGGCCGCGCGGCGATGGCTTCGCCTTCGCGGAGGAGGTGGTCGGCGGCGCCGTGCCGCGCCGCTTCATCCCGGCGGTGGGCGAGGCGGCGGAGGAGGCGACGGCCAAGGGCCCGCTCGGCCATCGCGTGGTGGATGTGGCGGTGACGCTGCTCGATGGCGGCTTCCATTCGGTCGACAGCAGCGACATGGCCTTCGCCACCGCGACGCGGATGGCCATGCAGGAAGGGCTCGCCAAGGCCGATCCGGTGCTGCTGGAGCCGGTGCATGCCGTGACCGTCAGCGTGCCGGCGGAATACACGCCGAACGCCCAGCGCCTGCTGACCGGCCGCCGTGGCCAGATCCTGGGCTATGCCGCGAAGGAGGGCTGGGAAGGCTGGGACTGCGTCGAGGCGCTGGTCCCGGCGGCCGAGCTGCAGGAATTCATCATCGAGCTGCGCAGCCAGACCCAGGGCCTGGGCAGCTACACGCACCGCTTCGACCACCTGGCGGAGGCGCGGCACCGGTAGCGAGGGCCGCTGCGCCGGTGCCGTCGCGGGAGGAGGCTCTGCCTCCCCCCCCCGCACCCTCCGCCGCCGGGGCCTTCGGCGAGGCCCCGGACCCCGGCGTCGGTTCGATCGCCCATCGAGCGGCGATCGCTCAGGCCGGTCCAGGCCACGCCCGTGGCCTGGCGGGTGGAGCTCGAGGAGGGCACGGCCCTCCCCGACGCATGCCGGCCCGTCGCAGGGCGTCGCTTGACCGCGCCCGGACCGCCGCGCAGCCTCGCCCGCCATGACAGGGGGGAGGGGACAGCATGCCGGCTTCGGGGCCGCTCGCGGGCATTCGCGTGCTCGACCTCACCACCGTGCTGGTCGGGCCCTATTGCACGCAGCTGCTGGCCGAGATGGGCGCCGAGGTGACGAAGGTGGAGGCGCCGGAGGGCGACGTGGTGCGCCTCATCGGCCCCGGCCGCAGCCCCGGCATGGGCTGCATGTTCCTCACCATCAACCGCGGCAAGCGCAGCCTGGCGCTCGACCTGAAGACGGCCGAGGGCCGCGGCGTGCTGCTGCGCCTGGCGCGCTCCGCCGACGTGCTGGTGACGAATATCCGCCCCGCCGCCATGGCGCGCCTTGGCCTGGACTACCCCGCGCTGCGGGCGGCGAATCCGCGCCTGGTCTATGCCGCGGTGCTCGGCTACGCGCAGGACGGGCCCTACGGCCCGCGCCCGGCCTATGACGACCTGATGCAGGGCGCCGCGCTGATCGCCTCGCTCAATGCGCGCACCGGCGGCGGGGAGCCGCGCTACGTCCCGCTGGCGATGGCGGACCGCATCACCGGGCTGATGGCGGCCAGCGCCATCAACGCCGCCCTGGTGCACCAGGCGCGCAGCGGCGAGGGCCAACTGGTCGAGGTGCCGATGTTCGAGACCATGCTGACCTTCGTGCTCGGCGACCATCTCGGCGGCAAGGTCTTCGACCCGCCGCTGGATGGGGGCGGCTACGGAAGGCTGCTCTCGCCCGACCGGCGGCCCTACCGGACGAAGGACGGCTTCGTCTGCACCATGATCTACAACGACCGGCAATGGCGCAGCTTCTGCGCCGCGGTCGGCTGGCCCGACCTGGTCTCGACCGACCCGCGCTTCGCCAGCCACGCGACCCGCACGCGGAACATCGACGCCGTGCTCGGCATGCTGGCGCGCGAGTTCGAGACGCGGACCACCGCCGAATGGCTGGCGCTGCTGGAACGCGCCGACCTGCCGGTGACGCCGGTGCACACGCTGGAGAGCATCTTCGAGGATCCGCACCTGCTGGCGACCGGCTTCTTCGAGGCGGAGGACCACCCGACCGAGGGCCGCACGCGCCGCATGGCCATCCCGGTGCGCTTCTCGGCGACGCCGACGGGGCAGCGTGCGCCGGCGCCGCGTCTGGGCGCGGATGGCGCGGCGATCCTCGGCGAAGCGGGCTACACGCCGGCCGAGATCGCGGCGCTCGCCGCGGCAGGCGCGGTCCGCCAAGCGTGACGCGGCGAGGGGGAGGCCGTCCCCCTCGCGGTTGGCGGCAGTGCCGCCAACCCTGCCAACGGCCGAAGGGCCCCTGGACCCCTCCAGTTCACCCAGCGAGATGCGCGACCGCGCTGATCTCCACCAGGAATTCCGGCTTCACCAGGCCGCACTGGATGCACCAGCGGGCCGGCGGCTCCGTCGGGAAGTATTCGCGGTACACCGCGTTCATCGCCGCGTAGTGCGCCATGTCCGACAGGAAGATGTTGCAATAGGCCACGTCGGCCATCGTCCCGCCGCCGGCCTCGACGATCGCCTTGATCGCCTCCAGCACCGCCCGCGTCTGCGCCCCGGCATCGCCGTCGCCGACCAGCTTCCCCGCCGCATCCAGCGCCAGCACGCCGGAGACATAGATGGTGTTTCCGGCCTTCACGCCGGGCGAATAGGGCGCTAGCGGGGGCGCGGAGCCCGGCGGAATGATCGGCGTCTTCGGCATGGCGGAACCCCTTCCGGATGCGAAGCGCCACCCCACCATGCGGGACAGGCGCGGGCAAGCGAGGGGAGTGCGGGACGGCATGCCGGTTGTGCAGCGCGCGGGGTGCACCCTGCACTACTGGATCGAGGGATCGGGACCACCCCTGGTCCTCGCTTCGGGGCTCGGCGGCACGGCGGAGTGGTGGGCGCCGCAGGCCGAAGCCTATGCGCGGCGCTTCACCCTGCTGCGTTTCGACCAGCGCGGCACCGGCGCCTCCTCCCGCGTGCCGGTCGCCTCGGTGGAGGAGATGGCGGCCGACCTCGTCGCCATCCTCGACCATGCCGGCATCGGCCGGGCGCGCATGCTCGGCCATTCCACCGGCGGCGCCATCGGCATCGCCATGGCGCTCGACCATCCGCAGCGCCTGTCCTCGCTGGTCGTCTATGCCAGCACCACGCATGGCGATGCCTATCGCCGCCGCGTCTTCGCGCTGCGCAAGCTGCTGCATGCGCAGGGCGGCGTCGCCGCCTATGCCCAGTACACCTCCCTGCTGCTCTACCCGCCCTACTGGATCAACGCGCATGACGGGCGGCTCGCGGCGATGGAGGCGGCGGCCGGCGCCGGCCTCGGCAGCGCCGAGGTGCAGGGCAGCCGGCTGGACGCCATCCTGCGCTTCGACCGCCGGGCGGAGTTCGGCCGCATCGGCATCCCGGTCCGCGTGGTCTGCGCCGACGACGACATCCTGACGCCCCGCTACTTCTCCGAGGAATTCGCCCGCCTGATCCCCGGCGCCGAAGCGGTCTTCGTGCCGCGGGGCGGCCATGCCCTGTCCCGCACCGAGCCGGCGCTGTTCGACGACGCCGTGCTGCCCTTCCTGGAGGCCGATGCATGACAAGCCGCCGCGCCCTGCTCGCCGTGCCTGCCCTGGTCCTGTCCCCCTTGGCCGTCCCGGCCATCGCCCGGGCCAATGCCTGGGCGCCGGAGCGGCCGCTGCGCGTCATCGTGCCCTTCCCGGCCGGCGGCAGCCTCGACACCCAGGCGCGGATCGTGGCGGAGCGGCTGGGCCCCGCCCTCGGCCAGCCGGTGGTGGTGGACAACCGGCCCGGCGCCGGCGGCACCATCGCGGCGGTAGAGGCGGCGCGCGCCGCGCCGGACGGCCACACCCTGATGTTCGGCACCAACGGCACCCATGCCGCCAATGCCGCGCTCTTCCCGCGGCTGGCCTATGACCCGGTGGCGGATTTCGCGCCCGTCACCCTCGTCACCGTCTTCCCGCAGATCGTCGCCGTCGCCGACTGGCCGGCCGAGCGGTCCTTCGCCGGCTTGGTCGCGGCGCTGCGGGCGCGGCGGGACCCGGCGGCCTATGCCTCCTCCGGCCAGGGCTCGCCCACCCACCTGGCCGGGGAGATGGTCTCCCGCGCCCTCGGCATCCCGCTGGTGCATGTGCCCTATCGCGGCCAGGCGCCGGCGCTGAACGACCTGATCGCCGGGCAGGTGCAGCTCATGTTCCCCTCGGTGCCCGATGTGCTGGGGCAGCTGCGGGCCGGGCGGGTGACGGCGCTGGCCGCCATGGCGCCGCAGCGCATCCCGCAGCTGCCCGGCGTGCCGACCACCGCGGAACTCGGCCATACCGGCCTGGTCAGCGCCATCTGGGGCGCGCTCTATGCCCGCGCCGGCAGCCCGCCGGCGGCGATCGCGCGGCTGAATGCCGAGGTCACCCGCATCCTCGACCAGCCTGAGGTGCGTACCCGGCTGGAGGAGGCGGGGTTCGAAGTGCGCCCCGGCCCGCCGGCCGCGCTCGCCTCCCTGCAGGCGGAGGAGACGCAGCGCCTGGGCGACCTGATCCGCAGCGCCGGCATCCGGGCGGAATAGGGCGCGGGGCGGCCGCGCCCCGACGAGCCTTCGCGCCGCCGCCGCCCCCCCCCACCTGGGCATGGCCGCGGCAGTGGGGCGCGGCCATGCCGTCCCGGGCGCGCCCGGTCCCCGCCGGGCCTCTATCCCGCCCCAGGCCCGACCGTGGCTGGCCAGGGCCAGGGCGTCGTGCCGCGAACGGCCGCGCCGCTGCGGCGTTGCCGCCGCATGGGGCGGGAGGCGGCGATGCGGCGGATCGGGCGATGGGTCGCGGCGCTGGCCCTGCTTCCGGCCATGGCGGCC